>JAMXLI010000148.1 GCA_024281115.1 Terriglobales bacterium | reverse complement strand
ACCAGGCCGATGCCGAACTGGTGGGACTGGCGGCGGAGTTGCCGCCCAATGCCGCGCTGCACGCCCGCGTGGGAGCGTTGTTGCTGGACGTGGGCAACAACCCGCGCTCTCTGGCGGAGTTCAAGTCCGCCCTGCAACTCGACCGACGATCTCCGGAAGCGCTCGCCGGAGCCGGGGAGGCCTCCTTCCGCTTGCGCCAGTATTGGCCCGCGCGGCGTTACCTGGAGCAAGCCCTGCGTCGCCGCCCTTCGCCCGAAGTTGCCCGGCGCGTGCAAATTGTGAACCTGATTGTCGGGCTCGATCCTTACGCCGAGAGTTTGGACACAGAGGAGAGGGCCGACCGCGTGCGCCGTGCCTTGCGGATCGCATCCGCGCGGCTGCAATCCTGCGCCCTCAGCCATCACGTTGACCTGCAAAACGCTCCCCAGTCCGGTGAGCTCGTCGGCTACAACGAGCAGCTGCAGCAGCTGGAGAGCGAGTCGCGCAAGCCCAGCTTCGCCCAGGAGCCCGAATTGCAGAACCAGGCCCTCACCCTGGCCGGCAGCATCGAGGAAGCGACAGCCAGGATTTGCGGCCCTCCCCAGGGACCCGATCTGGCGCTGTTGCTGCTGCAGCAGCAGCATGAAAGCGCCCCGCAATGAATTCCCTTCCTGAGACCCTGAAGGCCACGCCCTCCATCCCCGCGAGTGGCCCCCGCCGGCGGCGGCTGCGCTTCCATCGCCTGGGGGAAGAGCAGTTGTTCCCGCTGCTGGCCATCTTTATCGGAGTTCTCTCTGGCCTCGCCGTGGTCTGCTTCCGCATCGCCTACGAAAGCACGCGCTGGGCGCTGCTGGGTTCGGCGTTGCTGCCGCCGCGGTCGCGGGTGCTCGTGGTGCCGGCGCTGGCCGGAATCGCCATCGCCGTTCTTCTCATCCACGTGTTCCCCACCACCCGGGGAAGCGGCGTCAATCAGACCAAGGCGGCGCTGTACATCTACAACGGTTACATTTCGTTTCGCACCGTGGTGGGGAAGTTCATCGGGTGCGCGTTGGCCATCGGCAGCGGACAGTCGCTTGGGCCCGAGGACCCCTCGCTCCAGATCGGCGCGGGCATTGCGTCAGCCCTGGGACGGCGTCTGGAATTGTCTCGCGACAAGATGCGGCTGCTGGCGCCGGTGGGCGCGGCCGCGGGGCTGGCCGCAGCTTTCAACGCTCCTGTTTCCGCGGTGCTGTTTGTCATCGAAGAGGTGATTGGACGCTGGAGCGCCGGAGTTCTCGGCGCGGTGGTGCTCTCCGCCGTCGCCAGCGTGGTGGTGGAACGCTGGTTCCTGGGCGCGGCGCCCCTGTTCCGCATTCCTCCGCTCCCGGCGCCCAACCCGGAGGAGCTCGCTGCCTACGCCGTCCTGGGCGTGGCCGGCGGAATTGCCTCCGTGGTGTTCGTCAAAATGATCGCCTGGCTGCGCGCGCCCTTGAAATCCGCCCCGCGCTGGACGCAATACCTGCAACCCGGCCTCGCAGGCTTGCTCGTAGGGCTCATCGGTTACTTCGGCTATCCCCAGGTGATGGGCGCAGGATACGTCTTCATGGACCAGGCCATGCACGATCAGTACGGCTGGCGCATGCTGGGCATCCTGGCCGGGCTCAAGATTCTGGCGACCACCATCTCTTTTGTGAGCGGTGTTCCCGGCGGTATGTTTGCTCCCACACTATTTATTGGAGCCATGCTGGGCGGCGCGGTGGGCGAGCTGGAGCGCCACTTTCTGCCGCACCTGGCCGGCTCGATCGCCGCCTACGCGCTGGTCGGAATGGGGACGCTGTTCGCCGGCTTCATCCGGGCGCCGCTCACGTCGGTGTTCATGGTTCTGGAGGTGAGCGGCGACTACAGCATCGTCGTGCCGGTTATCCTCTCCAATACCATCGCTTACGTCATCTCCCGCAGCCTGCAACGCACGCCTCTGTTCGACTTGCTGTCGCGCCAATCGGGTCTCGATCTGCCCTCGCTCGAGGAACTGCGGGAGGAGGCCGTGCTGCGGGTGGAGGATGCGATGCGTCCACCGCGCCTGGCGCTCAGCGAAGGCAAGGAACCCGTGTCGGAGGGCTTGCAGCGTCTGGACCGCTCGCTGGAGCCGCTCCTGGTGGTGCACGTGGAAGGCGCCGGCTGGCGCGGCCTGAAACGCGAGGTGCTGGCCGGCCTTGCCGACCAGGGCCGCGGCTCACTCACCCTGGCCGAGGCGGCGGCCGGGGAATTCAGTCTGCCGGTCCTGCACCCCGACCACCCGCTCGATACCGCGCTGCGGCACATTTACGACTGGCCACTGCTACCCGTTGTCCATCGTGCCAACCCGCGGCAGCTCGAAGGCGTGCTCACTCTCTCCGACATTCTGAATACCTATCGCCGTTCCCGCGCGCAATCGGAGGTTTGACGCTCCGTTTTTCGCGCTGGTAAACTGAACCTTTCCCCACCCAAGAAAAAGGAAGTCTGTGCGCGCACAAGCCCGACATCAATTGAAGCAGGACCGTTTCGCGGCAACCACCATGGAGACGGTTTCCTGGGCAGTGGAACACCGTAAAAACCTGATCATGGGCGGCGCCGCCGTAGCCGTGGTGCTGGCGCTGGTGCTGGGCGGCTGGACTTACTTGCAGAACCGGGAGCAGCTCGCCAGCGCCCAGTTAGGACACGCGCTGCGCACGTTCGAAGCGCCCATCGTTCCTCCGGGCACTCCGCCGCAGCCGGGTGTAACCACGTTCCCCTCGATCAAGGAGCGGGCGCAGGCGGCCGAGCCTGAGTTCCGCACCATCGCCGCCAAGTACGGCCTCACCCGTTCCGGAGAACTGGCGCGCTATTTCGCAGCCATCACCGATATCGACCTGGGCAACACGGCCGCCGCGGAAAAGGAATTAAAGGATATTGCGGGAGCGCACAACAAGGACTTGGCCGCGCTGGCCAAGCTGGCGCTCGCCTCCGTGTATCGCAACAGCAATCGCGATTCCGACGCGATTGCCCTTTACAAGGATCTCATCGAGCATCCCACGCCTACGGTAGGGAAGGTGCAAGCGCAGCTGGAACTGGCGGCGCTTTACGCCAGCAAGCAGCCCCAGGAAGCGAAGAAGTTGTACCAGCAGATCGCCAAAGACAATCCCGCGAATCCCGCGGGCCAGCTTGCAAGCACGCGGCTGGCCGCGCTGCCGTAAGTCTTCTTCCTAACCAACCGTTAACTCATTCACGGTTGCGTTCGCCCCCACCGTGCACTATGGTTTTGCCCATGGTGGAGCAGGTGCAGACCGCCGGCACGATCCCGCCCGCCGTGGAAGCTGCCCTTGAGGGATCCGTCCTTGTCGTTCTCCTTTACGATGTCTGCGAAGAGATTCGGCTGGAAGAGCTGCGCCAGATCCTGGGCGCCCGCACCGTCTCCCCCAGCTTCAAGAGCCCTGCCCCTGACTACGTGCGCTTTGCGCGCCCGCCGGTGGTGGAGTCGCTGGAGGCCATAACTCTCGAGGGCGGTGAGCGGCTGGAAGGCCAAATCAAGTATTACGACTATGGCGTGGTCAGCACGGTCTTCGAATTGCCGTTCGCGGGAGAGTGGCAGACCCTGGTGCAACTGGCCAGCCGCTGGATGTGGGGGGCGGAATTCGAGCGCCGCGCCTCCGGCATTGTTCGTCAGAAGCTGGCCCGCGCCGCTTCCGCCCTGCAAAAGCCTTATCCGGAATGGCTGAACGAGGACTACTACATCTTCCAGGTGCGCCAGATCGCCGGCCATCCCACCGCGGCGGAGTTGCTCACCCAGCATGGATCGCGCATCGCGCAAATTGTGCGCGGCGAAACCGCCACTCCTTCCGACGGAGAACGCAATGAAGTGCTGCAGTCCAGCATCTCGTACTACCCCAACGATCTGGCCGTGATCGGCTGGAACGGCGCTTTTGTGTACGACACCGCCGCCGGGGCGCAAACGGCCACCGAGCTGCTGGAATATGCCAACTCGCAGCTGCTGGAATTCCGCCACTATGACGATCTGCTCACGCGCGAACTGGAAACCGTTTACCGCTCTCTCGACCGGGGCACGGGGCTGCTGGCGCGCTGGCGCCTGGCGCGCGAAGCCACGCGCCTGCACACCGTACTGCTGGAGGTCACGGAACTCTCCGAGCGTGCCGACAATGCCATCAAGTTCCTGAGCGACATGTTTTCCGCCCGGCTTTACCGCCAGGCCGCGCTCAAGGTCGGCGTCATTGACTATAAGAACCTTGTAGACCAGAAGCTGCGCACCTCCGAAGACCTGTACCGCTTCATGGTGGAGCAGTTTCACCAGGGGCGCGCCTTCTTCCTGGAATTGCTGGTGGTCATTATCCTGGTCATCGAATTTATCTTTCTGTTCCGCGGCAAGACGTTCTAGCCGCGTCCCCGCGAAGCATTTTGCCTGGAGCGCGCTGCCTCGGAGCGTGCGCAGGTTGTCATGCCGACGATTGGCGCAACTTTACTTCGCCTGTTTGGTCCCGGCCCGCAGGGCGACCGCGGCTACCTGCTTGCGCGCTGGATTTTCCTGCGCGCGCTGGGTCTCATCTACTACTCGGCTTTCTTCTCGCTGCTGTTTCAGGTGCGCGGGCTCATCGGACCGCAGGGCATTCTTCCCGCAGGCGCTTACCTGCAGGCGGTGTCGGCGCAACTCTCCGGGCTGGAGCGCTACTGGTTCGCTCCCTCGCTCTTGTGGTGGGGCAGCGGCGACTTTGCTCTTGCGCTGCTTTGCTGGGCGGGAATGATCGCTGCCCTGCTGCTGACGCTCAATCTCTGGCCCCGGGCCATGCTGGCGGTATGTTGGGTCGCTTACCTCTCGTTCATTGCCGCGGCCCAGGATTTTGCCAGTTATCAATCCGATGGAATGCTGCTGGAAGCCGGGTTCATCTGCCTGTTTTTCGCGCCGCCCGGCCTCCGTCCGGGCCTGGGCCGGGCCTCTCCTCCTTCGCCGGCCAGCCTCTGGCTTCTGCGCTGGGAATGGTTCCGCATTTATTTCGAATCCGGCCTGGCCAAGATGCTCAGCCACGAAACCCAGTGGCGGAACCTCACCGCCATGGATGAGTATTACCAGAACGGCCCGCTGCCTACCTGGATTGGCTGGTACGCGCAGCACCTGCCGCACTGGTTCCATGCCGCAACCGCGGCCGCGACCCTGGGCATTGAACTCGCGCTGGTCTTCCTGGTCTTTCTTCCGCGACGATTTCGAATCGCTCTTTTCCTGATCGTGACCCCTTTTGAGGTTGGGATCATCCTGACCGCAAACTACACGTTTCTCAATTACCTGGTGCTCGCGCTGGGAATTCTGCTTCTCGACGATGGCGCCGTCCAGTGGCTTACCCGTCGAAGCACAATCCCGGCCGCAAGCGCCGTGCATTCCGCTGCGGGCGAACAAGCCGCCGGAGAAGGACGCCCGCGATCGTACTGGACTCGGGCCAGTAAGGCCGTGTCGATACTGGCTCTGGGCTGCGTGTTCTATGCCTCCACGGCGGAGCTGGCGTGGATGCTTGTTCCGGCGCTGCCCCTTCCCGTCGCCCCGGTGCAGGCGCTGCAGCCATTCCGCATTGCCAATCGCTATGGCCTATTCGCGGTCATGACCCGGGGGCGCTATGAAATCGAGTTCCAGGGCTCCAACGATCGGGTTACCTGGACGCCCTATCCTTTTCGCTACAAGCCGCAAGATCTGGCACGCCCACCCGGCATCTACGCCCCCTACCAGCCGCGCTTCGACTGGAACCTGTGGTTTGCATCGCTGGACAATTGGCGGAACAATCCCTTCGTGGTGCGGACGGAGGAGTTGCTGCTGGTAAGCGACCCGGCGGTCCTGTCGCTGTTTGCGGCCAACCCGTTTCCCGGCGCGCCGCCCCAGTATGTGCGGGCCGTTCTGTGGCAGTACTGGTTCACCGATCTGGCTACCCGGCGCTCGCAGGGACTCTGGTGGAGGCGGGAGCTGCTGGGGCTTTATGCCCCGATGCTTACCCGCCAGGCTGACGGGAGCTTCGGCGCCCTGGAGATGCTGGGGGGCGCCCCGGTGCCGCCCTGAAACCGCTCACTTCAGGAATTTCGCTATCGGCAAACCCTTGGGTTGATTTCGCATCTTTTTCTTGCTAAGCGTGACTTGCACCGCGCTACGCTGGGACATATTCCAATTGAGGAGCTTCAGGAGGCAGTGATGAAAGCGTTCTTGTTCGGTTTAGGACTAGGGTTTGGGGTCGGCATACTTTTCGCGCCCATGAGCGGTCAGGAAACACGCGATAACCTGACGGAAAGGGCTAACGACCTGGCGGATACGGCGCGGCAGAAGTTTGAAGAGGGCAGGGAGCGCGTCCGCCGCGGCGTCGGCGCGGTCCGCAACGTGACCGACCGGGCAGCCGAAGGGGTCAGCGAGGCCACCCGCCCGACGGGCACCGAAACTGCCGTCTAGTTTTGTGCCAAACGTTTCAGGGACAGCGAGGTAGCCCACCGGAGCTGTCCCTGAGAGTCGTTACCTTGGCACCGGGACCTTAGTAACTTCTCCGCGTCCACGTTCCCGGCTACGCTATCCCCTGGGTCCTGCTGCTTTGGACGCATCCTCCCCGGGTGCCGGCCCACTTGTCCTCCCAAGACCGTTCGCCTGAGTACTTGCGGAGTGGGTGTGCACAATCGCCGGCAAGAACGGGGATTTTCGCTCATCGAACTGCTCATCGCAGTTGCGGTGATCCTGATCGTCGCTGCCATTTCCATTCCCAATCTTCTGCGCTCCCGCATTAACGCCAATGAGGCCTCGGCTATTGCCTCCATGCGCACCATCAATAACGCCGAGGTGGCGTATTCGGTGGCCTTCCCGGCCACGGGCTATGCAGACGATTTGAGCAAGCTCAAGCCGCCCCCAGGGGGCGCTCCGCCCGATATCAACTCCGCAGGTCTGCTCGACGCCGTGCTGGCTTGCACCAGCCAGCCCTGCTCCAAGAGCGGATATCAATTCGCCATCGTGAACGCCAGCGGGACCCCGGTAAACAGTTACGAACTCACGGCGGTGCCCACCACTGTGGGCAATACCGGTATTCGGGGCTTCTGCTCCGATCAGCAGGCGCAGATCACCTTCGATCCCAACGGCGCCACCTCCTGCTCGCAAGCCCTGCCCTGAGTCGGCCGAGCAGGTAAGCTGCTGTAAGCGTGCGATTTCCTTGGCTTTCTTGACAGCTTTGCGACCCTGCCGATATTGTTGAATATTGCCTACCCGAGTGTTTGCGCGTCTGGGCCAGGTCCTTTTGCTTGCGTAGCGGGTCATCTGGGAATCAGCCGACTTCGCGGGGAGTAGTAGGCGTGCGGGAGGGCCCGGATGTTCATCGGTATCCAGGAGTTACGGCTACATGAGATCAAGTTCCAGGAGGAGATTCCCCACCTGGACTTGGGACCGGATATCCGGCAGAGTTCCCCATTGCGCACTGCCGGACGCGCCGCGCTGCTGCGCGAGCACCTGGGCAGGAAGCAGGAAATCGAGGACATTCGCGTGGTCGGCGAGTTCTCGGCGCGCCTGGAGTTGAATTGCGCCCGCTGCCTGGAGCCGATCGCCCGCGAACTGGACAAGAGTTTCGACCTGCTCTACCGGCCGCAGGGCGCGGATGCCGGCCGCGACGAGTTGACGGTAACCCAAGCCGAGGCTGATATCGGCTACTACACGGGCGAGGGCCTGCAACTCGAAGATGTCTTGCGCGAGCAGGTGTTGCTGGCTGTCCCGCTGAAAGCGGTTTGCCGCGAAGATTGCCGCGGCCTGTGCCCCCATTGCGGGCGCAACTTGAACGTGGAATCGTGCGAGTGCGCATCCGGGGAGCCTGATCCGCGCTGGGCGGGGCTGGAGCAGTTCAAGAGCAAGCTTCCAGGACCGACCCGAACTTAGACAAAATCCGCGCTCCTCAGGGAGCGGAAGAAGGTTTCATGGCGAATCCGAAACGCAGGCACTCTCAGGCGCGCACCTCCAAGCGGCGCGCGCACGACCACTTGAGGGCGCGCTCTCTTTCCGAGTGCCCCAACTGTCACGAGCAAAAGCTTCCCCACCGGGCCTGTCCCAAGTGCGGCTACTACAAGGGGCGCGAGATCGTCGAGGTCGAAGAGTCGAAGTAACCTGCGCCTGCTCCCATGCCCACCGTTATAGCGCTGGACACCATGGGGTCTGATCGCGCCCCCAAGCCCGAGGTTGAAGGCGCGATCCAGGCGGCCCGGCATTATGACGTGCGCGTCCTTTTGGTCGGACGCGAGGCGCAGATCCGCTCCGAGTTGGCACTCCATCCTGTGGCTGGCCGCCTGCCGATCGAGGTGGTGCACGCCAGCGAAGTCATCAGCATGCAGGACAAGGCGGCGCAGGCACTGCGCGCCAAGCGCGATTCTTCCATTCGCGTCGGCCTGCGCCTGGTACGGGACGGCCGCGCCGCCGGCTTTGTGACCGCGGGCAATACCGGCGCCGCCATGGCTACCGCCAAGATGGTGTTGGGGGCCTTGCCCGGCGTTGATCGCCCCGCTCTGGCCGCCGTTTTCCCTACCTCCGCAGGCACGGCCGCGATCCTGCTCGACGTAGGCGCCAACGTAGATTCCAAGCCGCACAACCTGGAGCAGTTCGCGGTAATGGGAGAAATCTACTTTCGCAGCATCTTCGGTACCGCTCGCCCCCGTGTAGGACTGCTTTCCATCGGGGAAGAGGAGTCCAAGGGCAACGAGCTGACACGCGCCACGCACCAGCTGCTCAAGCATTCGGCCTTGCACTTCGTAGGCAATGTCGAGGGCCGCGACCTGTATAACGGCAGCGTGGACGTGATCGTCTGCGACGGATTCGTAGGCAACGTAGCCTTAAAAATATCTGAAGGCGTGGCGGAGCTGGTGCGCGACGCGCTTAAAGAGTCGCTCCGCGCCACCATCACCCGCCAGGTGGGCGCGTTGCTCTCGCGTAGTGCCTTCGGTGATTTCAAGAAGCGGCTCGACTATTCCGAATATGGCGGCGCTCCCCTGCTCGGGCTAAAAGGAGTCTGCATCATTACCCACGGAAGCTCGAACGCCAACGCCATCAAGAATTCCATTCGGGTGGCCGCCGAGTACGCCGAGCGCGGCATCAACATCAAGATTGAAAGCGAGCTGGGCCGCCAGCGCGCCCATTCCACGGGACTCGACTGAACAACTGCCAACATGCACACCATGAGCCCGCCTGACGGATCTGCGTTCGACGCCACCCGTTCCCCCGTAGCGTTCCTGTTTCCCGGCCAGGGTTCGCAGACGGTGGGGATGGGGAAGAACTTGTCGGAGGCGCATTCCATTGCCCGTCAGACTTTCGAGGAAGCCGACGATGCCCTGGGATACAAGCTTTCGCAGGTGTGCTGGGAAGGACCGGAAGAAGACCTGAAGCTGACGGAAATCACGCAGCCCGCGATCCTGACCACCTCCGTCGCCGTGCTGCGCGTGCTGGCCGAACAGGGAATCAAGCCCGACTTCGCCGCCGGTCACAGCCTGGGGGAGTATTCGGCGCACGTGGCGGCGGGCACGTTGAGCTTTCCCGACGCGGTGCGCACCGTCCGCAACCGCGGCCGCTACATGCAGGAAGCGGTGCCGGTCTGCCGCGGCGCCATGGCCGCCATTCTCGCGCTGCCGCTGGCACAAATCCGCGAGCTGTGCGCGGAAGCGGCCCAAGGGGAGGTGTGCCAGCCCGCCAACATCAATTCTCCCGACCAGGTGGTGATCTCAGGCGACAAGGCGGCGGTGGAGCGCGCGGCTGAATTAGCCCGGCATCGTGGCGCGAAGCGTGCCGTCCTTCTGCCGGTGAGCGCGCCCTTTCATTGTTCCCTGATGCAGCCGGCGCAGGAGCGCCTGGCGGCCGACCTGCGGACGCTCGATCTCCGGGAAGCGCGCATCCCGGTGATGTGCAATGTGGAAGCTCGGCTGGTAACCACGGCCGACATCATCCGCGACACGCTGATCCGGCAGGTGACCGGCACGGTGCAATGGGAGCAGTGCGTGCGCGGCCTGATCGGCAGCGGCGTGCAGTTGTTCCTGGAAGTGGGGCCAGGGAAGGTGCTTACCGGACTTATGCGCCAGATTGACCGGCGGCAAACCTGCCTGAACGTGGAGGACGGCGCCACGCTCGAGAAACTCACCACGTCTCTGTCGCAGCGCTAGCCGAGCGAATCAGCGCACGCGGATAGGGACCTCGATGCTGTACTCCTTGAACCGCACCGCCGGGTTGGCCGGGCGAAAGGCGCGCAACACCAGGTCTCCACTGTCTGGAGTGATCTCGAAATCGTAGGTTTCGCCGGTGGCAATGCGCAGCTTCGCCTCCGCGGTCCGGCGCTGCGCCGGTGGCAAGGTCATGCCGTCTTTTCCGACCGCAGTCCAGCGCGACAGGGTCTGGCCCGCTCCCAGGCTGAAGAGAACGGGAGTGTTCACCATAATGTTGATGAGTCGCAGGTGGTAGGTCTTGCCGGCCGACCAGGACAAGGGCGAAGGTTGTGTCTGGCCATTGACGAAGGGGATAGCGTTGCCGCCCATCACGAAAGCCACATCACGCTCGGGATCGTAGCTTTCATTTTCTCCCAGCACGATGAGCGGACCATAGAGGCCCCCAATCAATTGTCCGACGTCATGCCAGTGCGTGTGATAGATGAAGGTGCCGGGCCGCGGCGGCGTGAATCGCACCTGGAACGTTCCCCCGGGCGGGATGGGCGGGGTGACCTGCCGGCCTTCGCCGCTGAATTCCGGAACGCCATCGTAGTAGCTTTCCAGTTCCATCCCGTGCCAATGAATAGCGGTCTGTTCCGGCATGCGGTTCTCGACGGCGATGCTGACCGGCTCTCCGCGGCGCAGCACAATGGGCGGCCCCATCAAGCCTTGCGATTCGCTGGAGCGCTCTCCCTCGCGCAGCCGCGTGTGAATCTCGAGGGGGGAAGGTTGCCGCTCTTCAAGTACCAGCTTTAATTTGCGGGCGTGGCGGTAAGACACTTTCGGGATTGCCGATTTGCCCGCCACTTCAAATGCCATGGTCAAGCCGGTCATCTTGGCGCCGTGCTTGGGGTCCAGGTTTTCAGGGTGCTGAACCAGGCTCAAAGAGCCGAAGGGCGCTCGCCCTGATTCCACCACGTGCGCGAGCAGGTGACAGTGAAACAGCCAATTCCCGGGCCGCTCCGGCTTCCACGTCATCTCCATGGACGAACCGGAAACCAGCAACTGCGTGACCACCATGGGGCGCAACTCCGTAACACTTTTTCGCGCTGGCCGTCGCTCATCGCATCCACCCGGTAGAAGCTTCCATGCATGTGCATGGGGTGCAGCGCCTCTGAAGCGTTGATCCAACGCATGTGTACGGTTTCGCCTACCCGGTAATGTAGGCGCTCGTCATACGGCCACGCTTTTCCATTGATCACGCCGAACAAGGAAGCTGGGCGGGAGTCGTTATTCTTTTCCACCT
>JAMXLI010000147.1 GCA_024281115.1 Terriglobales bacterium | reverse complement strand
CCGCTCCCTTCCCGCCCTCTCCGCTGTGTGTTCTAATGAAATGTTTTGCCCACAGTAGAGACGTAACTTGTTACGTCTCCCTGACGCACCGCCCCCGGGAGGGTAGCCATTTGGATTTTCAGTTAAGTGAGGAGCAAGAACAGCTCCGCCGCAGCGTGCGCGAATTCGCGGAGCGCGAAATCCTGCCCAACGTGATGAAGTGGGATGAAGCGGGCGAGTTTCCGCTGGCCATCATCAAGGAATTGGGCAAGCTGGGCCTGATGGGTGTGGTGTTCCCCAACGACCTGGGCGGCGCCGGGATGGGCTACGTGGAGTACGTCACCGCCATCGAGGAGCTTTCACGGGTGGACGGCTCGGTGGGCATCATCGTGGCGGCGCATACCTCGCTGTGCGCTAACCATATTTTTCTTGCCGGCAATGAGCAGCAGAAACGCAAATACCTGCCGCGGCTGGCTTCGGGCGAGTTCATCGGCGCCTGGGGGCTGACCGAGCCGGGCTCCGGCTCCGATGCGGGCAGCGCCCGCATGAGCGCGGTGCGCAATAAACACGGCTGGGTGCTCAACGGCACAAAGACTTTCTGTACTAACGGCCACTACGCTGACGCGCTGGTGGTGATCGCGGTAACCGATCGCGCCGCTCACACTCACGGCCTGTCCGCCTTCATCGTGGAGAAAGGTACCAAGGGCTTCCGCCCCGGCAAAAAAGAAAACAAGCTGGGACTGCGCGCCAGCGACACCGCCGAACTGATTTTTGAAGACTGCCTGATTCCGGCGGAAAACCTGGTAGGCGCCGAAGGCAACGGTTTTATTGACGCCATGCGTGTGCTGGACGGGGGTCGCATTTCGATTGCGGCCCTGTCGCTGGGCATGGCCCAGGGCGCCTACGAGGCAGCCCTCAATTATTCCAAGCAGCGCAAGCAGTTCGGGCGCGCCATCAGCGACTTCCAGGCCATCCAGTGGAAGCTGGCCGACATGGCCACGGAAATTGACGCTGCCCGCCTGCTCACCCTGCGCGCCGCTTCCATGAAAGATGCGGGCCTGAAAACCACGCTGGAGTCCTCAATGGCCAAACTCTATGCCAGCGAGGTAGCGGTGAAATGCGCCAACGAAGGGGTGCAGATTCACGGCGGTTACGGGTTCATCAAGGACTATCCGGCGGAGAAGTTTTATCGCGATGTGAAGCTGTGCACCATCGGCGAAGGCACCAGCGAAATACAGCGCATGGTGATCGCGCGGCAGATACTGAAAGACTAGTAGTCAGGAGTCAGTTTTCAGGAGTTAGCAAAACCACAACCGCAGAGACGCAAAGGACGCTGAGGAGAAGCAATTTCCTGACCTTTATGTTTCAAAATAATTTCTCTGCGTCCTTGGCGTCCTCGGCGGTTTTGGTTTGATTTTGGCGGTTCACTACCAACAACTCTTGTCTGCCGAAAGCCAATCCCTGGTTGAGCGCGCCCGCGGCGGCGATCCGCGAGCGCTGGCGCGGGTGATTACCGCGGTCGAGAACCGCGCGCCGCAGTCTGCCCAACTGCTGCGCGCGCTCTTTCCTCACAGCGGGCATGCCCGCATTATCGGTCTCACCGGCGCGCCGGGCGCAGGCAAGAGCACGCTGGTGGATCAACTGGCGCGCGAATACCGAAAGCAGCAGCGCACGGTAGGCATCATCGCCGTGGACCCTACCAGCCCGTTCAGCGGCGGGGCCATTCTGGGCGACCGCATCCGCATGCAGGCGCACCATGCCGACCCCGGCATCTACATCCGCAGCATGGCCACGCGCGGATCGCTGGGCGGCCTGGCGGGCACAACCGCGGACGTGGCCACGGTGCTGGATGCTTCCGGGCGCGACCTGGTGCTCATCGAAACCGTAGGCGTGGGGCAGGACGAAGTGGACATTGTGCGCCTGGCCGACGTCACCGTGGTAATTCTTGTTCCCGGCATGGGCGACGACGTGCAGACCATCAAGGCCGGCATCATGGAGATCGCCGACATTTTTGTCATCAACAAAAGCGACCGCGAAGGCGCCGAGCGGGTGGAGCGCGAGATTCGCGCCATGCAGTCGCTGGCCATGCGCAGGGACAACTGGAGCCCGCCCATCATCAAGACCGTGGCCACGGAGGGAACTGGCACGGTCGAACTGGCCAAGGCTATCGCGGAATACGAAACCTACCTGGCCAAAAACGGTCTGCTGCTCGAAAAGCGCGCGCGCCACTGGCACGACCGGTTGCTGGAGATGCTGCGCGATGCCCTGCTGCGCCGCGTAGTGCGCGAGCAGCTAGGCGAGGCAGAGATCACGCGCTATGCCGCCGAAGTTGCCGAGCACAAGCGCGACCCGTATTCTCTAGTGGAGGAGATTGTCGCCAGCCTGGGGAAAAACGATGTTCGACATTGATCACCTGGGAGTCGCCGTCAAATCGCTGGCCGCGGCCCGCACCTTCTACGAACACCTTGGACTGTCCGTGGTGGGCGAGGAGACGGTCGAGGGCGAGCAGGTGCGCCTGGCCATGGTGCCGGTGGGGGAAAGCCGCATCGAACTGCTGGAGGCGACTTCGCCGGAGTCGGCCATCGCGCGCTTCATCGCCAAGCGAGGCGAGGGGTTGCACCACGTTGCGCTGCGCGTCAACGATCTCGCCGCCACCGTCGAACGGCTTAAGAAGAGCGGCACGCGGCTGATCTCCGAAGACATCAAGGTGGGCGCCGGCGGCCATCTCTACGTATTCGTTCATCCCTCCAGCACCGGCGGCGTATTGCTTGAGCTGTGCGAGGACCCGCCGCAGGGCGTTTGACCATGCTGCTGCTGGCGGCGGACACATCCGGCAAGCACGGCAGCATTGCCCTGGCCCGCGGCGATGAGCGCAGCTTCGAGGTTTTGGAAGTGGTTCCCTTAGCCGGCGGCACTTTCTCCGCGCAACTGGTGCCGCAGATCGCGGACCTGCTTTCGCGGCACGGTTTTTCCAAGCACAATCTGGACGGATTTGTCGTCGCTTCCGGTCCTGGATCTTTTACTGGCCTGCGCGTGGGGCTGGCGGCAATCAAGGGATTGGCGGAAGTTCTGCGCAAGCCGATTGCGGCCGCATCTCTGCTTCAGGTGCTGGCGGTTGCGGGAGATGTTGAGAGCAGCGTGGTAGCAGCGCTGGATGCCGGACGGAATGAGGTCTATGCCGGCGAGTACGAGGTTGCGGGCGGCAGCGCGCGACTGGAGCGCGAGAGCCTGCTGAATGAAGAAGAATTTGTGGCCCTGGCGCGAGGCAAGCTGGCGGTTGTGGTCACGCCTGACAAGCTGGCGCTGGAATGGGCGCAGAAGCACGGACTGCAGGCGCTCGCGGTCGAGCACCCGCGCAGCGACGTCCTGGCGCGGCTTGGCCTGAAGAAGCTGCTGGCCGGGGAAACCGTGGCTCCGGCCGATCTGGAAGCCAATTACATTCGCCGCTCGGACGCGGAAATATTTGCAAAGCAGTAGTCAGGAGTCAGGGGTCAGGAGTCG
>JAMXLI010000146.1 GCA_024281115.1 Terriglobales bacterium | reverse complement strand
CGCCCCTCCGAGCGCGACGGCATTCCCGTGGAGAGCATGGCGGTGGTGGCAACCACCATCGGTGGATTCTTCGTGCGGCGCAAGAACTACTTCCTGGGCCGGTGGGTGAAACGCGGCGGCTTCTGGCCCGATCCCAAGCTGCGCCTGTTCCGCCGCGGCGCCGGCAGAATCAGCGACCGCCCGGTGCACGAAACCATCCAGGTGCAGGGCAAGACCCCGACGCTGGCCAAGGGCGCCCTGGTGCATCACTCCTATCCCACTCTGAGCGACTACATCGAGCACATGAACCGCTATTCTTCGCTGGGCTCGGAGTTGGCGGAGAAGCGCGGGTTCAGCGTGGTGAACATCGTCTTCCGGCCGCTGGCCACCTTCGTCTACAACTATCTGTTCCGCCTGGGATTTCTCGACGGCCGCGAAGGCCTGCTGCTGCACCTCTATCACGCTGTGTACGTTTCGTGGAAACACGCCAAGGCCTGGGAAACGGGGAGGAGACAGCCCCAATAAAGAACAGTGGCCGGAACTCCGGCCCGTTCAACCGGCGCGGGTGCCGTCCGGGACCGGGCGCTCGGGCATCGCGAGGGCCGGGGGAATGCCGTCGGCATAACCCAGGTCAAACAGCATGCCCTCGGAAACCACGCCGCGCATCTTGCGCGGGGGCAAATTCACCACGAACAGCGCCTGCTTGCCCTCAATCTCCCGCGGATTGGCGCGTTCCTGGCGCATGCCGGCCACGATGGTACGTTCGTGGTCGCCGAAGCTGACGCGCAGCGCCAGCAGTTTGTCGGAGCCGGGCACCTCGTCGAGGCGGAGAATGGTGCCTACCCGGATGTCCACCTGATTGAGCAGGTCCAGGGAGACAAGGGCTTTCACGGGTGCAGGCATGCTTCCGATTGTAAACGCCTGGTGTCCGGGGCACCGGGAGTGTCTTGTGCCCCCGGCGACGCATCTCTATCATTGGGAGTCACACCGCGCATGCCGCCCGAAAACAAGAAAAGCGTAGCCGAAAGCCCGATCCAGGACGTGTTTGAAGGCCGCCAACCCTCCGCCGCCGAAAAGGAGTGGGCCGAGAAGACGCTCGCCCCGGCGCTGGATAAAGCGCCGGAGCGACCGATCGGCGCACCCACCGGGGTGAACCTCGACGAGCAGGGACAAGCGCGCTTCACCACGGTTTCCCTCGCGCCCATTCGCCGCCTGTACACGCCTGCGGACCTGCCGGAGGACTGGAGCTACGAAAAATATCTGGGCTATCCCGGCCAGGCGCCCTTCACGCGCGGCATTCACGCCTCCGGCTACCGCGGCAAGCTGTGGACCATGCGCCAATTCTCCGGTTTCGCCTCGCCGGAGGAGACCAATGAACGCTACAAGTACCTGCTGGCGCACGGCGGCGGCGGCTTGTCGGTAGCCTTCGACCTGCCCACCCTGATGGGCTACGACTCCGACCACCCGGCCAGCGAGGGCGAGGTGGGCAAGTGTGGCGTGGCCGTGGATTCGCTCGAAGATATGGAGATCATCTTCGACGGTATTGATCTGGAGAAAACGACGGTCTCCATGACCATCAACTCCCCGGCCTCCGTGCTCTGGGCCATGTACCTGGTGGTGGCGGAGAAGCAGGGCGCCGACTGGAAAAAGATTTCCGGCACCATTCAGAACGACATTCTGAAGGAATACATCGCGCAGAAGGAATACATCTATCCCCCTGCGCCCTCCATGCGTCTGGTGGTGGACACCTTTGAGTTCGGGTCGCGCTACACGCCGCGTTTCAACACTATTTCCATCAGCGGCTATCACATTCGCGAGGCGGGTTCCACCGCGCTCCAGGAACTGGCGTTCACGCTCTACGATGGGGTGGAATACGTGGAATGGGCGCGCCGCCGCGGCCTCGACGTGGATGAGTTCGGGCCGCGTCTTAGCTTCTTCTTCAACGCTCACAACGACTTCTTCGAGGAAATTGCCAAGTACCGCGCCGCCCGCAAGGTCTGGTACCGCGTGATGAAGGAGCGCTTTGGGGCGCGCCAGGAGCGCACCTGGCTCATGCGCTTTCACACCCAGACCGCGGGCGTGTCGCTACCGGCGCAACAGCCGCTGAACAACATTGCGCGGGTGGCGCTGCAGGCGCTTGCCGCCGTGCTGGGCGGGACGCAGTCGCTGCACACCGATTCCTACGACGAGGCGCTGGCCCTGCCCACGGCCGAGGCGGCGCGTATCGCGCTGCGCACCCAGCAGATCATCGCCTATGAATCGGGCGTGGCCCAGACCGTGGACCCGCTGGGCGGCAGCTACTTCCTGGAACGCCTGACCCTCGACATGGAACGCGGCGCGCTCGACTACTTCGACAAGATGGACGCGATGGGCGGCATGGTGAAAGCCATCGAGCGCGGCTATCCCCAGAAGGAGATCGCCGAGTCCGCTTACCAGTTTCAGCGGGCCGCCGAAGCCCGCGAAAAGATTGTTGTGGGGGTGAACGACTTCACCATCGAGGAAGAGCCGCCTCATATCCTCTACATCGACGAGACAGTAGCGCGGCAGCAGTCGGCCAAGCTGAAAGCGCTGCGCGAGCGCCGGTCGAACGACGAGGTGCGCCGCCGACTGGAGGCGCTGAAGCGTGCCGCCGCGCAGGAGCCCAAGGCAACTGGCAATGGCGCCGTTTGCAACGCCAACACGATGCCCTACATCATCGACGCGGTGCGCGCCTATGCCACGGTGGGCGAAATCTGCGATGCCCTGCGCGAGGTCTACGGCACCTACACAGAGGTGAGCGTCACGTAGGTCTCAGCGCCCCCCCTTGGCCGGCATCCTCAGCACGGCCCGCCGATGTTCCTGCACGAAGGAGTCGTCGGCGTGCAGGCGTCCTTTGGTCTCGGCACCGCGCTCGGGCAGCAGGGTCGCGCCCGGATCCACTGCGTAAATCAGCAGCAGGCGGAGGTCGTCGGCCACCGCGCGCACCTGCTCGCGGAGCCCGCGCAGTTCTTTCAGGATAGCCTTCGATTCCGGCATCACTCTACTCCTGGTCCATCTTAAAGTCGGTCACACCGGGGCAAGCCGGGCGGTGCGGGTTACGAAAGAACGGGTGCTTCCAAATAGGAACCGGTCCCCCGCGCCGGGCGCTTGCGGAATTGGTTCGCTCGCCGCCTGCCGACCGGTATCATGTCCGCAAACGGAGGGCAGGGCATGGCGCAACACGAGATTCAGTTCAAAATCCCGTCGTTCGTGGAAGTGCGCAACAAGGATGTGGAATTCGAAATCTACGCCGACGGCGAACTCTTCGGGTTCCTCAAGGTCAGCAAAGGATCGCTCGACTGGCGGCCTGCCCGCTTTCGCCGCGAGTCTCCGTTCGTGGTGTATTGGGAAGAGTTCGACACCTTCGCCGCCACCAAGCGGCGCCGCAACCTCTCTCGCGCCTCGGCCGAGTAAAGCTCGCCCCAGTCCTTGCGCTCGTCGGTGCGACCACTCGCCGGCAAAGTACCCGCATTCGAGCAACCCGGCCGCGCGAAAAATTATTCACAGGTTGCTGCCGTGTCGGTCCTCCTCCCGACAAGCGCGGTTCTCTCCTATTCCCTACAATGAACGTCAGAACGCTCACCAACAACTCCTGAGTTCGGGGATGATCGAGGAAGGCGGAAGGCGTGTTTTCGTCGTTGGTACTTGAAGATTCCCAAGGAGCAGCGGCTTAAGCGCGCAATGGACAAACTTCGGATCCTGATCTCCTCTGACTATCGGCTCACGCTCACAGGAATTCGGAGACTCATTAACGCGGCGCCGGACCTGGTGGTTGTAGGCGAAGCAGAAGGCCTGCAGCAGACCCTGGACGCGTACGCCCAGGAGGCGGTGGACGCCATGGTCCTGGAGACCAGCGTGCCTGGCCCCAGCACTCTGCGTCTGGCCGGCAAGCTGATGCGTGCGCTGCCGCAGGCGCGCGTGGTGGTGCTCTCCACCAACCAGAACCTGGCGTTCGTCCGCTCCATGTTGTCGGTCGGGGTCCTCGGCTACCTGCTGAAAAGCGCGGCCGAAGACGAGCTTTACCAGGCCATTCGCACCGTGGCGCTCGGCCGCCGATTCCTGGATCCGCGCCTGGGCGAAGCCATCGCCGCCCTTGCCCTACCCGTGGAGGCGCGCCCGGCCGGCGGCAAAGTGGCGCTCAGCGAGCGCGAGCGCCAGGTCCTGAGCGGAATCGCACGCGGCTTCACGCGCCAGGAGATCGCACGCACCCTCAACGTCAGTGTCAAGACGGTGGAGACGTACCGCGCCCGCATCCGCAAGAAGCTGGAGCTGCAAAGCCGCGCGGAACTGGTCCAGTACGCGCTCGCCTCCGGCCTGCTCGACGACGAGGAAATGCAATCGCGCTAGCCTGAGTTACAGGCGGTTGATGAGCGAAGCCACAAAGCCCGCCCCGAAGCCATTGTCGATGTTCACCACGCTCACGTTGGAGGCGCAGGAGTTCATCATTCCCAGCAGGGCGGCAATCCCGCCCATAGCGGCGCCATAGCCCACGCTGGTGGGAACGGCGATGACGGGTACGCCCACCAGCCCGCCCACGACGCTGGGCAGCGCTCCTTCCATGCCGGCGCAGACGATCAGCACGCGCGCCCGTTGCAGGCGTTCGCGGTGATGCAGCAGGCGGTGGATGCCGGCCACCCCCACGTCGTAAAGGTGCTCGACCTCGTTGCCCATCAGCTCGGCGGTAACCACCGCCTCCTCGGCCGCCGGGATGTCGCTGGTCCCGGCGGAAACCACGGCGATGATGCCTTTGCCGCGGCGGGCGCGATCGCGCTGCAGGGTTATAGCGCGCGCCAGCGCCCGGTACTGAACGCCGCGCACCTTTTTGCGCACGGCCTTGAACTGCTCCTCGCTGGCCCGGGTCACCAGCACGTTCTTTTCGTGGCGGGCCAGCCGGGTAAAGATGGCCGCTACCTGGGCGGGAGTCTTGCCTGGTCCAAACACCACTTCGGGGAAGCCGGCGCGCAGCGCGCGATGATGGTCCACGTTGGCGAAACCCAGATCTTCGAAGGGGAGGTGGCGAAGCTTGCCCACGGCCTCGTCGGGCGAGAGCTTCCCTTGGCGTACCTGGTCGAAGAGGCGGCGCAGCGCGAGCTCGTTCACCGCGTCCAGATTAGCAAACCGGGAACGCAGCCGGCGCTACGCCTGGCGCAGTTTGCGGGTGACAGCGAAGTAGGCAGGGCGCGCGCTCCCCGGCTGGTCCAGCGGACGGAACATCAGGGAGGAAAGGAAGCGCTTGCTGATCCGGCCCTGCAGATAGGCGTCGTACAACTCGCTGCCCAGCATGTATCCCAGGCGGCGGGTCAGGTATTCGAACTTGGCGCCCTTGCAGCGCAGTCCGTCGCGCAGCAGCCCTGGATACCGCGAGGAAGGGGCGCGTTCATAGCGCTTGTGCAGCGCCAGAAAATCGAGCATGCGGATGTACTCGCCGTAGGCGTAAACGGTACGCCGCTCGATGTTGCGCGGCGGCTGGCGATAAAGCGTTTCCAGTTCGTCGGGACGCACCGCCGGGCGCGCCGGATACAGAACGCGCGAACCGAAATACCCTACCGCGTGCTCCAGCGCCCGGCGATAGAAGCGGTCCTCCGCGCGCAAGCTCCGCACTCCGCCCATGCGGGCGGGATCCAGCGCGCCGCGGCAGGCGTGATGGAGAAAATGCGCCGCCTCCTCGGCGACGTACGCCATCTGGAAATCCCTGACATAGATGGAGTTCATGGTGGGCAGATAGGCGCTTCCGTATTCTTCCAGGCGGGCGCTGGCCGCCATCAGGTCGTTCATCAGTCGGCTGCCCCGCGAGCGCGGCCGCAAGGCTTTCTGCGAAGTGCGGAAGCATACCTCGGGCAACTGGTCGCGCACGAACCGCTCGGTGCGTCCATAACGGTCGCAGTACCGCCCCAGGTCGAGGAAGCGAGCCAGACTTTCGATCAGGTTATGCACGCTGGGCGCAAAGTCGGGAACCCCCGAGGTGGATTGCCGCCACTGGTCGAGGCACAGGCGATAGCTTTCGTACTTTTCCAGGGGCGTGGAGTTGAACACGCACACCGCCCGCTCACTGACGCGCACAGCGTCCACGCGCTCCCGGCGCTCGCCCGCGGCCTTCCAGTAAAGGGCGTCCACATTCTGCAAGACCGTGAGAATGCGTTCCCGCGGCAGGCGCCGGCGCAACAGGCGCGGCAAGTGGCCGGGCGCCAGGTGCGATTCCCCGAACAGGACGACAATGCGCGCTTGCGGGTACAGCCGGCGCAGCTCCGCAATGGTGGCCGCCGCGTGCCGGTCGCGCGTGCCGATTTTCCTGAGGTCCTCCCGGGGCAGGCAGTCCAAGCCATAAACGGGCGCTCCCGCCGAGCGCGCCGCCTCCAGCATCTGGTAAAACGGCTCCCAGGGATAACCCCAATCCAGATCGAAACGCAGCCGCGCGCGCAGCTCCTGCTCGTTAATACGGTGACGGAACCAGGCGTCCAGGATGCGCTGGTCGCGGGAGAAGACTGTTTCCACGCCCAGCACCACCGGACCGTGGGACGAGAGGTCCCTCACCAGCTGCCCGGCAAAACGCTGCGCCGCCGGCAGCGCGTGGTAATCGCCCACCAGCAGGGTGTCAGCCGAGCATAGGGCGCTGGCCAGCTGCTCCGGGGTCAGTACAGCCTGATAGTTACGGAAAGCGCGGCTGAACTCCTGCAAGTACTTGCGCCGGCCGTTAGGGTCGCTGGCGCGGATCTCGCGCTCCACCTGCTCCAGGGCGTGGAGTTGGGCGGCACTGCGACGCCATCGCAAGATGGAAGTGCTAGCCATGATGCATGTCTGCTGGCCCCTGGCACCCTCGCACCTCCGAAAAGGCGATGTGCAGGTCAAGCCGCTTTCTTGACTTGCCGGAGCAGGCCTCCCTATGCTTCGCTGTCCGGGAGACGCTCCCGACAACCTTAGATGCCGACCGCCAACATCCCTGTGGCCCGCACCCTGACGGTCGCAACCACCGGGGCCAGCGGCTCTATCTTCTTGAAAGAGCTGCTACTTGCGATGGAACGCGACGCTCGTATCGAGCGCGTGAATTTCATCGCCTCCGAAAATTCGCTGCGCGTGCTGGCCGAGGAGCTCGGAATCGGCGGCCGCACTCGCCTGGTGGCCCAATTGCTCGGCAAGCCCTCGCGCAAGATCCAGCAGCAAGCCAACGCCGACATCGGTGCAAACGTGGCCAGCGGCTCGTATCCTACTGACGCCATGCTGGTTATCCCTTGCAGCATGGGAACCCTGGCGCGGATCGCCAATGGTTTGGCGGTGAACCTGATCGAGCGCGCGGCCGACGTGTGCCTGAAGGAACAGCGCCCGCTGCTCTTGTGCGTGCGTGAAACTCCGCTCAACAAGATCCACCTGCGCAACATGTACCGCGCGGCCGATGCGGGCGCGACCATCTACCCGCTCATTCCCACGCTCTACAACCATCCCCACACCCCCACCGACATGGCCCGGCAGTTCGCCAGCCGGCTTTTGGCGCATATCGGCTTACCGCAACTCGACGCCTATCGCTGGAAGGGTTAAGGGGGAAACCTCAGTCTGGAATACCGGGGGTACAGGGGCCAGATGTCAGCGGGACATGTCCTGCAGTGACTGGGCAGGTTCGGGGGCGAAGCGCGGAGGAACTCGCAATTTGCATTTCCACGCGCAACCGTATTAGCCTGCGCTTACGCTGGAAAGGAGGTGGTCCGATGGAAAGTTCTGATAGTCGAAGACCTAGCGAGGTGGCTGAGACTTAGGGCGTTTCGCTCTAACCCAGTCTCGCAAGACTACCGGTGCACTTGGGAGTACCCACCCCGCAGCCTAGGCTGAGGGGACCCGTAGTTTGCCGCAGGGGCCGATGTTACAGCGAACACCCCTAGGTCAATCCCAACAGTCTACCGGCGGCCCGCGACGCAAGTTGCGGGCCGTTTTATTTGGAGCGCAAGGCATTGCGAGCCTGGTTTCGCGCCAAGCCCTTGCGCAGGACAGCCTCCGCCGAATCGGCTACCGCGAAATCTTTCAGTTCCTCGGCGCTGACCCAGCGGGCCTCGCTGGCGTCGGCGCCGGCGCGCAGCTCCCCCGAAATCCGCCGGCAAAGATAATCAATCAGCACGTAGTGGAACTGAACCCGGCCCTCGCGGTCGTGCACGATGCGGTCAAAAACGTCGAGCACCTCTACGGCCTCGACGACCAGGCCGGTCTCTTCCTGCGCCTCGCGCGCGGTTCCGGAGTGCAAGGTCTCGCCCAATTCGAGCACGCCGCCGGGGATGGACCACTCGCCCTTCAGCGGCTCGTGGGCGCGGCGCACCACCACCACCCGGTCTTCTTCGACGATGACCGCTCCCACCCCGATCAGTGGCCGGTCCGGGTATTCGCGGGTCATGATCAGGAGAAGAAGCTGCGCGGCGAAACATCCACGATTCTCCAGCCCGCGCTGCCCGATCGCATTACGAAGCGGATTTGCGCCTGTTTGTGAAGGGCAGAAGAGCCGTCCGCGGGCACGGCTTCCACTTCAAATTCGGCCAGCACCACGCCGGAAGTTCCTTCGGGGCGCGCCTCGGTGATCCGGTAGAAGGCGCGAAAACTCTCATAGGTGGTGAACCAGGCCCGCACCTGGTTGCGAAAGCCGCTGTAGTCCGGCAGGCCGGCGGAATCGAACGCCCGCAGCAGCTGTGCGGGATCGTGGCTTGCCAGGCCCTCGCGGATCTGGTCCAGGGGCGCGGCGGCGGCCTCGCTGGTGAATTCGGGCGGCGCCGGCGTAT
>JAMXLI010000145.1 GCA_024281115.1 Terriglobales bacterium | reverse complement strand
ACCGCCTTGAGCGCCTCGTCCTGCTGCGGCGTAAACGCGGGCATCAGCGTTCCTGGATTGTTTCGGCCATGTAACAGAAATTTATGGGATAGAACCGATGGTTATATGAGAGCGGTGCTAAGATGAGGTGCCATGGACCCCATGGCAGGCCGCCCCGCTCCCGTCGTGGCGGCCTTTTTTTTCGCGGCCGGGGCGCGCCGGGCCAGAAGAACAGAAAGTGAATCGAAGGTCAATTCGCCGGGGATAAAGTTGCTCTCACACCACCCGCCAGCGGGCGCATGGGCACAACGTCATAAAAATTAACCTTTCTACCGCCGGGGCGGGAACGACTCGGGCTACTTGCGCCTATGTCAAAGGACGTATGTACGAGTACGGGACTTGGCCCAAGAGCAAAAAGACACCGACCGCTATCGGAGCTTTGCCCAATCCTGCCTGAAGCTCGCCCTGCGTGCCACGGACCAGCCGACGCGCGCCATGTTCGTCAGCATGGCACAAGCCTGGAACAGCCTCGCCGACCGCAACCTGACTGCGACCACCGAGGCCGCGCTCGAGGACTTCAATCAGCGCCAGCTGGACGGATGAGTCCGGCGCGGCCGTGAACGGCACCCGGTTTTTCACCATCGGCCACTCCACCCGGCCGCTGCCGGAGTTCCTGGCGCTGCTCAAGGCGGCGGAGGTGGCGCTCGTGGTCGATGTCCGCACCGTGCCGCGCTCGCGCAGAAACCCGCAGTACAATGACGATGCGCTGCCCGATGCGCTTGCCGGCGAAGGCATCGCCTACCAGCACCTGCCGGAGCTCGGCGGCCTGCGCGGCCGGCAAAGCCAGATCGAGCCGCAGATCAACGGGTTTTGGGAGAATGCGAGCTTCCACAATTATGCGGACTATGCGCTGAGCCCCGCCTTCGCGGCGGGGCTCACACGACTGCGGCAGCTCGGCCACGCGCAGCCCTGCGCCATCATGTGCGCGGAGGCGGTGTGGTGGCGCTGCCACCGGCGCATCATTGCGGATTACCTGATCGCGGCGGGCGAAAGCGTCGCCCACATCCTCGGGCCCCACCACACCGAGCCGGCCAAGCTCACCGAGGGCGCGCAGGTGAGGGCGGATGGGAGCGTGGTCTATCCGGGAGCGCCGACGTTGTTGTGAGAGGGGAGGTCCGCCGCAATGCGCCCCCCCGCGGCGATCTCCGGCGCGGCCCGGGCGGCGGCGATGTGGGCGTCGAGCTCCGCCGGCCGCAGCGCCGGCAGGTCGTCATAGCCGGAGAGCACGAAGTAGATGTCCTGATAATGGTCGATCTCATAGCGCGTGCGCAGCACCCGCTCGCAATCGAAGACGACGCGCAGCGGCCGCGCGCTCTCCAGCGCGTAGACCGATTCGCCCGCCGAGGAGAGAATGCCGGCGCCGAAGATGCGCAAACCCTCTGGTGTGCGCATCAGCCCGAACTCGACCGTGTACCAGTAAAGCCGCGCCAGGTTGGCCAACGCCGGCTGCCCCGCATAGGCGAGCCCGGCGCGGCCGTAGGCGGCGATATAATCGGCGTAGCTCGGCTGCATCAGCAGCGGCACATGGCCGAACACGTCGTGAAATACATCCGGCTCCTCGATGTAATCGAGCTGGTCAGGCGAGCGGATCCAGTAGCCGGCGGGAAAGCGCCGCGCCGCCAGGTGGGCGAAGAACACCGCATCGGGCACGAGCCCCGGCACCGCAACGACACGCCAGCCGGTCGCGCGCGCCAGCACCTCGTTCATCTGCGCGAAATCGGGAATGCCCTGGTCGGTGATCCCCAGCGCCGCGAGCCCGGCATAGTATTCCGGGACCACGCGGCCGCGCAGCAGCTCGGTCTGGCGGTCGAACAGGGTGCGCCAGGTGGCGTGGTCCTGGGCGGTGTAACGCTCGGGCTCCTGGGGAACGAGAAAGTCCGGCGGAATGACGCGTCCACTGCGCGGGTCCAGGCCGGGAAGGGCTTGGGGAACGGCGTCCATGCACAGGCTCCGTCAACCTACTCCCGTACATTCATATAATGCACGAGAGCCCGATTCGGAGGCCGCGATCAGAAGTGAATGACGCCCAGGTCGAACAGGGTCGCGACGATGACGCACAATGCGAGTCCGCCCCAGATCAGGGCGCTCACCATGGCCTCGCTGACGCGTTCGGCGCGGTGCAGATGATCCTTGCCGATGACATGCATGGGATGATTCCTTTTCCCTGCAACAGGCTACATCTGGCGTGAGTTCCCGCGGTGGTGGAGGGGTGGGGTTGCAACGCAGCAATGCGAGTAGCGCGGACGTCGCGACACAGGGGTTTCCTAAGTCTGATCACGGACCGATGACAGCTGCGGCCGGTGTGCTAACCATCTGCGCGCTCGCATGTCGCGGCAAAAGCCTGCCCCGCACTCGATGCGGGGTGGATCCCGGTTTTCCGAAAGGACATGCGCGCAAGAGTGGGGCCCGTAGCTCAATGGTCAGAGCTAGCGGCTCATAACCGCTTGGTTGCAGGTTCGAGTCCTGCCGGGCCCACCACTTCAAAAATGCGCTATTGAGTTTGTTGATCTTTTTCCCCGAAATTCCCTCACCTTTGGAAAGGTGAGGGAAGTGTTTGTTCACTCGACGTTCGCGGCTCGCCTCGGTCTATCCCGCCTTCGCGTGATGCTTGGTGCTGGCGGGCCCGCCCTCAACGTGCGCGCGCTCGTTCCTCGTCGCGGTGCTCGATGATTTCCTCTGGCTCTTGATCATCGAGTGTCGTGAGTTCGTTGCGGGCGTGTCCTTCCGCTCGAAGCAGTTCATCGAGCTTCGCGTGAATTGCTTGGGTATCCCGCCTTTCAGCCCTCTGGATGAAGACGGTCATGATCAAGGTCGCTACCGTTGCGGCGGCCTGCCAATCGAACGAGCTTGGGGCGATGATGAGCCAAAGCACGACGAAACCCACGACCGCGGCCAGAGCCAAAGGGTGCGAAGTCGCAATGCCGAGGCGGGTCAGCCAGCGGTAGGCAGTGTGCATCAGTGGAAAACGGCGGGGCCAAAAGGGTGTTCCGAAGCTCGATGTCGCCACAGCAAAAGGGCGCAGCCGGGGGTGTGTGACGGCTACGCCCTGTTTGCATCCGGCCAACCATACTTGGGGTTGTGTGCGTCTATATGGTGCGCCTGCTTGTTAACAGGTGGCTCGCTAACGCGATCACGAACAGCGCCAGCGCGACGTAGAACACGATCTTGGCAATGACGATTGCAGCGCCAGCAATTACAATTCCACCAAATCCGAGAACTGCGGCGATGACCGCAATCACCAGCAGAGTTATGGCCAAGCCAAGCATAGGCACACCTTTGGAGCAGTTACGTTCGTATCTACTAACAGGTTGTTTGCTGCTGACGTTCCAATGTCGCCCACCAAACTCCCAGGTGCTCGAACCGTTGCTGCGAGACAAGACCTAGTACACGGCTGATTGCACGACCGGGAACGAACCCCGGAAAGCCGCCAAGGGGCTCAAGGTCACTGGTCACAACGCGGGTGAGCGGAACGTGGCTCCGCTCAGCCTCCGCGCTGTTGGTTACGGGATCAATAAATATTCCGCTGGTAGCCTCTCCGATAACGCCACCACGGTGCTGCGGTCGTGATCCGCTGATTTCCTATGTACCGGGTGACCGTGTCAGGGCCTAGCTTCTGTTCTTCGGTTATTGTCGCCTGCCCTTCAGAAGTTACGTCGCGTGCATATTGTGCGTATGATGCCCCTGATCCAAGGCAAAGCAGAATTCCGGCCAAAGCGAGTTTCGCTTTCATCAATTTTCCTTCTTGCGAGATTTTCCGCACCCTGTGAGACAACTGAAACACGCACCGTCTGTTCCTAACGGAAAGCGGGTTAATCGAGCGTCGATAAGGGCGACACCGAACACAAGGCCCCCGAGGCGGGTAGTCGGCTATCGTGCGCCTCGTAGACCGCCTCTGTCCGCCTGTGCGCATGGGTGCTCAGTAGCAAGCGCGTGGCAGGGTTAACCTATGAGACAGAACTGATGATCACTCGCTGCTAACAACGACGCAGGGGGGAGGGCTTGGGACCTGCACACTCGTGGAACACTCGCTTGTTATCATTCCGGCTTGCGGAGCCGTGATCGTCAGCGTGGTGGCGTGGCTTGTCTGGCTGCGGGCGTACAGCGGGTAGTCGATGCCCGCCGCGTTCATCAATGACCCCGAGCATTGGCGCAAGCGGGGCGAGGAGATGCGCACGCTTGCCGGGGACATGCGGGACCCCGCAGCCAAGGCCACAATGCTGCGCATCGCTGATGACTACGACTGCCTTGCCCGCCGTGCAGAAGAACGGTTGGCGGGGGATGACCCCACCCCTCCGGCCTGAAACGTCCGCCCGCTATCCTTCCTCTTGCCGGTCACCCAACGCGCGCCCCGTGGCGGGGCTCACGAAGCGAAGCTGGCCGCACGCTGTGCAGGTGATGGTCTCGAACGTGTTCGGCTCGACGGGTATTTCGTCCGGCGACCAGCCTTGCACATGGAGACCCGTGTTGGGGCAGCGGAAGACGAACATGGCCATGTCGGATAAACGTTGACGCTTATGAGCGACGCTGGCCAATCGGCACTCGGCAACGTGTGTGGCTCGACGTGCTGATCTTCACGGGCCTGCGCCGGGGGCGACGCCGTTCGGCTTGGGCGGCAGCAGTTTCGCAAGGGAGTGGCCAAGATCAAGACAGAGAAGAGTGGCGGCGAGATCGAAGTCACGATCCCGATCCTGCCGGTGCTCCAGCGGACACTCGATGCGGGTCCTCGCGGGGAGTTGACCTTCATCTGCGGGGAGGGCAGCCAGCCGTTCACCAAGGAGAGTTTCGGGAATATGTTCCGCGAAGCCTGTCAGGCCGCTGGCGTCCCTGGCTCGGCGCATGGCGTGCGGAAGATCGCAGCGACGCGCGCAGCGAACAACGGCGCTACCGTTGCGGAGCTAGAGGCTATTTTTGGATGGACGGGCGGCCGCATGGCATCCCACTACACCCGGTCAGCTGATCGGGAGCGGCTGGCAAAGGGGCTATCAGCAAGCTCGGACGGTGAGGGCACACCGAAAATAACCGTTGTCCTTCAAAGGGTCCTTTCTTCCCTCACCTCCGCGCAAGTAATTGACAACCTTCACTCTTGTCACTCCTCCCGGGCCCACCACTTCGCCCACGCCGATTCAGTGTCCCGGTTCGTGTCTCTTGGGCACCCGCCCGTGCGGCGCTTGCGTGCGCTGAATTTGCTGCTTCGGCTGAGCGGCGCGCGGCTGTGCGCGATTTCCAGCAAAGCTTGTTGCCACGCCGCCGGGTCCGACGATATAGACTTCGACTTCAGAAAAATGTCACGCAGGCGCGCGATGGGGCGAAGGCGCGCGCCC
>JAMXLI010000144.1 GCA_024281115.1 Terriglobales bacterium | reverse complement strand
TGGCTGCTGGGCGTGCCTCATCCCGAGTACGACGTTCGTCCCGTCAAACAGGTGTCGAAGCCGGCAGGCCGATAAAAGGGCGCGTTCGCCCGGTGCATTGCCATCCGCAAAATGAACAGGCCCGGCGATGGCCGGGCCTGTTTTCCGCGCTGATCAGGCAGCCTTACGGCGCGATCCGGTCGGTGATCGTGTCGTTGTGGAACGAGGCATGTTGGCGGATGTCGAACCATCCCCCTTGGCCTTTGCGGGTCGTGGCCACGCTTTGCGCCTCGCCCTTGGCGAAGTCCTGCCACGAGTTGTAGCGGGTGATGGCCAGGTAGCTCCACGGTCCGCCTTCCAGGTGTTGCAGCAACACCGATCCGCCGCCGCCCGGAGCGGCACTCGATAACGCCTTCTCCAACTGATCGCGATGTCCGGGAACGGCGCGGTAGACGCTGACCGAGTACACGGAATCGGCGGTTTTGGCCGCATCCGCGTCAATGCCCAATGCACGCGCAAATTCGGGCCAGGAAGGCCCGGCGGCGAAGGTGTCGGTGTGCCACGCCATAGCGTCGCGCGCATTCGCCGGAGCCGGGTTCCCGGCCGCGGTCACCGTTGCCTTGTCACCCAGGTGCGCAATGATCACGTAATCCCACTCAGCCCCGTCCTGATGCCGCAGCACGATGAAGTGGTTGGGCATCGGGCTGTTTTTGTCTGGGGTCTTGTAGAAATCGGCGAGTTGCGCCGCCTGGCCGGGAGCGGCGGCGGCGAAGTGAACATGGTAAACGTCGGTGCGCGCGGGCGTCTGGGCCGCTGCTGTTACTGCCCAGAGTCCCAGACACACCAGGAGAATCCATAGAAACTTGCCTCTGCTCTTCATCAGTTGTCTCCAGATTCGAATTAATCGGCCAGGGGGGAATGGAGGCCGGATCGTGCGGGGCCGAAACGAGCGCGCCGAGTATAACAGTCGGCTTGGGTTCTGTTGCAATTCGGTCCGCTCGGGGTTCTCGGCGGCACTTGCCTAGTCAGGCGTAGGCACGAATTTGTATCCCACCCCGCGCACCGTCAGCAGGTAGCGCGGCTTGGAAGGATCGGGTTCGATGTAGCGCCGTAGCCGCACAATAAAGTTATCAATGGCGCGCGTGTCGGTGTCCTCGTGCAGGTTCCAGACGTCCTCCAGGATCGCCTTGCGCGATACCGCGTGCCCGCTGTTGCGGATGAAGTAGCGCAGCAGCTCCGATTCCATCAAGGTCAACTGGTACACCCGTTCCCCGGAGCGCAGCTGCAGCTCCTGGAAATCCACCGACTTGCCGTCGAAACGGAAGGTTTCCGGGGCCGCGCCCGCTTGCGAAGAGGCGGAAGCGCGCCCTGCGCCGTCGCCTGCCCGCAACCAGGTCTTGCGCCGCAACAGGCTCCCGAGGCGCGCGATCAGGATGTCGAGGTTGAAGGGTTTGGGCAGGTAGTCGTCCGCGCCGCATTCAAAACCCTTGAGCACGTCTTCCGGACGGCCGCGCGCCGTCAGCATCAGGAGCGGAATGAAGTTTTGGGCCTGGCGCAGCTCGCGCGCTACCGTGAAGCCGTCCTTGTCGGGCAGCATGATGTCGAGCACCAGCGCGTCGAAACTTTCGCCGCTTCCCAGCAGGCGCAAGGCTTCTTCCCCCGATTCCGTGACCGCCACGGAGTAGCCTTCCGCCTCCAGGTTGAAGCGCAAGCCCTGCGCCAGGTGCGCCTCGTCTTCCACGATCAGGATCCGGTTCATGCGCGATAGATCCTGGGCAGACGAATGGTGAAGGTGCTGCCCCGGCCCACCCCTTCGCTTTCGGCGAACACGTCGCCGCCATGGCGGCGCGCGATGGAGCGCACGATGAACAGCCCCAGGCCTGTGCCCTTGATCTGGGGAGCGTTCTGTGCCCGGTAGAAGCGCTTGAAGATGCGCTTCAGCTCCGGGCGGGGGATGCCCACACCGCGGTCGCGCACCCGCAGCAGCACGGTATCGATGTCGGGCGTGAGCACGTCCACGACAATATCCTTCTGGTCGCCCGAGTACTTCACGGCGTTATCCAGCAGATTGGCCACGGCCGTGCGCAGCTCCTCCGGGTTGCCCATCATGGTCAGCTCGCCGGCCAGGGGATGGCCCAGCTGCAGGGCGCCCGGCTGCAAGTTGTGGCGCAGCTGGGCCAGCTCCACCGCCTCGCGCACCACCGCCGCGAAGTCTACCGGCTGCCAGTTCTTGCGCGCGCCGTGCCGCGCCTCGCCCGCCTTCAGCACCTGCTCCACCGTGCCCAGCAGCCGGTCGGTATCTTCCAGCATGATGCGGTAGAAGTCGCCGCGCTGCGCGTCGTCCAGGCGCCGCCGCTGCAAGGTTTCCAGGTACATGCGGATCGAGGTGATGGGCGTCTTCAGCTCGTGGGTGACGGCGTTCAGGAAGCTGTCCTGCTGCTCGTTCTTGCGGATCTCCCGCACCAGGAAGGTGGTGTTCAGCACCACCCCGGCGATGATGGCCACGAAGAAGACGATGCCCAGTACCAGGGGCACGACCTCGCGCCAGTTGAGGATAATCCAGCTGACGTTCAGGGCGATGGCGAAGCCCACCAGGCAGGCGCCCAGCGTGATGAAAAACGCGATCGTTTTGGCGCGGCTGGCGATGCGCATGGAGGCCTGAGCAAAATTGTAGTGCATGCTATCCTGAAGCCAAATTCCCCGTATTTCCATGAAGCTGACCTACGCAGATCCTCCCGTGGTGGAGGTTCGCGAGCGCAAGCTGATGGGGAAGCTGATTTTCGCGCTGCTGATTGTGGCCGCCGCGATCGCCGGCTCCCTGGTCGGTTTCGTGTTTGTGTACTCCACCGACCTGCCCCAGGTGGACGAGCTCGAGCGCTTCCGGCCCCTCTCCACCACCGAGCTGTACGACGACCGCGGCCGGGTGATCGGATCCTTTGCCCTGCAACGCCGCGTGATCGCCGCTTACGCCGATTATCCCAAGGTGCTGCGCGACGCGGTTCTCTCCATCGAGGACAAGGACTTCGAGAAGCACTGGGGCGTCAATGTCTGGCGTATTCTCGGCGCGGCCTACCGCGACATCGTCTCCGGAGGCAAGGTGCAGGGCGCCTCCACGCTGACCATGCAGCTCTCGCGCAACCTGTTTCTCTCGCCGGAGCGGACCTACCATCGCAAGATTGAGGAAATCCTGCTGGCTATCCAGATCGAGCGCCGCTTCACCAAGGACCAGATCTTCACCCTCTACGCCAACCAGATTTTTCTTGGGCAGGGCGTGTATGGCTTCGAGACCGGGGCGGAGTATTACTTCAGCAAGCGCGCTCGCGACCTCACCCTCGACGAAGCCGCCCTGCTGGCCGGCTTGCCCAAAGCTCCCAACTATTACTCGCCGGTGAATAGCCCCGAGCGTGCCCTGCGCCGCCGCAACCTGGTCATCAATGCCATGCTGGAAGACGGCAAGATCACGGCCGGGGAGGCCAATGCCGCCCGCGAGGCGCCGCTTCGCCTGAACGTGGCCCGCGACCCGAATTCGCTTGCTCCCTACTTCGTGGAGGAGGTTCGGCAATACCTGGAGCGTAGATACGGCAGCGACCGGGTCCACGAAGGCGGCCTGCGCGTCCAGACCACGCTCGACATGGACCTCCAGCGCGCCGCCAACCACGCCCTGCTGGACGGGTTGGCCGCCTACGAGCGCCGCCACGGCTGGAAGGGACACCTGCAGAACGTGCTCAGCAGCGGAGGCTCGCTCGCCGCCTATGACCATCCCGATTGGGACCAGCCCATTGAGCCCGGCAGTTACGTGCACGCGCTGGTGGTGGCACAAGACCCCGCCAGCGCCACCCTGGTGCTGGGCCGACTGGGAGCCGTGCTGAGCGCCGCCGACGTAGCCTGGACGCGCAAGCGTTTGCCCCAGCTGCTCGCGGTCGGCGACATCGTCTACGTCAAGGTGCTCTCGATCGGCGCCGCCGGCCAGGCCCGCGTGAGCCTGGAACAGGACTCCGGCGTGCAGGGCGCGCTGCTCGCCCTGGACAACGCCACCGGCGACATCAAGGCCATGGTGGGCGGGCGCGACTTCGAACAGTCGAAGTTCAACCGCGCCACCCAGGCTCAGCGGCAGCTCGGCTCCTCTTTCAAGCCCTACGTGTACACCGCCGCCATCGACCAGGGCTCTAGCCCCGACGATGTGATCCTGGATGCGCCCACGACCTTCGCCACCGCCTCCGGTCCCTACATCCCGCATAACTACGATGAAAAGTTCGAAGGCAACATCACCCTGCGCCGCGCCTTGGCCCAGTCGCGCAACATCCCGGCGCTGAAGCTGGCGGACAGCATGGGGATCAAAACCGTGGTGGATTATGCCCACCGCTTCGGCCTCGCCGAACAGATGCCCGCGTACCTGCCCGTGGCGCTGGGCGCTGCCGACGGCACCCTGCTGGAGCAGGTTTCCGCCTTCAGCGTCTTCCCCGACGATGGGGTCCGGCTGGTGCCGCGCTACCTCACCAAGGTGACCGACTACAACGGCCAGGTGTTGGAGGAAAACTTCCCCGAAGTCAAGGACGTGATCAGCGCCCGCACGGCGCGCATCATGGTCTCCATGCTGCGCGAGGTAGTGCAGCATGGCACTGCCGTGGCCGCCGCGGGAATGCCCTACGCGCTCGCCGGGAAGACCGGTACCACCAACGATTTCACCGACGGCTGGTTCATCGGCTTCTCCCCCGCTACCACCTGCGGCGTCTGGATCGGGTTCGACGAGAAGCGCACTCTGGGCAACAAGGAGAGTGGTGCCCGCGCTGCCCTGCCGGTCTGGATGGCCTTCATGAAAGCGGCGCTGGCCGGACAGGCGCCGGGCCAGTTCGAGCCGCCCCCGCCACCCGCCATGAACGCGGCCACGCAGAAGATTGATACGCCCGACAGCGCTCCTGCCCTGGAAGAATCCCACTGAGGCGAGTGGTTCGCATCAACTGCTGATCACGGGTGCCACGCCCGCGGACGCTATCCTGCCGGCTGTTCGTGCCCGGAGCTACAATGCCGCCCATGCGCACCCTCTTTCGCCTGCTGTGGGTAGGGACGGTGTTGCTGATCGTTGCCCTGGTCGCGGCGCTTACGACCATGCGTTTTGCCGTGCACGGGCGCGAAGTGCCCACGCCAAACCTGGTCGGAATGACATTGTCGGAGGCGGAGCGTGCCGCCGGCGCGGCGGGACTCGGCTTCGAGGTGGAGCGCCGCTTTTACAGCTCCCAGGTCGGCGAGGGTAAGGTCATGTCGCAGGTGCCGGCGCCAGGCACGCTGGTGCGCCGGGGCTGGCGCGTGCGTGCTGCCGAGAGCCTGGGGCCGCAGCGGATCGCCATTCCCGACGTGGTGGGGCAGAGCACGCGGGCGGCCGACATCAATATTCGCCGCCGCGGGCTGGAGTTGGGCGGTCCCGCCATCGCCCATCTGCCGGACCTTCCCTCCGACGTAGTGGTCGCGCAAAGCCCCTCGCCGAACGCCAGCGGGGTCGCGGCGCCTCGTATCAGTGTGCTGGCATCGGCGCCCGCCGAACCTCCGGCGTTCGTGATGCCCAACTTTGTCGGGCAGCCGCTGGCGGTGGTCACGGAAGAACTGCAGGAAGCCGGCCTGCACGTCGGGAATGTAAGCGTGCGGCCGCAGCCGGTTTCGCCATCCCCGGACGCCGCCGCGATTGCGGCTCAGCCGCCGCCTGCTCCCCCCAACGATGCCGGCTCCCGCGCCACCCTGATTGCCGCGCAGGACCCGCCTCCCGGACAGAAGATATATGCCGGTGCCACGGTCAATTTTGAGGTCGTGAAATAGCAGAGTGCGGCCGGCAATCGGCTCAGTGCGCCGGCACCCGGATGATCGCGGCGAAGAAGCCGTCGCAGGGGTGTACTCCCGGCAGAGTACGGAGAAACGGCCCGCGTGTGATGGCGTCCAGGTCGGGCCAGGCCAGCGCTCCCGCGTCGCGCAACTCCTCCAGGCGCTTCCGGCAAGGAACCAGTTCGGCGCCGCCGAACGTATTCAGCGCTTCCTCGACTACCTGCTCATTCTCCTCGGGTTCCAGGGAACAGGTGGAATAGACCAGCGTCCCTCCCGGGGCGAGCTGCTGCACAGCCGCGCCTAGGATTGCGGCTTGCCGGCCCCGCAAGTCCTTCAGATCGGCAGGCGTCAGCCGCCACTTGATCTCGGGATTGCGCGCCAGTGTTCCGGTGCCGGAGCAGGGCACGTCTGCCAGAATGGAATCAAATCTCCCAGCCCAACCCGGCTGCGTGCAGTCTGCCGCAACTACCTCCACATTCGGCTGCGCCAGCAGCCGGCGCAGCAGTCGGGCACGGTGCGGGTGCAGCTCGGCGGCCAGGATCCGGGATGCCGGGTGGCGCTCGGCGATCAGCGCAGTTTTGCCGCCCGGGGCCGCGCAGCAGTCCAGGATACGTGGGCCGCCGCCCACCAGCGCCGCCACCAGCTGTGACGCCTCATCCTGCACGGCAACAAGGCCCTCCTGAAAGGGCTGGGTACGGGTGACGTCTCCGGCGGCGACGCGCCGCGCAGTCCGCAGCAAAATTCCTGGCTCCAGCTGCACGCCCGCTTCGAGAAGCGCCTTCTCGGCGGCTGGATCGCGCAGGTGGATGGCCGCCGGCGGACGCCCCTGGTCGTAGCGGCAGATCTTCGCCGTCGCCTCGGCTCCAAATTCGGTGCGCCAACGCTCAACCAGCCACGCGGGATGTGCCGCCTCCTCTTCGCCGCTCAGGCCTGCGGCCGGCTTGCCCCGAGCAGGCATCCGGCGCAGCACCGCGTTCACGAAGCTGGCTGCCGAACGCTTGCGTGCCCGTTTCGTCAGGTCCACGCTTTCGCTGATGGCGGCATAGGGCGGTATCCGGTCGAGACAGACGAGCTGGTAAAGGCCCAGCCGCAAGGCCGTCAGCACCTCCAGATCAAGCTTGGCCGGGGATTGCGAGGAATACGAGGCGATGCGGGCGTCGAGCGCCGAGCGCCAGCGCAGCACGCCCATTACGAGCTCCACCAACAAAGCGTGGTCAGCGGGAGCGAGTTGCCTGAATTGTGCGGAGTGCAGCAGTTCGGAGGCGAAGGCTTTCGTCCGCTCCACCCGCAGCAGAACGTCGAACGCGGCTGCACGCGCCGGGGAAACGGCCATGGATCACCCGCCCAGGCGCTCGCCGTCGCGCGGTTGGTAGCCATTGATGAAATCGCGAGCGCTCATGCGGCGCTTCCCCTGGGGCTGCACCTCCAGCAGTTCGAGCGCGTCCTGGCCGCACCCAACCAGCAGGCGCGGGCCGTTCCGGCGTAATTCCCCCGAGGGCAGAGGTCCCGGCTCCACCTTGGCCGCCCAGATGTGGATGGGCTGTGCGCGAAAGGTGGTGAAGGCGCCGGGCCAGGGCTGGAACCCGCGCAGCCGGTTCAGGATCTCGCGCGCGCTGCGCTGAAAGTCAACCCGGCCATCCTCGCGCGTGAGCACGGGTGCCAGGGTGGCGAGCGCGTGGTCTTGCGGCCTTGGGTGTACGGTTCCGTCCTGCAGGCCGCGAAGGGTTTCGACCATCAGCTCCGCGCCTGTTTCGGCCAGCCGCGGCGCCAGCGTCTCAGAAGTATCCTCAGGGGCAATGGGCATCTCCCGTTGCAGGAGAATGTCGCCGGTATCGAGGCCGGCATTGATGCGCATGGTGGTCACCCCAGTCACGCTTTCACCGCTGGCGATCGCCCACTGGATGGGAGCGGCCCCGCGGTATTTGGGCAGCAGCGAGGCGTGCAGATTGATATTGCCGAGCGGCGGCAGATCGATCATCCACGGCGGGAGAATGCGCCCATACCCCACCACCACCGCGGCCTGCGGCCGGATGCCTTCCAGCACCTTCCGGAACGCGTCGTTGTTCTTGATCTTCTCGGGTTGTTCTACCGGAAGCCCCAGCGCCAGGGCCTTCTGCTTTACCGGCGACAGCGCCGACTGCATGCCCCGCCCCGAAGGACGGTCGGGTTGCGTCACCACCAGGCGAACGGCGAAGCCCTCCGCGGCCAACCGCGCCAGCGTGGGCACCGCGAAGTTGGGGGTGCCGCAGAAGACGAGGTCAAGGACTTGGCTCATCCCTTCAGCCATCCGCCCTTGCATTTGCGGCTACCACTCGCCCGCCTTGGCCATCTTGCGGATCTTGCGTTTCATCAGGTCGCGCTTGAGCGCGCTGATGTGGGCGATGTACAGCTTTCCGTTCAGGTGGTCGGTTTCGTGCATGAAGGCGCGCGCCAGCAGGTCTTCGCCGGTGTGTTCAAACCACTTGCCTTCAGCATCTTGGGCGCGCACGGTGACTTTCTTCGGGCGGGTGACGGTCTCGCGGAATTCGGGAATGCTCAGGCACCCTTCGCTGCCGCTCTGCTTGCCTTCGGTGTGGACGATTTGCGGATTCACCAGCACCAGCTTGGCGTTGGGGTCCTCCTTGAAGCTGACGTCCACCACTGCCAGCCGGGACGAGATTCCGATCTGGGGCGCCGCCAGGCCTACGCCGTGGGCTTCGTACATGGAGTCAAACATGTCGGCGATCAGCTTCTTCAGCTTCTCGTCGAAGGCAGTCACCGGCTCGGCAGGCTTCTCCAGCACCGCATTGCCGTACTTGACGATGGGATAGATCATGAACCCGCGCGCCGTGCTGACTAGTACTCCTGCAGTTGACGACAGTATCCCTTGAAATTGCGAACCGTTTCGCCCAGCGAGTCTCCCCCAAACTTTTCCAGGGCGCAGCGGGCCAGGGTCAAAGCCGTCATGGCCTCGCCCGCCACTCCCGCCGCCGGAACCACGCATACGTCGGAACGCTCGTAGGCCGCCTTCGCCGGCTCGCGGGTGGTAAAGTCCACCGAGGCAAGGGGACGGCGCAGGGTCGAGATTGGTTTTACGTAGCCGCGTACCACCACGTCTTCCCCGTTGGAAACGCCGCCTTCGATGCCGCCGGCGTGGTTATGCGGGCGGGTAAAGCCGGCGCGGTCGCGCGCGCCCGGGGAAAAGCCGATCTCGTCGTGCACCTTCGAGCCCGGAGAGCCGGCAACGGCGATGCCGCGGCCGATCTCCACCGCCTTCACCGACTGCAGCGACATGACTGCGGCCGCCAGCTGCGCGTCCAGGCGCTCGTCCCAGTTGGCATACGTGCCCAGTCCAGCCGGTACCGCGTGCGCCACCACCTCGAAGATGCCCCCCACAGAGTCGCCGCTGCGCAGGGCCTGGTCCACTTCCGCCTTCATCCGCTGTTCCATGGCTGGATCGGCGCAGTTCAGCACAACCTCCTCGCGCTGGGCCAGCGGCACGATGGCCTCCCATTCGACTGCCTCCTGCACAACCGCGCTGCCCACCCCGACCACGTGGCTCAGCACCTCGACCCCTAACTCGCGCAACAGCAGCTTGGCAATGGCCCCTAAGGCTACGCGTGCGGCCGATTCGCGCGCCGAAGCGCGTTCCAGAACGTAGCGGGCTTCTGGGAAGTTGTACTTCAGCGCCCCCGCAAGATCGGCATGCCCCGGACGAGGCGATGCCACCCGGCGATGCCGTTCAGGATCTCCTTGAGCCACGGGCAGCGCTTCCTGCCAGTTCTTCCAATCCTTATTTTCCAACAGTATGGAGATAGGCGATCCGATGGTCTGGCCGTTGCGGACGCCGGAGACAAAATGCGCGGCGTCGCGCTCGATCTTCATGCGTCCCCCGCGGCCATACCCTTGCTGCCGCCGCCACAATTCGTGGTCCACCGCCGCCGCATCCACGGCCAGGCCTGCGGGTATGCCCGACAGCACCGCGACCAGCGCTTCGCCGTGCGATTCTCCCGCTGTGCAGTAGCGCAGCATGTGAACGAAGGATTGTATCTGAACGGTAAAGCGGCAGGACGCGAAGGGCCTTAGAAATCCGGGCGCCTGCTTCCGGGTGCTCTAAAGGGAATCTCTCAGTGCCTTTTCTGCAATTCACAACCGCCTAGGTGGATTCTCCGGAGAAAAACCTATAAAATTAGTAGAACTCTGGTAAGTATGGGTTTACCAGTTGGATAGCGTGGTTCCAGCGCCCGGCCACGCAGGTAAACCTCTAGTACATCCTCTGGCCATTCAAGGAGAATTTTTGTCCCCCTTTCTGCCCTTGAAGGAGAGTTCGCGCGGTTTGATCGTGGAGCTGGCGCGCGCGCTGAAACCTTCATTTCCAGAGATCACGGCTGCGTGGCGCAACCGGATGTTCGAGGAGTTCCAGTTCGACGGGCGGGTCATGACCGCCCTGGAGCGCCTGAATCTGGGGACAGGGTTCGCGCTCTTCTGCCAGGGCGAATTCGGGAGCTTCGCCGAGAACCTGCGGTACTTCGGGACCCGCCTGGCCAAGCTGCAGGTGGAGAGCACGGCGGTGGCACGCTCGCTGGAGCTTTATCAGCTTTGCTGCGAGCCCTATGCCGGGAAAGCGTTCGCCGATCGCCGCAGCGAGGTCGTGGCTGCCCTGGAAATGTTCTCCTCGGCAACTTTCGTAGCCGTTTCGGTTGCCTACTTCGAAGCTCAACGCCGCGCGTCGGCCGCGCTGCTGTCCGTTCTGGATGCGGAACTGTCCGCGCCCGACCTGCCCGCCCTCCTCAAGCGTGTCCTGGAGATTACGGCCGCCACCTTCGGCGCGCAGTTGGGCGTGCTTCTGCTGCGCGACCCCGAAGCCGAAAGCCTGAAAGTGAAAGCAGCCGTGGGATTTGGCGCGGACCTGGACGAGGATTTCGGCATCCGCCCGGGCGAGGGTTTCTCCGGGCGCGTGGCCATTACCGGCGAGCCCGACATCTTCTCCGATACCGACAAGAACGAAGAAGAGCTGAACCCCATCGTGCGCCGCCATGCGCGTTCGCTGTGGGCGGTACCGTTGAAGAAAAGCGCTGAAGAAATAATCGGCGTGCTGGAGATCGGGTTTGCCGTGCCTTACACCTGGCTGCCCACCGAGCGTGAGCTGATGCGCGCCATCGCCGACCGCTCCGCCCTGGCTATCGACAGGGCCCAGATGAACGACGCGCTGCGTGAGCGCGAGACCCGCATCGCCGAGCTCTCCGGCCATCTGCTGCGGGTGCAGGAAGAAGAGCGCAAGCGCATCAGCCGCGAACTGCATGACGAAACCGGCCAGGGCCTCATGGTCATCCGCCTGTATCTCGGCATGCTCGAAAGCTGTCTGCCCAAGGCGGCGGGCTCGAAAATCAAAGAGACCTTTGCCGTTGTGGACCGCACCATAGAAGGCCTGCGGCGCATGATCGGCAAACTCTCGCCCCTGGTCTTGCAAGAGCTGGGGTTAATCTCTGCAATACGCAAGGAAGCAAAGGACTTAGGCAAAAATGCCGGGGTGAAGACGCACGTGCTTGTGAGCGACGATGTAGGCCGTCTCTCCCCCGAGACCGAAACTGCCATCTATCGCGTAGTGCAGGAGGCGCTGCACAACGTGGCCAAGCACGCCCAGGCCAAGACCGTGAATATCCAGATGGACCGCGGGGAAGATGGTTCGGTACACCTGGCGGTCGAGGACGATGGCATCGGATTTGTGCAGCGTAGCCACTCCCGGGTGCAGTCGTTCGGTCTGGCAGGCATGCGCGAGCGCGTTGTCGGGCTGGGAGGAAGCTTCAGGGTGCGCTCCGGCAAAGGCAAGGGCACCCGCATCGATGTGCAGGTGCCGGAAGCGCCGCCCACTGCGCTGGCGCTGCCGGCCATGTCGGAAACCCAGTTCAACGCGCGCAACGCCGCAGTTTCCAGTGGCTCCTCAGCCAGCTGATTTACTGAAGCAGGAGAGTGTTCTTCATGGCGAAAATCAGGTGCTTGCTGGTGGACGATCATACCCTGTTCCGCCAGGGTGTGCGCCGCCTGCTGGAAGGCGAGTCGGACTTCGAGGTGGTGGGGGAAGCGGCCGATGGCGGCCAGGCTGTGGAGCAGGCGCGGGAGCTTCGCCCCGACGTCGTGCTAATGGACATCGGCATGCCCGGCCTGTCCTCGTTTGAAGCCGCGCGCCAGATTCGCAAAAACCGTCCTGAAACCAAGCTCCTGTTCCTCACCATGTACGAAGACGAGGATTACCTGGTGCAATGCCTGGAAGTGGGAGCTGCCGGGTACGTGCTGAAAGACACGCCGGCACAGCAGTTGGTGAGCGCCGTGCGCGACGTTTACAAGGGCGGCAAGTACCTGAGTTCACAGGTGTTGAGCAAGCTGGTGGAGGATTTTCGCGCCAAGGTGCGCGATGCCAAGATGAAGCCGCGCATGTCGACCCTGACCCCGCGCGAGCGCGAAATCCTGAAGCTGCTCGCCGAGGGCAACTCGGTGAAGGAGATCGCGGTGCTGCTGGGGTTGAGCGTGAAGACCGTAGAGGCGCATAAATTCAACCTGATGCGCAAGCTCGACATTCACAACAAGGCGCAGCTTGTGACCTACGCTATCCAGAAGAAAATCATCAAGATCCCAGTGAACCAGTAACTACGGCGGACTCGCCGGCCGGCGGTGGGACGCGGGGTGTGCAGCCGGGCACACCGCACACCCCCCCGGCGATCGTATTGTGGCCTAGGCGGCAGCTTTGCCGGCGCGTACCTTCTGCGCGGAGGCGTTTTCCACAGGCAGCGTCTGCACGCTGGGCGCGGATTCCATCAGGGGACCCAGTTTCTCGGCAACTTCGCGGAACAAGCCCTGGTCGTAGCGGGCCACATCTTCTTGTGTCTTCCACAATGTCATACAGGTGAATTGGCCGGTGGCCGGGTCGAGCGATTCGATGTTTTCCAGAAAACCGGGCTGGGACTGAATGCGGGGCAGCAGTTCGTTGTTGAGCGCAGTCTTGAATTCATTCACCTTGTCGGTGTGAACCGTGCAAGTGACCAGGCGGGAAATCATCGGAACCTCCTTACGTTCAATGGGATGTCGGACCTGGTGGCCCCGGAATCGCGCCCTCGCGGGGTGCCATCGGGGTCCGGGCCGGGCGCAGAAAAGCTAACTCCGCCCGGCCAG
>JAMXLI010000143.1 GCA_024281115.1 Terriglobales bacterium | reverse complement strand
GCAGGTCAGATAGAAAAAGCCCTACTTCAAGCAGCTTAGATTGTGCTCCGGCTTCTTGGGTTGCACTCCGCGCTGCGCTCCTTCCCAGATTGGGAATCCGGGGGTGCAAGAGATTGCACTGCAAGGCGCGGATGTTCCACTGGTCGCGTGGTTACCAACAGCGTGGTTACCCTCCGCGCGGCGCGTCCGGGAATAAAAATGTCGTGCGGGCCAAAGGCGAGGCCAGCGTCTGTTCGGTGTAATACCGCTTCAAGATGTTGTTCTTCCAATCCAGGAGATCGGCGTTGGCACGGCAGAATTCGTGCCAGCTCTGGGGCGTCGCCGCGCGCGCCATGCGCTCGCGCACCAGCAGCAGGTTCGCCCAGGTAATGGTTTCGTGGTACTTCTCGGGATGCCCCTGTCGCGCGGCAAAATTCTTCAGCGCGCGGCAGAAGCGGTCCATCGCATCCAGCGCCGGATAACGCCGCAAGTACAGGTATGCCATGCGCACGTGATCCCGGTGATGAAACGCTTCGAGTGTTCCGGCCTCGAACTGGCGGATAAATTCATCGTCGCTCACGGTGTGTCTCCCGCGCGCGCCCCCACGCAGCGTCCCGCGCCAACTCCCGCCCCCGCATCGCGCGGGCCGGCGAGGAAGGTCATTCCGATTTCCGGCGTGCCGCTTTCGTCGGCCGGCCTTCTTTCAGGCGGTGACTGGCGGTTGAATCCAACTCGAGTCCATAAAACCTCTTCAGGTCGGCGATGCGCCGGAGTGAGTCCTCGCCAAAAGGGCATTTGCCGTCAAACGCGTGCAGTACGATCCCTTCCAGCAGGTCGCCCAGGGTCAGGTCGTGGTATTCGGCGAAAGCTTTCAAGACCTTGAGCAGGCGCTTCTCCATGCGCACGCCGGTTTGCACGCGCTCCACCAACAGGCGTTCCGTGTCGCCCATGGCAGTGATTGTACCAATGTACCTGGGTAACATCAATTCCCGGCCGCGCGGCCGCGCTCCCACGCGCCGCTTGTATTCCCGCCGTGCGGCCCTGTGACGGGCGTCACACCCCCGTGTTTATGCCTGCCGTACACTAGGCCCCATGGCGGGGGAAAAGGTCCTGGTCGTGGACGACGAGCGCCTGGTGCGCTGGTCGTTGCGGCAGAAATGCGAGGAATGGGGCTACGGCGTGCTCGAGGCCGAGACCGGCGCGGCCGCCCTGCGCCTGGCCCACAACGAGTCCCCGGACGTCGTCCTGCTCGACGTCCGCCTCCCCGACATGAGCGGCCTGCAGGTGCTGGAGGAGCTGAACCGGACGCACGACGCGCGCGCCGTCATCATGATCACCGCCGACCTGCAACTGGAGGACGTCAAGGCCGCCCTCAAGCTGGGCGCCTACGACTTTGTCGGCAAGCCGCTCGACTTTGACGAACTCGTGGTTGCCATCAAGAATTCCCTGGAAGCCACCCGCCTGCGCAGCGAGGTGCAGACCTTGCGCGGCGAGGTGCGGCGCCGCACGGGCTACCACGAGGTCGTGGCCACCTCCCGCAAGATGCTCGAGCTGATGAGCTTTGTGCGCAAAGTCGCCTCCAGCGAAGCCACCACCATCCTCATCCAGGGCGAAAGCGGCACCGGCAAAGACCTGATCGCCAAGGCCATCCACTACGAGAGCGCGCGCCAGGAAAAGGCGTTCGTCGCCGTCAACTGCTCCGCCATCCCGGAAACGCTGATGGAGGCCGAGCTCTTTGGGCACGAGAAAGGAGCGTTCACCGACGCCAAGTCCATGAAGAAGGGACTGTTTGAAATGGCTGACGGCGGCACGCTCTTCCTGGATGAAATCGGCGAGCTTTCGCCCCTGCTGCAAGCCAAGCTGCTGCGCGTGCTCGAGGACCAGGTGATCCGCCGCGTCGGCGGCGTGCGCGACATGCAGGTGGATGTCCGCGTCATCGCAGCCTCCAACCGCGACCTGGAACGCGCGGTGCTCGACGGCCTCTTTCGCCAGGACCTGTACTATCGCCTGGCCATCATCTCCATCTTCATTCCGCCGTTGCGCGAGCGCAAAGAAGACATCGTGCCGCTGGTGAACTTCTTCATCGAGCGCTACAACCGCAAGTTTCGCAAGTCCATTCGCGGCCTCACGGAAGACACGCAGCGCCTGCTGCTCAGCCACAGCTGGCCCGGCAATGTGCGCGAACTCAAAAACGCCATCGAGCGCGCCATGATCCTCGAGGAGGAACAGCTGCTGCGCCCCGTCTACCTGCCCTTCTCGGTGTCCCAGCCGCAGGCGGGGATGACCGCCTTCGAGCGCAGTTCGCCCGGCAACGGTCACCAGGCCCTGCCCCATGGCCGCAGCCTTCCGCGGCTCTCCATTCCCGAGGGCGGCACCTCGCTGGAGGAGATGGAGCGCGTCATGGTGGAGCTTGCCATGCAGCAGGCCAGCGGCAACCAGACCCACGCCGCGCGCCTGCTCGACATCAGCCGCGATGCCCTGCGCTACAAACTTAAGAAATTCGGGTTGATCCGCGGCGAGGAAGAAGAAGCCGGCGCCGAAGCGGCCAATTAGAGCCTGCCCGCGGATACCGTGGGGGACGGCCCCTCGGCTTACTTCCTGGCCGCGTGCGGCCCGGCAGCGCGCACCTCGGGGGGCGCGTCGAACTGCTCGAAGTTGCGCGCAAAGCGCGCAGAGAGTTCCACCGCGGCCTGGTCGTACCCCGTCTTATCGGCCCACGCGTTGCGCGGGTTCAGCAACTCCGCGGGCACCTCGGGAACGTTCTTTGGGATGCTGAAGCCGAAGGCGGGTTCCACCTCGAAATTAGCGTCGTCCAGCTTGCCATCGACAATAGCGCGCACCATGGCGCGGGTGTGCGGCAGGTCCATGCGCCTGCCGATCCCGAATTTGCCGCCCTGCCAACCGGTGTTCACCAGCCAGCACTTGGCTTCGTGCTGGCGCAGTTTGTCGCCCAGCATCCCGGCATAAACCTTGGGCGCAAGCGGCAGGAAGGGCGCGCCAAAGCAGGTGGAAAACGTGGCTTGCGGCTCCTTGCCCAGGCCCGCTTCCGTGCCCGCCACCTTGGCGGTGTACCCGGAGAAGAAGTGATACATGGCCTGCTCCGGCGTGAGCCGCGAAACCGGGGGCAGCACGCCGAAAGCGTCGGCTGTCAGGAAGATCACGTGGTTGGGATGGCCGCCGATCCCGGGAATCTGCGCGTTCTCGATGTAGTCCACCGGGTAGGCGGCGCGGGTGTTCTCGGTAATGCTGTCGTCGTCGTAGTTCGGCTCGTTAGAGCCATGCGCCAGCACTACGTTCTCCAGCACCGCGCCAAAGCGCAGCGCGTTCCAGATCTGCGGCTCCTTCTCCTTGGACAGCCGGATGCACTTGGCGTAGCAGCCGCCTTCAAAGTTGAACACGCCGTTCGGGCTCCAGCCGTGCTCGTCGTCGCCGATCAGGCGCCGCTGCGGGTCGGCCGAGAGCGTGGTTTTGCCCGTGCCCGAAAGTCCGAAGAACAGCGCGGTCTTGCCGTTCCGCCCGATGTTGGCCGAGCAGTGCATGGGGAACACGCCGCGCTGCGGCAACAGGAAGTTCATCACCCCGAAAATGGACTTCTTCATCTCGCCGGCATAGGCGGTGCCGCCGATGAGCACGATCCGCCTCGTGAAGTTCACCAGGATGAACGCTTCCGAGTTGGTGCCGTCGCGCGCAGGATCGGACGTGAAACCGGGGGCGGCGAGGATAGTGAACTGCGGTTGGTGCGATTTCACCTCTTCGTTGGTGGGACGGATGAACAGCGCCCGCACAAACAGGTTGTGCCACGCCATCTCGTTCACCACCTGGATGGGCAGGCGATATGTGGGATCCGCGCCCGCATACAGGTCCTGCACAAACAGCTCGCGTCCTTGCAGATGCTCCATCACGCGCTCGTACAGCGCGTCAAAGCGTTCCGGGTCGAAGGGCTGGTTCACCGCGCCCCAATGCACCTGGCTGGCGGTGGTTTTGTCCTTGATGGTGAACTTATCCTTGGGCGAGCGTCCGGTGCGGCCGGTGTAGGCCACCAGCGCGCCATTGCTGGCGAGCCGGGCCTCGTCGCGACGAATGGCGTGCTCCACCAGCACCGCGGAACGGAGGTTGCGATGCACCTGGTTGTGCCGAAGCAGTTCTGCCAAGCGTAGCTGGGTTGCTGTGACCATGCGATGCGGCTCCTGGACGCCCAAAACCACTATTCTGCCTCAATCGGGGTGCGGACACCAAGTTTTGCGCATCCAGATGCGTCATTGCGGCATTCGCAAATTCCCACTTCGATTCCTCGCGCTCGCGCGCCAGTTAAAATTATGAAGTGCCGGCCCCGCCTCCCGCCTTGCCTCAATGCACGCTCCAAGTCCTGCGCAATGCGCGCCTCGACCTGCCCTGGCTGGTTCACGGCTTCAGCACCCGCGGCGGAGGCACCTCGCGGGCCTACGGTGGAAACGCGCTGAATCTCGGCTTCACGCGCGACGATGACCGCGCATCCGTCGAGCGCAATCGCGCGTTGCTGCTGCAGGCGCTGGGAACCGAAACTCCCGCGTGGCGGCTGATTACTCTCCGCCAGGTGCACTCGGCGATGCTGCACTCGATTGCGTCCGCGCCCGAGCACCCTCTGGCCGGCGACGGCCTCATCACGCGCACCACGGGGCTGTTGCTGGCCGTGCAAACCGCCGACTGCGTGCCTGTCATCCTGGTGGATCCCGTCCGGCAGGCCATCGGAGTTTTCCACGCCGGCTGGCGCGGCACGCTGCGCCGCATCGTGGAAAAAGGGGTGGGAGAGATGCGCCGGCTATACGACACCCGGCCCGAAGACCTGCTGGCCGCCATCGGTCCGGCGGTGCACGCCTGCTGCTATCGGGTAGGCGAGGAGGTGCGCGATGCCTTTACCAGCCAGTTCGGCTATGGTGCCGAGCTGTTCCGCGAGGTCCGCGAGTCCGACGTGGTGCGCCAGAAGTATCCGCTGCTGTTCCTGACGGCGCGCGCTCCCGGGCACGGCCCGCAGGAAGCGGTCCTCTACCTCGACCTGGTGGAAGCCAACCGCCGGCAGTTGCTGCAGGCTGGCCTGCGGGCGGAAAACATCGCCGCCTCCGAGCTGTGTACCGCCTGCCGTCGCGACCTGTTTTTTTCACATCGTGCGGAGCAGGGCGCCACCGGACGCATGCTGGCCGTGGCCGGCATCCGCCACGCCGGCTGAAGCTCATGCCATGCCGGCTTGCCCGACTGCGCCCCCGCTAGCGCACGCTCGAGAGCAGGCGCACCGGGGTAGGCCGCGCCGAATCGTTGCTGTCAATCGTCAGGGTTCCCACCAGGTCTCCAAGCGTCGTAGCCCGGCTCGTTACCTTCACCAGGCAGCTCGCCCCCGGGGCCAGGTTGGAGACGCACGTATTGGTTTGCGCGAAAGCGGCGTTGTTCAGCGTCAGGCTGTTGATCACCAGGTTGCGATTGCCCTTGTTGGCGAGCGCAACCGTCATGGTTAACGGCACGCCCTTGCGGGTCGCCGGGAAGTCAATGCGTGCCGGCGCGTTCAGATACGGTCCGGGGATTGCGCGGCAGTTGCGCTGCTGCAGCACCAGCGCGGCGTTGGGCGCTTGCTGGAAGTTGAGCGCCTCGGGCACCGGGCTGAGCGCGGTCAGGTCGCGTTCCCCAATGCTGGGCAGCCCCCAATTGTCTTCAATGGCGCGAATCCAGGAGGCGAACTCATATTGCTTGCGGATGACCGCTCCCGGCCGCGCGTAGGGCGAAATTACGATCAGCGGCACCCGCGGCCCCAGCCCCGTCTGGTCCACCGCCGGGGGAGCCACGTGATCGTACAATCCGCCAAAATCGTCCCAGGTGAGAAAAATCAGCACCCGCGGCCAGTCCGGGCCCTGCATCACGGCATTGATCTGCTGCACGGTCCAGTTTTCTCCCAGGCACGACCCGTTCGGGGCGTGCTCGCTTACGTTGGAAGGCGGCGTCAGGAAACTCACGGCGGGAAGGTCGCCGCTCTGGGCGTCCTTTGCGAACTGGCTCCAGGGCAACACCTTGG
>JAMXLI010000142.1 GCA_024281115.1 Terriglobales bacterium | reverse complement strand
TTGGAGGGCACTGCATTCCGGTTGACCCCTTCTATCTTTCCTGGAAGGCCAAGGAGTGGGACTTCCACACCCGCTTCATCGAACTGGCGGGCGAAATCAATACCGCCATGCCCTACCATGTGCTCGCTTCCGTCACCTCCGCGTTAAACGACCGGAGGAAGCCTCTGAACGGGGCAAAGGTATTGGTCCTGGGAGTCGCTTACAAGAAGGATGTGGACGATCTGCGCGAATCTCCCGCCCTGGTCATCATCGAGCTGCTGCAAAAAGCCGGGGCCGAGGTGAGCTATCACGATCCCTTTTTCCCTTTCGTCGGACGCGGCCGAAAGTACGACCTGCAGATGCGCTGCGCCCCGCTCGAGCAACTCGGGGAATACGATTGCGTGCTCATCGTCACCAACCATTCCGAATACGACTATGCGCGCATCGTGCGGGAGTCGCAGCTGGTCGTGGATACGCGCAATGCCACCCGCGGCATCGCTGCTCCGAACATCGTGCGCTGCTGACCTTTGGCTGGGCCGTAAATCGCGCCACCAGAAGGGCTCACGGCGAGGCCGCTTCCGCGCTGGCCAGCAGCGAGCGGTTTTTTGCCCGGCCTGCGTCTAGCCGGGCGGCCAGCGGCGCAAACGCATCGGTCGGTCCCTTCCACTCCAGTTCGTCCACTGACTTAAACAGCGCGATGTCCGTGCGCAGTGTGGCCAACCTTCGAAAAAGAAACGCTTGCTCCCGCTGTTCCGCCAGGGTATAGGCCAGCCCGCCGGGATTCATCGCGTTCACATGCCATTCGCGCCAGTCGGCAGGAATCTCCTCCAGCCGCCGAAAGCGGGCCAGCACGGCCGCGGCCGACTTCGCGCCCCAGCCCGGCAATCCCGGATAACCATCGGCAGCGTCACCCACCAGCGCCAGGTAATCGGGAATCGATCCGGGCGCAACCCCGAACTTGGCGACCACTCCGGCTTCATCGCAAACCGAGCGCGCGCGGCGATTCACCTGCACCACGCGCGTACCGCGGACGCATTGCGCCAGGTCCTTGTCCGGTGTGCAGATTAGGACGCGCTGCACCCGGCTGTCGCGCGCCGCAATTGCCGCGCCCGCCGCAAGCGCGTCATCGGCCTCGAACTCCACCATGGGCCACACCACCACGCCCAGCGCGCTGAGCGCCTCTTCCAGCAGGGGGAATTGCGCCAGCAGCTCCGGTTCGATGCCGGCGCTGGTCTTGTAGCCCGGCCATAGCCCGTTGCGAAACGATTCGATCACGTGGTCGGTGGCCACCGCCAGGTGAGTGCAGCCTTGACGAATCATGCCCAGGATCGAGGCGAGCACGCCGCGTACCGCCCCCACCTCGCGGCCACCGGCGTCCCGTGCGGAAGGCAGCGCGTAGTAGTGCCGGAACAACTCGTAGGTTCCGTCAATAAGGTGGATTTCCACTGTGTGCCCGCCCTGCTGCGCCGCTCTCCCTGCCAAGTATCACTGCCCGGCTGTTGCCGCTGCGTGCTGCGGTGGACGCGCGGGCGTACCATCCGCCTTCACGTAGTGCGCGTACCACGCCAGGTAGCGCTCCAGGCGGTCCTTGATGTGGGAGGGCGTTTTGAAGCCGTGGTATTCCTCGGGATACACCACCAGTTCCGTTTCCCGCCCCAGGCTCTTCAGCGCCGCATACATCTGCTCTCCGCCCAGCACCGGCACATTCCAATCAATCTGGCCGCCCATGAACAAGGTGGGCGTCGTTATGTTCTCGACCTTGTAGAAAGGCGACACCCTCTTCCAGGTCTCGGCATCTCTCCAGGGCGTGCCCAGTTCGTATTCGTAGTCGCGAATGTACTGATCGTGACCATACAGGGAAATAAAGAGTGCTGCGCCCGCTCCGGAAATCGCGGCCTTGAAGCGTTGCGTTTGCGCGATGATGAAGTCGGTGGAGATGCCGCCATAGGACCAGCCGCCCACCCCTAACTTGTCGGGATCGGCCAAACCCTGCTTCACGGCGTAATCCACCATCGCCATGTCATCCTCAAAGTCTTTGTGGCCCCAGTCTGCGAAGATGGCCCGGGCATAGTCCTGGCCATAGCCGGTTGACCCTCGCGGGTTGGGAAAAAGCACCACGTAGCCGTTGGCCGCCAGCAGTTGCGGTAAGTGCGCCCACTCCGCGTAGTAGGCCCACACCGGCCCGCCATGCGGGCGCAGCAACGCGGGATATTTTTTGCCGGCCACGTAGTCGATCGGTTTGTACAGGTAGCCGTGCACCGTGGTCCCGTCCCGGCTCTTGAAGCTGACGTACTCGGGCACGCTCACCTTCACCTGCGACATGAATGCATCGTTGGTATGCGAAAGCTGGGTGAGCTTGCCGCTGCTGGCGGCATAGATCTCGCTTGGCCGTTCCGGCGTCGTCACTTGCGCCACCAGCGCTCCGTTTTTCGCCATCGAGAACCCATAGACCATCAGCCGCCCGGCGATGGTACGGGTGACGTTCCCGCCTTCCACCGGCACACGGCACAGATTCTGTGTGCCGTCGTCGTCCGCCACGAAGTAGACGACCTTCCCGTCGGGTGAAAATCTGGGATCGGAGGACTCCCTGTCAAAGGCGCGGGTCAGCACCCGGGCTTCGCCACCCTTGGCCGGTGAAATCGCCACGTGCCGCGTGGCGTACTCGAACAGCTTGGGCTCGAGCTGGGTGATGTAGACAATCCAGTTGCCGTCCGGCGACCACGCCGGGTTCACGTCGCTGCCGGGATTGGTGGTCACCTGCGTGAGGTGCGCCCCCTTGTCGCGATTATCCGCGGCGACCACCCAGATGTTGGAATCGTAGGTGCGGTCCGGATCGGGCAGCGAGCGATTGCTGGAGAAGGCCAGCAGCTTGCCGTCCGGCGACCACGCCGGCCTCTCGTCATCGAAGTCCCCGGAAGTTATCTGGGTGGCCGTTTTCGTGGCCAGGTCGAAGTTGTACAAATGCGAGCGCTGCCGGTTGAGATACCCGACCTCGTCAATCTTGAACGTGTAACGATCAATCACCTTGGGCGCCGGCGTTTTCGGCTTCTTCTCGGCGGCGGGCTGCTCTGGGCCCTGCGGTTGCTTGTCTTTTGCCTGCTGCACGTCCTCGGGAGAGGGGTCCCGCATCACTAGCGCCAGTCGCTTGCTGTCCGGCGACCACGCAAAATCATCCACGTCCTGGATCGCGTCCGTGAGGCGTTGCGCTTCCCCACCCCGCCGGTCCAGTGACCATACCTGGGTTTTGCCGCCGCCGCGCTTGGAGAGGAAAGCCAGGTAGCGCCCATCCGGGCTCCACCGCGGATGCGAAGACGATACGCCTTCCGCGGTCATGGCAATGGCATCCCCGCCCGATCCTGCCACCATCCAGATTCGGCTCTCGTTCTTATCTTCCTTCAGGGAAGCCGTCGAGACCGTGTACGCCACCCACTGTCCATCGGCGCTGATCTGCGGGTCTTCCACTTCGCGCACCTGGAAATAGTCGTCAATAGTTATGGCGCGGCGCGAATCCGGGTTTGGTTGTGCCACGCTCGTGATTGAAAGCCAGGTCGCGGCCACAATGCAGAGGGCGCCTGCTTTCAGGAGATGGGAACCGAGGCTAAACAACTTCTGTTGGCTGTTCATGGCTTGGGGCGGCGGTTTTCCGCGGCAAGGCACGCTAGTTAACATGAACCCTGACGCCGGCGCAAGAAGGCAACGCGCGGCTCCGCCCCTCGCGGCAGAACTCCAAAGGTGAGGCTGATCCGCCGGAAGTACTCTGGCCCGACACAATCCCGGTCACCAGCGAGGCGCGCATGCCCAACTGCAACACCACGCCGACCTGCGGAAAACCGCGGGTGTACAAACATTTGGCGCCTTTTTGCCCGGCAACACGCAACATGGCTGGATTCGGGCCAGTGCGCTGGGGTAAGTCGCGCCCAGTGCTTTCAATGCAGTCCCACGAACAGAAGTTCTTCGTCCGGGCGTCTTTGTTCATTCGAAACCGAGCCGCAACGCCCGCCTTGCTTTCAACCCCGCAGGTGAATGAGCCACACCACCAGCGCGATGGGCGCCAGCACGATTGCCGTTGCCGTCACCACAATGGCGAGCATAAACAGCCAGTCCCGCCAGGTCTGTCGCGAATGCTGCTCGCTGATGCGCGTCAGCAATTGATAATTGCGGCGGTTGGATTTCCATGCCACGTCGAATATGTCGCCGACGATCGGCACGGAGCCGAGCACGGTATCAATTCCGATATTCATCACCATGCGAGCGAGGGTGACGCGCGGCGCTCCCCTCTGCCACGCCGCAAACACGAGTACGAATGACGCAGTCCCGGTAAGCAGATCGCCTAATCCTGGAATTAAGCCGATCACGGGGTCCAGGCCGAATCGAATCCGCGTGCCTGGAACTCGGAACCTGTCGTCCAGCAGGCCGACGAGGAAATCCAGTTGTGCGTCGCCCAGTCCGGCGCGCGGCGGATATACACGGTCGGGAGCGATTGCCATGCGCGCAGGGTTCAATTGCTATGGCCGTAGCCGGGCCCGCGCAGCACCTGGCCCGGCAAGGCATTCGTGGCTTTGCCTTCCGCGATCACGGGCACGCCGTTCACCAGCACGTACTCCATGCCCCGGGAGAGCTGGTTCGGGTCTTCAAAGGTGGCGAGATCGCGCACCTGCTCGGGATCGAACACTACCACGTCCGCCCACATTCCCTGTTTGAGCACGCCGCGGTTCACAAGCCGCATGCGCTGTGCGGGCAGCGCGCTGAATTTGCGGATTGCCTCCTCCAGTCGCAGCTTCTTCTCTTCGCGCACGTACTTCCGCAAGATGCGAGGGAAGGTCCCGTAGGCGCGCGGATGCGGATGCTCCCGGCCCAGCACTCCCTCGGGCGCAGTGCCCGAGGAATCGTTGTCCACCGAAACCCAGGGTTGTTGCAGGGCCAGCAGAATATCCGGCTCGGCCATGCCAAACACGGCCACCTGGGTGAAGGCACGGTCCTGCACCAGGATTTCGAAAATCGTGTCGATGGCGTCCTTGCCCCAGAGCCTGGCTACCTCGGCCAGCGTCTTGCCTTGAATGGGCAGCAGCTTCGGATTCTGCACCACTCCGATCACCACCGCTTCCGGGCCCGGAATCTCGTCCCACTCGTTGTCCCACTGCGTACTGGGCGTTTGCATCTCCTTGCGTATGCGGGCGCGTGCCGCCGGGTTCTGCAGGCGCTCGATCAGCTTCCCATCGCCCCCATCGTGCGCCCACGGCGGGATGAAAGCTGAAAACGAGTTGAACCAGGCCGGATAAGCATACGTGTCGGCCGCGATGTCGATTCCGACTTTCCGGGCCGCCTCGATCCGCGACACTACCTCCGGCATTTTTCCCCAATTATGGCGGCCGGAAACTTTCAGGTGCCAGATTTCCACCGGAATCGCTGCTTCGCGGCCGATGCGAATGGTTTCGTCGAGCGCTGCCATCTCGGCATCGCCTTCGCTCCGCATATGGGTCGCATAAATCCCGCCGAACTCCGCGGCCGCCTTGGCCAGCGCAATCAATTCGTCGGTCTTGGCGTAGGGTGCCGGCGCATACTCGAGCGAACTGGAGACGCCCATCGCGCCCTGCCGCATCCCTTCGCGCACCAGCGCCATCATCTGCCGCAGTTCCGCCGGGCTGGGCGCGCGGTCTTCGTCCCCCAGCACCATCCGCCGCACTTGCGTCGCCCCCACGTACGTACCCAGGTTGATGCCCATTCCCTGCTTCTGCAGGCGACGAAAGTATTCTTCGAGGGTCCGCCAATTGGCCTCGATCCCCAGGTGCTGATAGGTGAGCGCGTCCGCTTTGACGATCTTGTCATTGAGCGGCGCCACCGAACTGCCCTCGCCCGTGATCTCCGTTGTGATTCCCTGAAATACTTTCGACGGCAGGTGCGGGTTCACCAGGATGGTCAGCTCCGATTGCCCCAGCATGTCGATGAACCCGGGAGCGACGACCAGGCCGCGGGCGTCAATCGTCCGGGCGGATTGAGCGTTGGCCAGGTTTCCGATGGCGGCAATGTGCCCGCCGCGTATTCCCACGTCCCCCGAGTACCACGGCGACCCGGTTCCATCCACGATGCGGCCGTTGCGGATTACAACATCGTAGCCTCCGCGCCGCTCCTGCCCCGTAGTCAACGAACCTGCCAGGCAGGACAAGAGAATGACCAGGAGCGCCGCTTTCCGGAAACACGGGACCATGGCGCCGGCCTATTCCCCCAATTCCTGCCGCAGTTGCTTGGAAAGTTTCTCGATGCGCTTCAGATTGTTGTTTAGATCCTTGGCCAGAAGACCCTCCTGCAGGTGGGAGACATCGCTGGGAACACCGGCGGCCAATTTCGCGAGCTCGTCCGCTTGCTGTCGCACCTGGCGGATGTCAATGCGACGCTGCTGCGGCGTTGCCTTTTGGTCAAGTTCCCAGAAGTCCGGCTTGCGCGAGGGGGGCAGGGGCATCGGCCCTTCCCTGGGCGATTGGGCGGCGCACAACACAGCCAGCAGGCCGAGGGGCAGGCTCCAGGAAAAGGGTTTCATCGCGACCTCCAACCGGGGTATTTTAGGCCACTTTCCGCGCGATCGTGCGCCGCAGAATGCTCGCCCCTCTTCGATTCACGTTCCGCACTTTCCATGGGGCGACTACCGGGTTGCCCTCTTTCGTCCGAGTTATGCACCGCGCAGACTTGACAGGTCACGCCGGCCCGCGCGGAAAAGGCTTATAATGCCTCCTCGGGTTCGGGCATGCGTGACAACGAGGACATTGCCGTCCGCCAGGTGGTATGGCAGCTGCGCATCCCCGAAACCGTCGTGGAACTGTACTTCCGCTACCTCCGCGGACTGCCTGCCTGGAAGCGCGACTTCCCGCAGTACGTGCATCCCGATATCCGTAACGCTCAGCAGATTGGTCACAACCGTACCCGCATTCTCACCGCCAAGAGTGACTATGTTTTTCAACTCGACGAGCGCGAGACGCTGGTGATCGAGGCGGCGGAGCGCGTGCGCACCGGGACCCTCGATGTGTATCGCGCCGAGGCGCTGGTGCTGCGGATCGGCATCTCCCCTTCCGAGATGCGTCCGGGCGCCCCCGCCTGGGTGCCGCGCTCGGTCGAGGAATACGTCGAAGGCGACTGGGTCGAGGAATTGCTCGCCCTTGGGCCCAAGCTGGACGCCCATGAAAGCGAGCAGCGCGCGCAAGAGCAAGCCACTCGCGACCTGGAACTGCGCCGCATCGCCGAACTCCAGGCTAAGTTCCAGCCTGCCTCGGTGCCTTCAAAACGCGGCTGGCTGCAGCGCTGGATGAAACCCTGATCCCGCCTTCCCCGCCCGGCCCGGCGACTCTTCCCCCGGCCCGCCAGCGTTGACGCCCTGCCGTGCGTTTGCTAACGTCAATGGTTTCCGCTGACCCATCCTGCCTTACAGGGCGCTAGCTGGAACACATGCGCGCGCGTCATCCGACCCCGTCGGCCAAGGTGCGTTCGCTCGAGGAATCTTATGTCGGCAATCAAATTCCGGGGCGTGGACTTCATCGAGTTCGATTCGCTCCTCAGCGACGACGAGCGCCTGGTGCGCGATACCACTCGTAAGTTCATTGAAGACAACCTCGTGCCTATCATCGAGGAGTGCAACCGCGCTGGCCGCTTCCCCCGCGAACTGGTCAAGCCCATGGGCGATCTTGGCTTCTACGGTGCCAGCCTCAAGGGCTACGGCTGCGCCGAGATGTCGAATGTGGAATACGGCCTGGTCATGCAGGAGCTGGAGCGCGGCGACAGCGGCGTGCGCTCCTTCGTGAGCGTGCAGTCCGCGCTGGTCATGTACCCCATCTACGCCTTTGGCAGCGACGAGCAGAAGAACGCCTGGTTACCCGCGCTCCAGAAAGGCGACAAGCTCGGTTGCTTCGGGCTCACCGAGCCCGGCTTCGGCTCCAATCCCGGGGGCATGCTCACGCGCGCCCGCAAGGACGGCAACGATTACGTCCTGAACGGTGACAAGATGTGGATCACCTCCGGCACCATTGCCGACGTGGCTGTTATCTGGGCCAAGGTCGAAGAAGAAGACAACAAAATCCGCGGGTTTCTGGTGGAAACCGATCGGCCCGGCTTCAGTGCCCAGGATGTGCACGGCAAGTGGTCCCTCCGCGCCTCGGTCACCTCGGGGCTGTCGTTGCAGGACGTGCGCGTCCCCGCCTGCAACCTGCTGCCCAAGTCCGACGGACTCAAGTCCGCCCTCATGTGCCTCAACCAGGCGCGCTATGGCATCGCCTGGGGTGGCATCGGCGCCGCCATGTCGTGCTACGACTGCGCCCTGCAGTATTCCCTGCTGCGCAAGCAGTTTCGCGACCAGCCCATTGCCAGTCACCAGCTCATCCAGGAAAAGCTCGCCTGGATGATTACGGAAATCACCAAGGCCCAGTTGCTGGCGCTCCAGGTTGGCCGCCTCAAAGACGAAGGAAAGGTTGGCCACCAGCACATCTCCATGGCCAAGCGCAACAATGTCTGGATGGCGCTGGAGTGCGCCCGTCTGGCGCGCGAAATCCTGGGCGCCAACGGTGTCGCGGATGACTACCCCATCATGCGCCACATGATGAACCTGGAATCGGTCAAAACTTACGAGGGCACGCAGGACATTCACGCGCTCATTATCGGCGCCGCCGTAACCGGCGTGGACGCGTTTTAGCTTTTTCTCCGTCGCCGCGTTCGCCGCTGCGCCGCGCGGAGATGCGCTCCCTGCCCTTGACCCAGGCTTCAACCAGGGCGCATCATGCGCCCTGCTTCAGCGCACTCATTCCGGCAGCACCGCTTTCGTGGAGGCAGGCATGGCAAGTCAATCCGGCGCGGTTACCAAGAGCAAGGCCAAAAGTTTCGGCGTCAACCTTGAGACCGATCTCGCGGTCGAGTTCATCCGCGTTGTGGAGAATGCCGCCATCGCTTCGGCGCATACCATGGGCCAGGGCGAGCGCAAGTTTTCCGACCATGTCGCCACCGAGGCTATGCGCAAAACCATGGATACCGTGCCCATGCGCGGCACCATCGTCATCGGCGAAGGCGAGCGGGACGAAGCTCCCATGCTCTATATCGGGGAGAAAGTGGGCGCCGAGTTCCCCGACGGCACCGTCGTCCCGGAAGTGGACATCGCAGTCGATCCCCTGGAGGGCACCAACCTCTGCGCTACCGGCGCTCCCGGCTCCATTACCGTGCTCGCCGCTTCCGAAAAAGGCGGCTTGCTGAACGCTCCCGACTGCTACATGGACAAGATCGTCGTCGGCCCCTCCTGCAAGGGCAAAGTGCACCTGGATGCTCCCGTCAAAGACAATCTGCAAGCCATTGCCGATGCGCTGGAGCGCGACGTGGAAGACCTGGTTGTGATCGTGCTCGATCGTCCGCGGCACGCAAAGCTGATCGCCGAGATTCGTGCCGCCGGCGCCCGCATCCGGCTTATCGGCGACGGTGACCTCTCCGCCGGCATCGCCGCTGCCGTCATCGGCACCGGCGTGCACGCCGTCATGGGCTCGGGCGGAGCGCCGGAAGGGGTTTTGACCGCCGCCGCCATTCGCTGCCTCAATGGCTACATGGAGGGCCGGCTGGTCATCAATACGCCCGCGCTCGAACATCGCATTGCGCGCATGGGCATCAGAGATAAAAACAAGATCTACGTGGCCGAGGAGCTGGCGCCCGGCAAGCAGATGATCTTCGCCGCCACCGGCGTTACCGATGGCGCCCTGCTGCGCGGCGTGCGCTTCTTCGGCGAGGGCACGCGCACCTCCTCCGTCATCATGACCCTCGCGACCGGCAAGGTGCGCTTCATCGACAGCATTCACCTGGAGAAGAAACCCGACGTGAAGGTCAGGTTCCTCTAAACCTTTACCGCGCCGGCGCGCTCCAGCCACCGCCGCGGCCGGTGGCGCTTACCATGCCGACTGCTGCCGCAGCTCCGCCGGAATATCGGGCATCGGTGGCCACTCCTGGGAAACGCCCTCAAACAGCGGCGTGCACTGCTCCAGGCGCTTGCTGCCGTCGTGGATGGCGATCTTGTGCGGCTTGCCCGGTTCGTACCCCGTCCACAGGGACACGCCGGCATACGCCCCGTCCTTGCGCAGGATGTAATAAGTCATGTCCACGTACTCCAGCCGGCTCTTGTCATTGTTGTAATTGCGCGCAATGCGTTGCAGCGCATCCATGCCGGCGTCGTGCGGAGTCATGCCGCGGCGCATGTTCTCCACGATGGTGTGCGCGCCGCAAACCTTGATGTTCTCCTCGCCGCTGCCGGTCGCTCCCGCCGACCCCACATCTTGATCGGTGTAGCAGCCCGCCCCGATGATGGGCGAGTCCCCCACCCGCCCCGGCACCTTCCACGCCAGCCCGCTGGTGGTGGTCGTGCCCGACATTTCGCCTTTTTCGTTCAGCGCGGAACAATGAATCGTGCCCGTTGGCGGATACAGCACGCGTTGTATGGCCGCCCGGCGGAATTCCGGCGCGATCCCTGCGGCGGCCGCCAACTCTTGCAGCCGGTCCAGGGCCTGCCGCCATCGTTCCGCATCCGGCTTGCCCTGCGGTGTGGGCGCATGCCAGTGCGGGTCCGCCAGGCCCGGACCCCACCAGTCCCGGTCCGAGTTGAATTCCTTCCACAGGATCCAAACCTTGCGCGAGCGCTCGGTCAGCAGGTTCTCCCGCGGGAAGCCCATCTCCAGCCCGAACTTGGTGGCATTGTCGCCCACCAGCATGACGTGCCCGGTGTGCTCCATCACCGCCCGGGCAAGCAGGGACACGTTCTTGATATCGTGCACGCCCCCCACTGCCCCGGCCCGCCGCGTCGGTCCATGCATGCAGCAGGAATCCAGCTCGACCACGCCTTCTTCATTGGGCAGGCCCCCCAGGCCGACACTGTCGTCGTTGGGATCGTCTTCCGGCCCGCGCACTACCCGCAACGCCGCCTCCAGCGTGTCGTGTCCCTGGCTCAGCAGTTGATAGCCCTCGTCCAGGTAGCGAAACCCATTGGCAGCGCAGATCAGCACCGGCTTGCGCGCGGTTTTCAGGGGGGCGGCTTCCGGCGAGCTATCGGATGGCTTGCGCTGCAGGCCCAACCCGACCGAGCCCAGCACCGCCGTCCCCAGGAACCCGCGCCGTGAGATCGCCATGCGTCCTCCTCGAAAAATCGGAAGGATAGCACGCAACGAACGGCCACCTCACGCCAGCTCCGAGCCGTTGCTCATCACGCTGGTCGATCAGACCAGAGCGGCCCTTCAGCGCCACGTGGCCGCGAATGAATTAGGAGGAGAAGGCGCCTGGCGCCCCATCTGGCATGATTTGGAAGAAAAGCGGCGCTTTAGACCGGCATTGGGGTTGAATTTGGTAGAAGAGCGGCGCTTTAGCGCCGCGTTCCGCGTCCATCAAACTGGGGGCTTCAGCCCCAGTCGCGATTCTTGCAAGCCGGCCTAAAGGACCGCTCTTTTTCAAGACTTTGGATTGAAGAGCGGCGTTTCGACGCCGGTTTGAACGTGAACCAAACGTGAACCAGAAGAACAACGGCGCTTTAGACCCGCATTGGGGTTGAATTTGGGAGAAGAGCGGCGCTTGAGCGCCGCGTTCCCCGTTCCATCAAAATTGGGGCCGCCCAGGTTGCGCGTCCTTCACAACTTCGTTCCGCATTGCGCGTGAATTAGAGAAGTAGCGGCTCTTCACGCCGCTAGATTTTCGAAGAAGAGCGGCGCTTTAGCGCCGCGTTCCGCGCCCATCAAAATTGGGGCCGCTCAGGTTGCGCGTCCTTCACAACTTCGTTCCGCATTGCGCGTGAATTAGAAAAGTAGCGGCTCTTCACGCCGCTTTAGGATTCGACTTTCGTAGAAGAGCGGCGCTTTAGCGCCGCGTTCCCCGTTCCATCAAATCGGGCCGCCCAGGTTGCGCGTCCTTCACCACTTCGTTCCGCATTGGGCGTGAATTAGAGAAGTAGCGGCTCTTCACGCCGCTTTAGGATTAGATTTTCGAAGAAGAGCGGCGCTTTAGCGCCGCGTTCCGCGCCCATCAAAATGGGGGCTTCAGCCCCAGTTCTAGCTGATCACCGTTCCCGACCTGAGCATTTGCTTCATCTTCGCCACACGGCGCGCCCGGGTCTCTTCCTTCTTCGCCTCGCTGCACCAGCGCACAAACTCCTTTTTGTGCGTAAATGCCAGTCCCGCAAGCTTCTCGCCCAGCTTCGCTCCCAGTGCTTCCCGCAATTTTGGGGGAATGGCGATCTCTCTCTTGGCCGCGTCGGGCTGCAAAAGGATCGTCACCGCGTCCCCCGCCTTCACCCCCGCGCCCTGCCGCGC
>JAMXLI010000141.1 GCA_024281115.1 Terriglobales bacterium | reverse complement strand
GCACGCTGATCGGCAACGGTCCCGACGTGCTGACGCGCGTTTCCATGGTGGGCAACGACCTGCGCCTGGACGAAGGCGTGGGCACCTGCGGCAAGGATGGACAGGCGGTGCCGGTGGGAGTGGGCATCCCCACCATCAAGGTGGACCGCATCACCGTGGGCGGCACGGCCCGGCGCGAAGCCGCCGGCGATTACATGAAATAAAGGCGTCACGGCCTCACCCGGACGAACCGCGTGCGCTTGGCGTCCGGCTGTCCTGCGGCGTTCCGCAATTTTCCGGCGGCAGGGTACGGCGGGCCTGCGGCTCGCAATTATGCGCGACTACCTGGCTCTTCCCATCGGCGAACGCTGTCCCGACCTGGTTAACGCGGTCGTCGAAGTGCCTCTGGGCGGAGTCAACAAGTACGAGTACGACAAGCAGCTGCACGTCTTCCGGTTGGATCGCACGCTCTACTCACCGGTGCACTATCCCGGCGACTATGGCTTTTTTCCCAGTACCGTGGCCGGCGACGGCGACCCGCTGGACGTGCTGGTGCTGGTGGACAATCCCAGTTTTACCGGGTGCCTGATCGAGGTGCGGCCGATCGGGATGCTGGAGATGACCGACCAGGGCGCGCGCGACGAAAAGGTGCTGGCCGTTGCCGACCACAACCCGCGCTACCGCGAGGTGAAGGATTACCGCGAGGTCTATCCTCACGTCATTCGCGAAATCGAGCACTTCTTTTCCATCTACAAGGACCTGGAAGGCAAACGGACCAGGACCATGGGATGGCAGGACGCGGCGGCGGCCCGCCGCGTGATCGTCGAGAGCCGCAACCGCTACCGCGAAAAGGCGGCGTGAGCGGCCGTTAAGCGCGCGCTTCCGCCTGGAATAATTAAAGGACTTTATGAGCACTGCAACCATGGCCACGGAGATCGACCTGAAGCAGCTGGCGTCGGAGGTAGTGGAACGCGCCATGAAGGGCGGCGCCACGGCCGCCGAGGCGGTGGTGCGCGAGGGCTCGGAATTTTCCACCCTGGTGCGCCTGGGCGAGGTGGAAACGCTGAAAGAGGCGGGCTCGCGCGCCATCGGGGTGCGCGTGTTTTTCGGACAGCGTGCCGCCTCGACCTACTCCAGCGACTTTTCTGCCACTGGCCTGGAGAAGATGATTAGCTCGGCGCTCGAACTGGCGCGCCTGACTTCGGAAGACCCGTTTGCCGGAATTCCGGAGCCGGGGCTGCTGGGAGCGCTCCCCGGCGACCTCGACCTGTTCTACGAAGACGTTTACTCCCTGCCCAGCGCCGAGCGCATCGCCTACGCGCGGCGCGCGGAGAAAGCGGCGCTCGACAGCGATGCCCGCATCAGGAATTCGGAAGGTGGCTCCTTCGACGCCGCCACCGGGCGCAAGGTGCTGGCCAACTCGCACGGCTTCGTAGGCGAATACCGGCGCTCCTACTGCGCGCTGGCCGCGGTTCCTATTGCGCAAAACGACGACGGCGCCATGCAGCGCGACTACTGGTATTCGGTGGCGCGCAGCCTGGGACGCCTGGAATCGCCCGAGCACGTGGGCCGCGTGGCCGCCGAGCGCACGCTGCGGCGGCTGGGGGCGCGCAAGGCCAGGACGGCGCAGGTGCCGGTGGTGCTCGATCCGCTGGTGGCGCGCTCGCTGCTCGACCACATTTTTGAGGGCGTGAACGGCGACTCTGTCTATCGCGGCGCCTCCTTCCTGGCGGGCAGGCTGGGCGAACAAGTGGCAGGCGAGAACGTCACCGTGATTGACGATGGCACGCTGGTGGGCGGATTCGGCACCAGCCCCTTCGACGGCGAGGGTGTGCCCACGCGCCGCACCGTGGTCATCGAGAAGGGCGTGCTCAAGTCGTACCTGCTGAACACCTACACGGCGAAAAAGCTGAAGCTGGCCACCACCGGCAACGCTTCCCGCGGCCTGGCGGGAACGCCGGGCATCGGCACCGGCAACTTCTTCCTGCAACCCGGCGCCAAGTCGCCGCAAGAGATCATCGGCGGAATTCAGGAAGGCCTGTACGTAACCGAGTTCCTGGGATTCGGCGTGAACCTGGTGACCGGCGATTACTCGCGCGGCGCCAGCGGACTGTGGATCTCGCGGGGAGAACTCAGCTACCCGGTGGAGGAGATCACGGTGGCGGGCAATCTCAAAGACATGCTGCGCAACATTTCGGAGATCGGCAACGACCTGGAATTCCGCGGTTCGGCAGCCTCGCCCACCATCCGCCTGGAGGGCGTCACCGTTGGCGGCGAATAGCACTCTTCCCGCGGGCGCGCGGCCGGCGAAGCGCGGGCCACTGCGGTAGTACAATCGCGCCATGGGCGGTTTGACGCAGCAAGCGCCGGCAGAAGAGCGCGACTCCCACTGGAAAGTGGTGGCAGGGGGCATCGCCATCGTGCTGGCCATGGTTGCGCTCATTGCGGTGGTGGGGCGCGGCACCCGTCCCACGCCGGCTACTGCGCCCGCCTACGCCTCCAAGCTGCAGATTTCCGACCTCCGGATGAGCGCGGCGGAAAATTTTGTCGGGGGAACGGTGACCTACCTGGACGGCAAAATCACCAACACCGGCGACCGCACCGTGACCGACGCGCGGGTGCAAGCGGTCTTCAAGAATGCCATGAACCAGGTGGTGCAGACGGAAACCCTGCCGCTGCACGTGCTGCAGCAGACCGGGCCGTATCCGGACGCCGTGGACCTCAGCCTGGCGCCGCTGGCTCCGGCGCAGAGCCGCCCCATCCGGCTGACGCTGGAGCACATCTCAGCCGACTGGGACCACGCCGCGCCCGAGTTGCGGTTCGTCAGCATCACCGCGAAGTAAGCGCCAGGGCGCCGTCGCGACCCCCGCCGCATCTCTCTTCCGCCAGCGATTACAATCACCTCCATGCCCGTGAAGACGGTGCGGCTGACCGAGGCGGTCAAAGCCGCGGGTTGAGCTTCCAAGCTGAGTCCGGCGGCGCTGGACGCGGTGCTTGGGAAATTAGCCCGGCAACAGGACGCGAACGTGCTGGTTGGCTTCGATACGGCCGACGATGCGGGCGTGTATCAAATCGCGCCCGACACCGCGCTGGTGCAGACGGTGGACTTCTTTACGCCCGTCGTGGACGATCCCTACACCTTCGGGCAGATTGCCGCCACCAACGCGCTCAGCGATGTCTACGCCATGGGCGGACGGCCGCTGACGTCGCTGGCGCTGGTGTGCTTCCCGGAAAAAGGCGACCTGGAGGTGCTGGAGCGTATCCTGGCGGGCGGGCTGGCGAAGATGGTGGAGGCGGGGTGCACGGTCATCGGCGGCCACTCCATCCGCGACGAGGAGATCAAGTTCGGATACGCCGTGACGGGACGGGTGCATCCGGCGCGCGTGCTGGCCAACCGCGGCGCGCAAGCGGGCGATCGGCTGCTGTTCACCAAGGCGCTGGGAACGGGCGTGATCGCGACCGCCATCAAGCAAGGCCAGGCGCGTCCGGAGTGGGTGGAGGCGGCGACGGCATCCATGACCACGCTGAACAAGACCGCCGCCGAGGTGGTGGTCAAGTTCTGCGAAGAGCATGGCGGGAAAGAAACTTCCGGCGGCCGGGAGGGAAGAAGTCCGGTGCACGCCCTGACCGACGTCACCGGTTTTGGATTGATCGGACACGCGCGCGAGATGGCGCTCGCCTCCGGAGTCAGCCTGCAACTTCGTTCCGAGCGGGTACCGTTCCTGCCCGGGGCGCTGGAGTGCGTTCGCGCCGGCCTGATCCCGGGAGGCCTGAAGGCGAACCGGGCATTTGCGGAATGCGCCACAGGATTCGACCCAGGCGTGCCCGAAGA
>JAMXLI010000140.1 GCA_024281115.1 Terriglobales bacterium | reverse complement strand
CTGGATTGGCGAAGCGTTCCCCCGGTGGAGTCGCCATCAACGATGTGCAGCGTAGTTTTAGTCATCGGCGATGCTACAGTCCAGCTTAGAGGATTGCTCTGCCGCCGCCATTGACCTTCCCTCATGCACGGCCTAACATAGCCGCCCATTGGAGGCGCTTCGTTGCTCGGGCAAACGGTCTCGCATTATCGCATTTTGGGCCAACTCGGAGCCGGCGGTATGGGCGTGGTGTACGAGGCCGAGGACCTGAAACTGGGCCGCCACGTCGCGCTCAAGTTCCTGCCCGAGCGACTGGCCGGAGAGCCGCAGGCGCTGGAGCGTTTCCAGCGCGAAGCCCGCGCCGCCTCGGCGCTGAACCATCCCAGCATCTGCACCATCCACGACATTGATGAGAGCGGCGGGCAGTGGTTCCTGGTGATGGAGTTGCTGCAAGGCGAGACCCTGGCCAAAAAGATTGCCGGCCGCCCCCTGGAACTGGAAGCCGTGCTCGACCTGGGCACGCAAATCGCCGACGGACTGGATGCCGCCCATGCGCACGGCATCGTTCACCGCGACATCAAGCCGGCCAACATTTTCGTTACTACGCGCGGGCAAGCCAAAATCCTCGACTTCGGCCTGGCTAAGCTGCAGTCGGCGGCGGCGATGGAAGTTGCCGCGATGCCAACCGCGGCCACGCCCGAACACCTCACCAGCCCCGGCACCACCGTGGGCACCGTGGCATACATGTCGCCGGAGCAGATACGCGGCCAGGAACTGGACGCGCGCACCGACCTGTTCTCGTTTGGGGCGGTGCTTTATGAAATGGCGACGGGCGGGCTGCCGTTTCCCGGGGCCACTTCGGGACTGATGTTTGAGGCCATCCTCAACCGAACTCCTGCCGCGCCGGTGCGGCTCAACTCCGCGCTGCCGCCCAGGCTGGAAGAGATAATCAACAAGGCGCTGGAGAAGGACCGGGAGGTGCGGTACCAGTCGGCGGCGGAGATGCGCGCGGACTTGAGGCGCTTGAAGCGCGACACGGAGTCAGGACGCATGACGGCGGCAGCTGAACCGAGCCGGCGGCAGAAACGCCCCGGCGTGCGTGGCGCCGTGGTAGTGGCGGGAATCCTGGCGCTGGGGCTGGTGGTCTTTCTGGGCGAATATTACGTGCGGTCGCGGGTGATTCGCGCTAAGGCTCCGGCTAAGCCGCCCGCGGCTGAAGCGACAGCGCCGGCAGCACATACGCTGGCGGTGCTCCCGTTCCATAACCTTTCCGCCGAAGGCAAAGACAACAGCTGGGGCATCGGGATGACCGACGCGGTGATCAGCCGGCTCGCGTCATTGCACGATCTGGCGGTGCGGCCCACGAGTTCGGTGCTGAAGTATGCGCAAGCGACGGCCGACCCGGTAAAGGCGGCGCAGGAGTTGCGCGTGGATTCGGTGCTGGACGGAACCTACCAGAGCGCGGCAGGAAGCGTACGAGTCTCGGTGCAGCTCATAGACGCGAAGGACGGCGCCACACGGTGGGCGCAGCGCTACGACCTGCGTGCCGGCGACATGTTCAAGTTTGAGGACGAGCTGGCCAGCCGGGTGGTGGAAGGGATGCAGGTGCAAGTCTCCAGCGTCGAACAAAACTCCTTGCAGAAGCCAGTGACGGCTTCTCCGGACGCATATAACGATTACCTGCAGGCGCGGTTTTACCGCAACGAATACTTCATGCACTCGCGGCGCGAGAGTCTTCGCGAAGGCCGGCGGCTGCTGCAGCAGGCCCTCGCCGTGGACCCGAACTTCACTGATGCCCAAGCCATGCTTTCGGACATGTATCTGATGGAAGCGGCCAATTTTGAGGAAAACGGCGCGGCCAACGTGCGCCTGGCTGCAGACGCCGCCGAGCGCGCCTTGCGGCAAAACCCCCGTTCCCTGGCGGCACTGCAGTCCATGGGCGACATCTACGCCGAAACCGGACAGAATGCCCAAGCCATCCGCACCCTTCGCCAGACCGTGGCGCTTGCTCCCAATTCAGAAACCTCCTGGGATTTCCTGGGCTATGCCTACCATTACGCCGGCTTGGTGGAGCAGGCCGAGCAGGCGTATCGCCGCAGCCGGCAGCTGAACCCCACCACGCCGCGCATTTACTGGATGCACGGGCGCATGTTGCTCTATCTGGGCAAGCCGGACGAGGCCGAAAAGGTGATGCGGCAGGCGTTGGCAGCTAATCCCGACCAGTTCAAAGCGACGGCTTTTCTGGGCGAATTCCTTTACTACCAGGGAAAGACGGCTGAAGCGGAACCGATTTTAGAGCGCGCCGTGCAATTGGGGAAAGGTAACGGCGATGCCGTCCCCCTGTGGCTCTCGGCATTTCTTTATGCTTCCCGCGGCGAGCGGCAGAAGATTGACCCCAGCCTCTTCGAATACAAGCCGCAAGAGGTTATTGACGGTGATGTGGCCTACTGGGCAGGCAGCATGTACGCGTTACTGGGCGAGCGCGATAAAGCTATGGTGTGGCTGAGACGGGCGGTGGAACTCGGAAATCAGAATTATCCCTGGTTCCAGCGCGACAAGAACTGGGACAAGCTGCGTAACGACGCCGAGTACCAGCAGATCATGGCGCAGGTTCGCCGGCAGTGGGAGCAGTACACAGAGGAATTCGGGCAGAGCTGAGGTTTCAAAGGTTCAGAGGTTTCAAGGTTTCACAGGTTTCCGTGTGAGACAGCAGCTGCAGGCCGTTTCTTACGCGCCTACTTGCCTTCCCCATCGCCGTTCGTGCCTGCCACGACGTCCACTACCACCTGGCGCCTGACCGCGCGCTCGGCCACCTTGGCCTGCAGCACGCGGGCGCGATTGGCCGCCGCGGTGATCGGCACCAGCCGCACAATGTTCCTGCCGCTGGCTTCCAGTTCAAAGCGGAACCAGTCGGTGCGGTAGAGGCGCCCGGAACAGAAGAAGGTAGCCGAGGCCGCGATGGTGCCGCGAAACTCCTGGCTGCCCAGTGACAGGAAGCGGTCGCCCACGTCCTCCATCCAGCTGCGCCCGCCCACCAGAGGATGGTTGAGCGCGAATTTGGCGAAAGGCACGGCGTCATGAATTTTGCGGATCTGCACCAGTTGCAGCAAGACGGAACTTTTGGCCAGGTTGGTAATGATGATCTTGGCGTCTTCCTCAGAGAGGCGCTCGATGTGAATGTGCAGCTCCGGCGCCCACTCGCGTTCAAATTGCTCGCGCGCCAGCTCCAGGCTTTTGTCGGTGGCGGCAGCGTAACGCAGGGTCGCGCGCGCCAGAATCACGGTGACCAGCGTGGTGACGATGGTTGCGAGCAGGGGGACAAGGCTAAGGAGCGTCTGCAACGACGGACGGCCAATGGCGGCGATCCAGGAATGCCAGTGCATATATGGAAGTGGCGCTCAGAGTGCCAGGGGCGGGATGCGCGCTGACCTCAGGGGAGTAACCATCTGAAGGTTACCCGTCCTGGTACTGGGCGCATGCCGGCATTTGAGCCGCATTTTAGAGTTAGCCAAAAGCCGCGCCCGAGGGCAACTGCGGGAGGTGCAGCGCC
>JAMXLI010000139.1 GCA_024281115.1 Terriglobales bacterium | reverse complement strand
GTGGATGCCTTCGAGCTGGCGGTGTGCCAGGTCACGAATGCGGAGTATGCGCGCTTTGTCGCGGAGTGCGGCCGTCCCGAACCAGCGGAATGGAAGCAGCCGAACTTCGCTCATCCCGCGCAGCCGGTTGTGTCGGTTTCCTGGATGGACGCGACCGCCTATTGCGAGTGGCTCAGCCGTCAGAATGGCCAACGCTACCGACTGCCGACAGAGGCGGAGTGGGAACGCGCGGCCCGCGGCGGAGTGGAGGAAAAGCTGTATCCCTGGGGCGATTCCCCTCCGCAGCAATTGCCCGATTACCAGGCGCGCTGGCGCACCGGCCCTGAGCCTGTCGGCCGCTATGCTCCCAATGCGTTCGGACTATTTGACATGTGCGAGAACGTGCACGAGTGGTGCGATGACTGGTTTGACGCGGACTATTACCGGGTGTCGCCGCAACGCAACCCTCGAGGACCAGTGTGCGGCACTCGCAAAGCGTCGCGAGGCGGGTCGTGGCGGCACCACGTAAAAGTCTCGAAGTGCCATACGCGTTCTTCCATCCCACCAGAGTTTCGCTACGCCGACTACGGGTTCCGCGTGGCGCGAGAGCTGCCGGCAGGCGGCTAGTTCGCGGGTTCGTCGAGGTACAGCCCCAGATCGTCGCCGGAAGCAGTCTTCGCGGGAGCGGCCGGCTTGTTCTCCGCAATACCCGGTTCGCTTACCAGCGGCGCGACGATACGTAGAGCCTGGATTTCGGCCCGGAGCTGCTCCATACGAGTCTGTTTTTCCCTGAGGATCTGATCAATATTTCTCATAGTTTTAGGCGCGGGCGCGCCAGCTTTCACTGGAGATTCTAGGCTGTCGCGGACGCGGCAGGCAGGTGACGAAAGCAGCTGGCCGTATTCCGGCGGCGCAGCCCGCCAGGGTCAGGGACTAGCGTCGGGCTGCCGCTTGCCGCTGCAAGCTTGCGGCCAGTGCCGTCACTACCATCGTGCCTGCCACCGGAACCAGCATGCCGGCGCGCAGCCGCCAGAGCTGCGAGATCTGGCCTACCGCCCAGGGGAGCACGGCCCCACCTGCCAAGCCGATGGCAAAGAGCACGCCAAACACCGTTCCTGAATGGCGCAAGTAGCGATCGCCTGCCAGCGCCAGCACCGTGGGATAGATTCCAGCGAAGGTCAGCCCGGCCAGCATGACCGCGGTCGCCGTGCCGGCCAGCGAGCTCGACCAGAGCAGCAGGAGGCAACTGGCAGCGGAGCCGGCCGCCGTGATCAACACCAAGCGCATCTTGCTGCTCCGCGCCAGGACTTTGAAAACCAAAAAGCGCCCGAGGATGAGCGCCAGCCAGTAGCCGCTCAGGATCCAGGTGGCGGAGCGCTCGCCGGCACCCAGCGCACCGGCGTAGCTGGAAATCCAGCCACCCAGGGAGGCCTCGTTTCCCGACTCAAAAAAAAGCAGCGCCGCAAACACGATCAGACCCGGATAGCGCAAAACCGCCACCAGGTCGGAACGTGAAATGCCATGCGCCTCGCGCGCCTGGGGAAAACGCGAGCGGGCATAAAGCAAGGCGCACACGCCCGGAAGACTGGCGGTGACGCTCAGAATCGCCGTCATCGAAATTCTCCCGGCGATGCTCGCCACCAGCAGGGGTACGAAAAGCGCGCCAATCCCGTAAAACATACCCAACAGGTTCATCATGGGACCGCGGTTATGCGCGTAGACATCGGACACCAGGACGTTGGCGGCGGTGTTCAGGCCGCCACCGCCTAAGCCGATAACCAGCGCCGACAGCGCCGCGGCTGTGGGGGAACGCGCGACCACGAAGCCCAACAGTCCGCCGGCCACCAGCAGCGACGACCACAGCAGCACCGGCTTATGCCCCAGGTTGTCAATCAGCGGACCCGCCGCCAGGGTGGACGAACACACCCCCAAAAAGAGGAGAAAAAAAAGATTGCCCTGCTGTGCCAGATCCACATGCATGCGCGCCCGCATTTCTGGCAACCCGAACAGCGTTCCCAGCAGCGCCAGCACCACTCCGAACACGAACATGCCGGCGCAGCCCGCAGCGAACAAGTGCATCGAGCGCGGCCGTTGTACGTCGGGAAGCATGAGGAGTTGGATTGTATCCTGCGATCAGGAGACACACTTCCCTGGCGGTGGGAGCTTGATTGACACCCGGGAGCCGGAAAGATAGGCTCGGCCGTTCCCATGCGGCGCGCGAGATTTCCCCTGAACGCGATCGAGCGTTACTTCGAGGTTGAGCGCGCCGGCAGCACCATGGCGCGCGAAGTGGCCGCCGGCGTGACCACGTTCGTCACCATGTCGTACATCATCGTGGTGAACCCCGCCATCCTGAAGTCAGCCGGCATACCCGCAGGCCCCTCGACGGTCGCCACCATCGTCACCGCAATTTTCGGAACGCTGCTGATGGGCGTGTATGCCCGCCGCCCGTTCGCCATTGCGCCTTACATGAGCGAGAACGCCTTCCTCGCTTTCACCGTGGTTGAAACCTTGCATTACGACTGGCAGACGGCGCTCTCGGCGGTGTTCTTCGCCGGCGTGCTCTTTCTGCTGCTGACATTCGCGCGGGTGCGCCAATGGCTGCTGGACGGGATTCCCAGCGGATTGCGCTACAGCTACGCCGTCGGCATCGGACTGTTTCTCACTTTCATTGGCCTGAACGAAACCGGCATTGTGATGCTGGGCACGGCGGGCGCCCCGGTGCGCACCGGCCATATGACCTCCACTCCCGTGCTGGTGGCCATCTTCGGGTTCCTGCTGATCGGCGCGCTCATGATCCGTCGCTTCCCCGGCGCCATCCTGGTGGGCATCCTGGCCTCCGCATTTCTCGCGTTTGTATCCGGGGTGGCGGCGCCGCCGCAGCAATGGGTAAGCGCGCCGCCTTCGCTGGCCCCCATTTTCTTCGAGTTGAACTTGAAGGGGGCGCTGCATCTCTCTTTTTTGCCGATCATTCTGACCATCTTCGTGATGGCCTTTGTGGACACGATGGGGACGCTGATCGCGGTGTCGTCGCGCGCTGGGTTCCTCGATGCCGAGGGCTCGCTGCCGCAGATCGAGCGACCGATGGTGGCCGACGCCCTGGCCACCACCTTTGCCGCGCTCGTGGGCACCACCACCTCGGGGGCCTACATCGAGTCGGCGACCGGGATTGAAGCCGGCGGGCGCACCGGGTTGACCGCGGTGGTCACAGCCCTGTGCTTCGCCGCTGCCCTCTTCTTCTCCCCTTTTGTCGCCTCCATCCCGCCGCAAGCCTATGGCCCCGCGCTCATCATCGTGGGACTGCTCATGCTGGAGCCGATCCGGCGCATTCGCTTCGACGATTTCACCGAGTTGATCCCCGCCTTTGCGGTGGTCGCGCTGATGAGTTTTACCTACAACATCGGGGTGGGAATCACGAGCGGTTTCGTGCTGTATCCATTTTGCAAGCTGGTGGCCGGCCGCGTCCGGGAGATCAAGCCGGGATTGTGGGTGCTGGCCGCGCTCTCGCTCCTGTTCTTCGTGTTCTACCCATACACCTGAGCGGCAGGGGAACTCACTTCACGGGATAACAAAATCGCCGGCTGCAGCGCGCCCGCGGGCATCCTCGCCGGACCGGCCGCTATCCCACCCTCTTTATCCGCAGAACTTAATTTTCAGCAAGGAAAGGTAGCGAGTATGAATGTGAGCGGAAGTGTCCAAAGGGGCAGCCCTCCGGCGCGGGAACTCTCCTCCGCCGATCTGCAGCGCTGGAGTGCGCTGCTGGGGGGAGGCGCGTTGCTGCTGTTCGGTCTAAGCCGCAGGAGCGCAAGCGGCCTGGCGCTGGCGGCAGCCGGCGGTACCCTGGCCTATTTGGGATCACGCACGGACGGTGCGCCCACCGGAGACGCGGCTCGCGCTGCCGTCCTGGTGAACTGCCCCCCGGAAGAGGCTTTCCAATTCTGGCGCAAGTTTGAAAACCTGCCGCGGTTCATGCGCCATCTGGAGTCGGTCACCGAGACCGGCAATGGCCGGTCCAAGTGGGTCGCTGTCGGGCCGTTGGGGTATCGCGTGGAATGGGAGGCAGAAATTGTGAGCGAAACCCCGAGCCGTTCCATCGCGTGGCGCTCCCTTCCCGGGTCGGAAATCGACGTAGAAGGCCGGGTGGAGTTCCGCAACGCGCCCGCTAACCGTGGCACCCTGATCGACGTCCGTGTCCAATACCAACCCCCAGCCGGAGCCATCGGCAAGGGTGTAGCCAAGCTGCTCGGAAAAGACCCGAGCTTTCTGATGCAACAGGACGTTCGCCGTTTCAAGGCCCTGATCGAGACCGGCGAGATTCCCACGGTGGAAGGCCAGTCGCACGGGCCGCGCAGCGTGCTGGCGGGGGTGGCGCGCGTAGCCAACCCGGACCGCTCCATGGGACGCGAGGCCGGCCTGCTCCAGCAAATCAAGGAAGAGCGGAGGGCGTCATGAAAGCGGTCTGTTGGATGGGAGCACACAAAATGAGCGTGGAGGAGGTT
>JAMXLI010000138.1 GCA_024281115.1 Terriglobales bacterium | reverse complement strand
CACGGAGGAGGTCCCGAAGGAAGGAACGAGGAAGCCGGACTGGCGGCCGAGGTGCTGTACGGGATGATCGGCAAAGGGAAAATAGAAAATGGGGATGCCGCGCACGCGAAAGAACCCATTGTAGATTTTGGCCTTGCCGCCCAGCTCCACGGTGACCCGCGGCGCCGTGAACGTCCACTTGGGGTGCGGCGGCTTGCACGAGGTCACGCTGCCGTTGTGCACCACGTAGTGGTCCTCGCCCACCTTGTCCACGATTTTGCCGGTAAAGGCGAAGGGATCGGAGCTGGTCAAAATTACGCGATGGCCGGAGAAGCGCACGCCGCTGGTGCCGGTCACATCGTAGAACCGGCCGCTTGCGGTGCTAAGGTTGTAGGTCCCGTGGGAGGCCTCCAGGTGCTCGTCGTGTGGGCCGCCGTCAAAAACCACGTGACCGGTGGCGGTGACCTCTCCCGAGTTGGAATCGTAGGTGGCGGCATCGGAACGCAAAATGTACTTGCCATAGTTGACCTGGACGTGCCCGCGCGCGCGATAAATGTCCTGTTCCTTCTCCTGCTCGTCGGCGCGCAACAGCACCTGGTTTGCGGGAAGCGGCGAAGGCACGGGAGCTCCCGCAGGCGCGGGCGCTTGCTCCGCCTGCTCCAGGTTCAGTTCGGGGGGCTCGAGCCCCGCCGCTGAAGGAAATTCCGCGGAAGAATTGGAAAGCAACTGGCTGGTAACTAGCGGAGCGGCGAGTAGCAGATGACAAAGAGCTACCGCCGTGATAAGCAATCGTGAGCGAGAGATCATCAGAAGCGCACGACGCCCAGCGCATGCAGGCTGGGGTAAGCGGTGACGTTAGCACGGCGGCTGCCTGTGAGCCAAACCAGCCGCGCACGGCGCCCGCGGCGGCGCTTTCGATGTTTCCAGCTCTCGGTGAACTGCACAAGATATGTCCTGCCCCGTTTGCGGAGAAATTTGCAGCTGTTCCGGTTCGCGGACCGCGCGCGACGGCCGCCTTCCACCGCGCTTCCGGATTTCCAGCGAGGCGCACGTCGAGGTATCGGCTGAAACCCTGAGCGAAGGCAGCACAGGCGTGTTGGTTGCGCCCGAACCGGCGGAGGCGGCGCGTCCCCGCTTTGTGATCGGGGACGGAAGCAGCTACGGTTCTTTCGACCGCTACTCGCAAGGCTCGGCCGAGGCGTTCACGGGAGCTGAAGCCAATACCATCAGCAGCGAGCATGGCGCCTCTCCGGCCGCAGAAGCGGACGGCCGCCGCCGCGGGTTTGAATCCATCCTCTGCAACGAGAGCACCGCGCCAGAGAGCACCACGTTAGAGGACGAAAGCGACTGGCGTCAGGAAGTAACCGCGCGGGTGAACAAGTACCACTCCCGCCGGAAGCGCCGTGAACCCCGCTATCCCTCGTTGCGGCTGAAGTTCGATCCGCCGGAGTATTCCTGGGCGTCGCCGCCAGCAGCTGAACCCGTAGCCTTGGGAAGCACGGCCCCCCAGGCCATGGCCGCAGCCGCTGCCCCGGCGCAGCCCGTGCCGGCGGCGCAAGCTTCGCCGATACAGGTGGCGGAGGGGCCTCCCGCCGAATCGAACATCATCGAGTTTCCGCGCCTGTTTGTGCCCGAACCGCCGCCGCCCGATCAACTGGCCGAGCCGGTGTTTGACAAGCCGCGGATCCTGGAGGTACCCGAAGCGGTGCCGACGCAGGTGCCGCTGGGAGGCATTCTGCTGGAAAACGAGGAGGAGCCTGCCCCCGTCCGGCTGGAAGTGCCATTGCCAGTGGCGCCGATCCCGATGCGGTTGCTGGCGGCCGCCACCGATATGGCGGTCGTACTGGCGAGCATGGCCGGATTCCTGGCCATCGTTTCGCACTTCAGCAAGCTGGTGGCGCCCGGCCGCGAGTTCCTCCTGATGTGGGTGGTGTTGCCCTGCAGCCTGTGGATCTTCTACCAGTATGCTTTCCTGGTGTATGCCGGAACCACGCCAGGATTGCGGGTTTCGCGCTTGCGCCTGGCCCGCTTTGACGGCAGCGCGCCGGGACGCGGGCAACGGCGCTCGCGCGCGCTGGCCATGGTGCTTTCGGCCGCGTCCCTGGGGCTGGGATTCCTGTGGTCGCTCCTCGACGAAGACACGCTGTGCTGGCACGACCGCATCACCCATACCTACTTTACGGTGAACTCTGACCACACCACCGGGCTTCTTCTGCGGGCCTTCGGTCCCGATTCCCGGCTGCACCGCCTGCTGCAGGACCGCATTCCCCATCCCCCGGTGAGCTAAGCATCGGCGCCCCTTGGCCCGCGCGGGCTGAAACCGCGGCCGCGCTATGCTATCTTTCCGATGTTTAGCTGCTATCCGGCTGAATGTCTACTCCGCCCGAACTGACTCATCGTCCCGCGGTGAAGGTCTTCGTCGCCACGACGGTGATGCTGACCTTCATCTCGTTCTGGCGCGCTTCGGCGATCGTCCTGGCGGACCTGGCTTCCTCCGCGTATTACGTGGGCGGCGACGCCGAACACTTCATCGGCAAAAGCGCTCCCTGGTTCATCCTGGCGGTAATGCTGTTCAGCTATGCCGTGCGCGCTCTCTACATCGAGTCGAGCGCCATGTTCGTGCGCGGCGGCGTGTACCGCGTGGTCAAGGAAGCGATGGGCGGAACGCTGGCCAAGATATCGGTCTCCGCCCTGCTCTTCGATTATGTCCTGACGGGTCCCATCAGCGCCGTCTCCGCCGGCCAGTACCTGGCGAAGTTCGCCGACGACATCGGGGGGTACCTGGGGAGGCCGCTGCATCTCTCCGATGCGGCCACCAATCACTGGGCGGCGCTGTTTGCCGTGGTCGTGGTGGCCTATTTCTGGTGGAAAAACATCCAGGGCATTCCCGAGAGCAGCGACAAGGCGATGAAGATCATGCAGATCACCACCGTGATGGTGGTGATCCTCATCGTCTGGTGCCTGGTGACCCTGATCCAGCATCCCATGCCGCTGCCCCCCAGCCCGCTGCACGCGGGCGTCTTCCAGCGCACACCGGAATCGCTGGGATGGCTTTGGGGAACGGGTTTGAGCGGTCTCACGTTCGTGATCCTGCTGGTCGGGTTTGGGCACTCGGTCCTGGCCATGAGCGGGGAAGAGACGCTGGCCCAGGTGAACCGCGAGATCGAGCATCCCAAGCTCAAGAACCTGGAGAAGACCGGCCTCGTCATCTTCCTCTACAGCCTGCTGTTCACCTCGCTGGTCTCGTTTTTCGCGGTCATGATCATTCCCGACAATGTGCGGCCGAACTTCTTCGCCAACCTGATCGGCGGCATTGCCATGTACCTCTCCGGGCCCTACACACTGAAGCTTCTGTTCCATGCTTTCGTGGTGCTGGTGGGAGTGCTCATCCTGTCGGGAGCGGAGAACACTTCCATCGTGGGCGCCAACGGCGTCCTCAACCGGGTAGCCGAAGACGGCGTGCTTACCGACTGGTTCCTGCGGCCCCAGCGCAAATACGGCACCAGTTACCGCATCATCAACCTGGTGGTGCTGATGCAGTTGGCGACCATCGTCGCCAGCCGCGGCAATGTGTACCTGCTGGCGGCACTGTATGCCTTCGGTGTCATCTGGAGCTTCGCCATGAAGGGGCTGGCGGTCTTCGTGCTGCGCTTCACCGAGCCCGAAGGGCGGCAATGGAAGATTCCGGGCAACCTGCGCGTTGGAGGTAAGGAAATTCCGGTCGCGCTGGGGCTGATTACGCTGCTGCTGTTCCTGACCGCAATCGTGAACCTGTTTACCAAGCAGGAGGCCACGATCGCGGGCGTGATCTTTACCGTGATTTTCTTCTCCATCTTCACCGTCTCGGAACACAAGGTGCGGAAGGAAAGGCATGGCAAGCCGGAGCAACTGGACCAGTTCCGGGTGTACGCCAACCAGGAACTGGGGAGCGGAGCCCTGGGGGTGCGCCCGGGGGGCATCCTGGTAACGGTGCGGGACCCGCAAAACCTTTACTACCTGCGGCAGGTCCTGCAACACACCGACACCACCCAGCGGGACGTGGTGGTGATGACCGCCCGCCTATACCATCGCGAGCACTCCTTCAGCGGCAGTACGGTGGTGGAAGCGAACGAGGTTTTCGATCACTATGAGCAGGAGCTGTTCACCAACGTCGTGGCCGTGGCGGAGAAGGAAGGCCGGACCGTGTCGCTGCTGGTGGTGCCGGCCAGCGATGTCTTCGAAGCGATTGTCATGACGGCGCAGCGCCTCGACTGCAGCCGGATTGTATGCGGCCTCTCCAACAAGCTCAGCGAAGACCAGCAGGCGAAGCTGACCGGCGATGCGTGGGAGCGGCTACCGGAGCCGCGCCCCCGCGTGGACCTGGAAGTGATCCTGCCAAACGGGGCCTCGACCGTGTACCCGCTGGGTCCGCACACCCCGCGCCTGCGGGCGCAGGACCTCCAACTCCTGCACAAGTTGTGGCTGCAGATTACCTCCAACCGCGAATTTGCCGGTCTGCACCATTATCACGTCGTGGCTCTAGCCTTGCGCGAGTTGGAAGAGGAGCTACAAGGCCCCGAGCGCGACCGCCTGCTTTCGCATCTGGATGCCAGCCTCGAGCAGGGCACTGGCCCAAGCCCGGGGAGGCCTTCCGACGGTCAGCGATAGCGGCGACGGCCTGGATTGCGGCGCGCCTCTGCTAACATCAAATCGTGACCGACTCCAGGGTTCGCGCCCGCTTCGCGCCTTCGCCCACCGGGCACCTGCACGTCGGAAATGCTCGCACAGCGCTGTTCAACTGGCTGTTCGCACGGCGCGCCGGCGGCCGCCTGCTGCTGCGCATTGAGGATACTGACCTGGAGCGCAGCGAGGCGCGCTTCGAAGACCTGCTAATCGCCGACCTGAAATGGCTCGGCCTCGACTGGGACGAGGGTCCCGATGTGGGCGGTCCCTTCGCCCCCTACCGGCAATCGGACCGGGTGCCGCTTTATCGCGAGCAAGCCGAGCGCCTGCTCGCGGAAGGGAAAGCTTACCTGTGCTTCTGCTCCCCCGCGGAACTGGAGCGGGAGCGTGAGCGGGCCCTGGCGGAGCACCGTCCGCCCATCTACAGCGGGCGCTGCCGGAAATTGGATCCTGCCGAAAGCGAGCGCCGGCGGCAGGGCGGAGAGCCGGCGGCCATTCGGCTGCGTATTCCCGAGCGCCCCATCCGCTTCCACGACATCGTGCACGGCTGGGTTGAGTTCTCCAACGAAGTAGTCAGCGATCCCATCATCCTGCGCTCCTCCGGCATTCCGGTCTACAACTACGTGGTCGTCGTAGATGACGCGCTGATGAAAATCACGCATGTGATTCGCGGCGACGACCATCTGTCCAATACTCCCAAGCAGGTCGCGCTCTACGAGGCGCTGGGATGGCCGGTGCCGGAATTTGCCCACCTTTCTACCATCCTGGGGGCGGACCGCGAGCGGCTGTCGAAGCGGCATGGCGCTACCTCAATCGCAAACTTTCGCGATATGGGCGTGTTGCCGGAGGCGCTGACCAATTACCTGGCGCTGCTGGGATGGGCGCCCAGCGGCGGAGACCGCGAGATTTTCAGCCGCGAGGAACTGCTGAAAGAGTTCAGCCTGGAGCGCGTGACCCCCTCGCCCGCGGTATTCGATATGGAGAAGCTGTTCTGGCTGAATCGCCATTACATCAAGGCCAGCCCGCCCGAGCGCATCGTGGAACTCTCGCTTTCCTACTTCGAGCGCATTTTGCCGCGGCCGGGAACGGCGACGGCAGTGCCGACGGTGGTGGAGGGCGCCTGTTTCGACTGGGCGCAGAGTCCGGAAATCTGCTCCTGGCTGGCGCGGGTGATCCTGCTGGTGGCGCCCTCGGTGGACCGCCTGGAACAGCTTCCCGACCGCGCCGCCTTCATTTTCGGCTTCAATCCGGCCGCCAGCGTGGCCAATCCGGAGAATGCCGAAGTTCTGCGCTGGCAGCACACGGAGGCGGTGCTTTCGCGCTTCACGGCGAAAATCCTGGAAGACGAGAGCGCGGGAGAACGCCGCCTGGCGCCCGAGCGCTTTAAGACCATCCTGAATGAAGTCAAGGCCGAAACCGGCGCGAAAGGCAAAGAGCTGTTCCAGCCAGTGCGCATTATGCTGACGGGCGCGCACTCCGGCCCGGAATTTGACAAGGCAATTCCGCTCATCGAGGAAGGCAGCCGGCTGCAGCTGTCGCCCCACGTGCCCAGCGTGCGTGAGCGGGTGATGGAATTCCAGAAGGCCAAGACCGCCGCCTAGGTGAAAGTCACTTGCGCAGCAGGTTTTCGAGGGCGCCCCCAAGCTCGGGATCGCGAAACTCGTAGCCGCTCGACTGCAGCTTCGAGGGAAGCACGCGCGCGCTGGCCAGCAGCAACTCGTCCCCCATCTGCCCAAACGCGGCGCGCACGGCAAAGGCGGGCATGGGGAGCAGCGTGGGACGGCGCAGAACGCTGCCCAGCACGCGCGTGAACTCAAGATTGGTGACCGGGGTTGGGGCCACGGCGTTCACCGGGCCGCGCAACTCTTCCCGATGGAGAGCGTGCAAAACCGCCCCGGTAATGTCTGCGATTGAGACCCAGCTCCAGTATTGCGCGCCGCTGCCCACGCGCCCTCCTACCCCCATGCGAAAGGCGGGAAGCATCTTGGGCAGCGCTCCGCCGCGTGGGCTCAGCACGACGCCGAAGCGAAGGTTAACAACGCGGACTGCCGCGTCCCTCAAAGGAGTGGTGGCGGCTTCCCACTCCCGGCAGACTCCGGCAAGAAAGTTGTTGCCGGGAGCGCTGGTTTCGTCGAGCGCCTCCGCGCCGCGATCGCCATAGTAGCCAGTGGCCGAGGCAGCGATCAGGCAGCGCGGCTTCTGTGGGGCCCGTGCCAAGGCCTGGCAGAGGTGCTGCGTGCCCAGCACCCGCGAATCGCGAATGCGCTTCTTCTTGGCCGCCGTCCAGCGTCCCACAATGGTTTCCCCGGCCAGGTGAATTACGGCGTCGTACCCCGATACCTGTTCCGGCGGAATGGCTTGCAAGGGGTCCCAGGCGAGTTCGTCAGCACTCGCCGCCGGGCGGCGCACCATGCGGGTAACGCTGTGCCCGGCGGAGATCAGCTCCGGCAACACCGCGCTCCCTATAGGGCCCGACATGCCCGTGGCCAGGATCTTCATAGTTCCATTGATTCCGGCAGCCCCCGCCGCGCTGCACAATTCCCGCCTGCCGCGGCTGCGGGTTGGGCGCGGCCACCCACCTGAGGGCCGAGCCAAAAACCTCTTAAGGATATAATCAAGCATGGCGACCCTGCGCCACCAGATTGCCACGAATGTCTTGACGGTCACGCGTTTCCGCGAGCTGATCAAGGCGGTGGAAGGCTATCGGCCGAACGACAATCTGGACATCATCCGCAAGGCCTACGACTACTCGTTGAAGCATCACCGGGGCCAATCCCGCGCCTCGGGTGAGCCCTACCTGGTTCACCCGCTGGAGGTCGCTTGCGTGCTGGCCGAGATGAAGCTCGATCCGATCGCCCTCGCCGCCGGCCTGCTGCACGATTCCGTGGAAGACACCTCGGTCACCATTGTTGACATCCGCAAGCAGTTCGGCGAGCAAGTCGCGCACATCGTCGAAGGTGTCACCAAGATCAGCAAAATCGATTTCGCCTCCACCGAGGAGCGCCAGGCTGAGAACGTGCGCAAAATGGTGCTGGCGATGGTGGACGACATCCGCGTGGTCCTCATCAAGTTAGCCGACCGCCTGCACAACATGCGCACCCTGGAGCACCTGCCGCCCGAACGCCAGGCCAAGATCGCGAAAGAAACCCTGGACATCTATGCTCCCATCGCGCATCGGCTGGGCATGGGCAAAATCCGCGGCGAGCTCGAGGACCTGGGTTTCCGCTACATGGACCCGATCGCGTACCAGCAGGTGCATGAGGCCCTGGAGGCGCGCCGTAAGACCGGCGAGCAGTTCCTGGCGCGGGTGGAAGGCATCATCCGCGAGAAGCTGAGGGAAGCCAACATAGAGGCGGTTACCGAAAGCCGCATCAAGCGCCTGTTCAGCGTCCATCAGAAGCTGCTGCGGCAGCGCATCAACGTTGACCAGATGTACGACCTGTTCGCGGTCCGCATCATCACCCACTCGGTGCAGGACTGTTACGCGGTGCTGGGCGCCATTCACAATCATTGGCGGCCGGTGCCGGGGCGGATCAAGGACTTTATCGCCATGCCGCGGCCGAACTTCTCCCAGTCGCTGCACACTTCCGCGATTGCCGACGACGGCACTCCCTTCGAGGTGCAGATCCGCACCGAAGAGATGCATAAGATGGCGGAAGAAGGAATTGCCGCCCACTGGAAGTACAAGGACGGCCCGGTGAGCGCGCGCGACGAGCAGCGCCTGGCGTGGCTGCGGCAGGTGGTGGAGTGGCAGCGCGATGTTTCCGACCCCAGCGAATTCCTTTCCACGCTCAAAATCGATCTTTACCCGGAGGAGGTGTACACCTTCACGCCCAAGGGAAAGATCGTGGTACTGCCCCGCGATGCCTCGCCGGTGGACTTCGCTTACACCATTCACACCGAGGTAGGACACAACTGCGTGGGAGCCAAGGTGAATGGCCGCATGGTGCCGCTGCGCTACAAACTGCACAGCGGCGACATTGTCGAGATCCTGACCCAGCCCGGCCATCAGCCCAGCCGCGACTGGCTGGCCATCGTGAAGTCTTCGCGCGCGCGCAACAAGATCAAGCACTGGCTGAACGTGCATCAGCGCGAGCGCGCCATCGAAATTGGACGCAAGCTGATTGATCGCGAGGCGCGCAAGTATCGCATCGCCCTGAAGGACCTGAAAGAAGAACAACTCAAGAAGGTGGCGAGCGATTATGGGCTGGGGCGGCCCGACGACCTGCTGGCCGGCATCGGTTATGGCAAGTTTTCAGCCCGGCAGGTGCTGGCCAAACTCGCGCCCGCGGCCACGGAGCAACCCGGCTTGCCCGGGGAAGCCAAGCCGGGCGGCATCAGCAGCGTGGTGCGGCGGGTCTTTGGCGGCGACAGCGGCGCCATCAGCGTGCGCGGCCACGACGACCTGCTGGTCTACCGCGCGCGCTGCTGCAACCCGATCCGCGGGGAGGACATTGTCGGCTATGTCACCCGGGGCAAGGGCGTCGCCGTGCATGCCCGCAACTGCGCCAACGTCACGAACCTGATGTACGAATCGGAGCGCCGCATAGCCGTGGAGTGGGCGCGCCGCGACGTGGCGCCGACTGGTTATCCCGTCAAGCTGACCCTGTTCTGCGATGACCGCGCCGGCATGCTGAAGCAGATCACCACCGTGATCAGCGAAGACAATACCAACATCCGCAACATCGAGGCGCGCACCGCCAACAGCCAGGCCAACATTGACGTAATCATGGATATCGAGGACCTGAAGCACCTGGAGCGCATCATCACCGGTTTGCGCAAGATTCCCGGCGTTCACGACGTGCAGCGCGTGCAGAAAATCTAAGCGGCGGCCGCGGCCGGTCCCGCATCTATTCTCCCGAACCCGGCGGTTCACAATCAGCCCTCGGGCCCCAGGCGTTGTGCCTTGGAGGGCCGCTCTGTGTGCCGGCCGCCGGTTTATCAGGAGATCGCATGCGAGAAGTCGTTGCCACCCAGAATGCTCCCAAAGCCATCGGCCCTTACTCCCAGGCGATTAAGGCCAACGGGTTGGTATTCGTTTCAGGCCAGGTCGCCTTTGATCCCGCCTCCGGCGAGATCGTTCAAGGTGGCGTCGCTGTACAAACCGAGCAGGTGCTGAAGAATATTGCCGCCATCCTGGAAGCCGCCGGCAGCGGACTGGGCAAGGCGGTCCGTGCCGGCGTCTTTCTGAAGAACATGGAGGATTTTGCGGCCATGAACGAAGTCTACGGGCGTTTCTGGAAGGAAGCGCCGCCCGCCCGCAGCACGGTAGAGGTCGCCCGTCTGCCCAAGGACGTGCTGGTAGAGATTGACGTGATCGCCGTGCAGTAAAAAGGCCGCAGCCTGCTTTTCTGAACCCGGCAGCCACGCCTCCGCATGGCGGTGTTCAGGCAGCCCGCTTGCCCAGGAATGCCTGCAGCGCTTCCTGCAATTGCGCCTCCAGCGTGTCGTTCAAGCGGCTCAGGTCGGGGATGAGGGTGCTCAGGTCAAGGCGCATCAGGTTGTTCTGCACCACATCGTAGATCGCCGAATCGAGAATACGGGTGTCGTCCACGAGCATGGGCAAGCGATAGCCTTGCTGGCGGCGGGTTTCGCCGTGCGTGGCCCCGGCCGCGAGCACCCGGGGCGTGGGGCAATCGGGGGTGCTCGACTGCAATTGCTCCGCTGTCTCCGCCACCACCACGGGGATGTGGTCGGTGCGTTCCTTGTCGGTGAGGCGGAGTTTCGCGAGGGCAGGGTGGGATTTCATGCCGGCAAGCGCCCGGGAGACAATCTCCGGCTCGTGCTGGCGCAGGAAGGGAGCCAGCCGGACGCAGTCCCTGGTTCCGCAGGCGATTGGGCTCGCCAGTCTTTCTTCGATCGTCTGCACGAGTTTGCCGATGTCGGCGGGCTTCACCAGATAATCGTCTACCTGCGTGCGCAACGCCTGCAATGCGGTCTCGAAGGCGGGATAGCCGGTAAGTATGAAGTTCACGCAACTCGGCTGCGTTCGCCGCATGGCGCTCACCACGGTAAATCCATCTCCGGCTTCCCCGATATTCAGGTCGGAGATGAGCACCTCATACTTGCCAGTGGTGATGGCGTGCAGGGCTTCAGGCACGCTGGCGGCAACGGTCACGTCGAACCCGTGCTGCTCCAGGATTGCCGGCAGCGTATAGCGAATGCTCGGCTCGTCATCCACGAACAGGATGCGTGATCGCAAGGCGCCCCCTTTCCGCAGTAGCTGTCGTGCGGGTAAGCAGTGGCGCGCTGCGTGACAGCGATACCTGCTGCTGACATGGATGCGGTAAGAGCAGCAATGGTAGCTTTGATTCCTTGAACCCGCGAAGATATGAACCGGAGATGCGGCCCGGCGAAATGACCGCCTAGATCGCTATGCCTTAACGACTTTGCCGCTCTTCAGGCAATTGGTGCAGACGCGCAGGCGCTTGGTCGCGCCCTGCACCTTGGCGCGCACCGGGCGCAGGTTGATGTTCCAGCGGCGACGGCTCACGTTGTGAGCGTGGCTGATGGAGTTGCCGAAGCGCGGCCCTTTGCCGCAGATATCGCAGATTTGTGCCATGAGTGCTCCAGAGAGTCCGCTCAACTGCTGAGAGGAAACTGTATTTTATCAGGCGGCGAGCGCATTTGGCCACCTGGCGGCGACCTGGGCAATGCCTGTGCGATACTTACCTCATGTCTGCCGCAGGCGCCGCCGATCCACGCTCGGTCAAGGTTAATCTGACGGCCGGAACGGGCATGGAAATCGAATGGAAGGACGGTCACCGCAGCAGCTATGGTTTTACCTGGCTGCGGGACGCCTGCCCGTGCGCCATGTGCGATGACGAACGCGCAAAAAGCGGGCGGGGCATTGGCCAGCCCGCGGCGCTGGCGCCCGGCGCCCTGCCGATGTTCAAGCCCGCTCCCAAGCCGCTTAAAGCGGAGCCAGTGGGGAAGTACGCAATCAAGTTCCAATGGAATGACGGGCACGAACTGGGCATTTACTCCTGGCAATTTCTGCGCGAGCACTGCCCCTGCGCGGAGTGTGGGTCGGGCGGGGCGCAGGTTCCGGCGCCGGCCAGCTCGCAAGCGCAATAACCAGGGACGCAGCCGCGGCGCGCGTCCGCAAATCCTTTCGGCCGCGGGAGTTGAAGGTTCGTTAATCTTGCCTTTTCTCGATCAGCTCAATCCCCAGCAGCGCGAGGCAGTGGAGACCACGGAGGGCCCGGTGCTCATCCTGGCCGGGGCCGGTAGCGGGAAAACTCGCGTTATCACCTACCGCATCGCACACCTGATCGACAACCACGGTGCGCGTCCGGATTCGGTCCTGGCGGTCACCTTCACCAACAAGGCCGCCGCCGAAATGGGCGAGCGCGTCGAGAAGCTGGTGGGCGGGCACGGCGCCAGCAAGCCGCTCATCTCCACCTTCCACTCCTTCTGTGTGCGCGTGCTGCGGCGCGACATCGAGGCCTTGAACATCGGGCCGCGCGAGGCGCCCGGCGCGTACCGCAAGGACTTCGTCATCTACGACGAGAGCGACCAGGAGATGGTGGTGAAGGCGGCGATGAAGCGGTTGGGCCTGGCGGACGACAAGCAGCTTACCGCGCGCGCCATCCTCTCGCGGATTTCCTGGGCCAAGAATCATGCGCTGGACCCGCAGGAAGTCTACCTGCAGTCCGCGGACCCCAAAAACGAGCGCGTGGCCCACGTCTACGAGAGCTATCGCAAGGAGCTGCGCAAATCGAACGCGCTCGATTTCGACGACCTGCTGCTGGAGACCGTGCGGCTGCTCAAAGCGTCGGGCGAGGTCCGGGAACGCTACCACCGGCGGTTCGAATACATCCTGGTGGACGAGTACCAGGACACCAACCGCCCGCAATACGAACTGATGCGCCTGCTGGCAGGAGAACGGCATAACGTGTGCGCAGTGGGCGACGAAGACCAGTCCGTCTATTCCTGGCGCGGTGCGGACATCCGCAACATACTCGAGTTCGAACGCGACTTCCCCGAAGCCAAAATCATCCGCCTGGAACAGAACTATCGCTCTACGCAGAACATTCTGCAGGGCGCTTCCGCAGTGGTCGCCAACAACGTGAGGCGCAAGGGTAAGAACCTGTGGACCTCGCGGCAGGGCGGCTCAAAGATCGGATATTACGAGGCGCCGGACGGTGAAAACGAGGCGCTGTTCGTCGCGGATACCATTGCGCGCGCTCTGCGCGAGGGGGCGGCCGGGGAAGCGCGCGCGGCCGTGCTCTATCGCGTCAACTCGCAATCCCGGCTTTTTGAAGAAGCCATGCGGCGCTACCAGCTGAAGTATCACGTGGTGGGTGGCTTCTCCTTCTACGAGCGCGCCGAGATCAAGGACATGATCTCGTACCTGAAATGCGTGCAGAATCCGGACGACACCATCGCCCTGCTGCGGGTGCTGAACACGCCGCCGCGCGGCATCGGCAGGACCACCGTGGAGACGCTGGAGCGGCTGGCGCTTGAAACGGGGGTATCGCTGTGGGGCGGAATTGGGCAGGCGGTCGCGAACGACCTGGTGCCGGCGCGCGCTGTGGCCGCGCTGCGCGCCTTCAAGGAGGTCATTGAAGACGCCCGCGCCCTGCTCGCAGGCACGTTCGGGGAGAAGATCGCGGCGGAAACCGGTTCCGGCATCGCCGCGCGGCTGGACACTCCGGCAGCGGAGGAGGAGCGAGGCCTGGGCGAGGAGCCGGAACAGGCGGATATCGCCTTCGAATTCTCGCCCGATCCCGATGGCCTAGCTTTCGACTTCACAGCGGGGGCCGGCGGGGGGCCAACGCCCGCGGAGCTGGACGAGCGCAGCGCCGTGCCGGCCCTCGCGGCCAGAGACCAGACTTCGAACCCGGCGAGTAGCGACGCTTTTCGTTCGCCAGGGGGACCGGCCAACATCGCCGAGCTGCTCAGGTTCCTCATGGACCGGACCGGTTACATGCGCAAACTGGAAGAAGAGGACACGCCGGAGGCGCTTTCCCGCATGGAGAACCTGCGCGAACTGGTGAACGCCGCCATGGATTCTCGTGATCGCGGCGAGACCCTGGACGAGTTCCTCGATCATGCAGCGCTGGTCAGCGATGCCGACCAATATGATGCCGGCGCGCAGATCACGCTCATGACCCTGCACGCGGCCAAGGGCCTGGAGTTCCCGCTGGTTTTTCTGTGCGGCCTGGAGGAAGGCCTGTTCCCGCACTCGCGCACGCTGCTGGTGCCCGACGACATCGAGGAAGAACGGCGTTTGTGCTACGTGGGCATGACGCGCGCCATGGACCGCCTTATCCTCACGCGCGCGCGCTATCGCCGGCGCTACGGCACCGACATGCCCGAGGCCACCGTACCCTCGCGTTTCCTCGAAGAAATCCCGCCGCAACTGCTGGAAGACCTGGGAGGTGGGCGGGCCGCGGGCGCCCGAGGGCACACGGCGGAGTATCACGAGGATGGGCGCCACTATGCCTACGAGGACGAAGATCAGAGTGCGTCGTGGCGGCGCGCCCCGGCCGCTCCCAAGCCGCGCAAGACCTACTCTGCGCCTGCGTACAACTCGATTGACAACATTGCCGAGTTCTTTGCCTCGCGCGGTAAGAAGTTTTCTCGCCCCCGGCTGGAGGTGCCCAGCGCCAGCGGCAAGAAAGGCTTCCGTCCCGGCCAGCGCGTGCGTCACCCCAAGTACGGCGAGGGAACCGTGTACCAGCGCGAAGGAGAAGGTGAAGAGGCCAAGATTACGGTACAATTCCCACGATTCGGGTTAAAGAAGCTGGTGGAGAAGTATGCCCAACTGGAGGCGGTGTAGTCTGGCCTGCCAGTAATTTTGAACTGATCGGCAGCACGGAAAGAGAACAGGAACTGATGGCGAACACAAAGACCCTGAGCAAGGAAGAACGCAAGAAGGCGAAGCGCGCGTCGCGCAAGAAGCACACGCTGGAAAATCCAAAAAAGAAGCGCGATTACGCTCGCGGCTCCAAGAAGCGAAAAGTGAAGAAGCTGGCTCGCGGCCAGAGCAAGCGGTAACGGGGAGAGGCGGGCCTTGCGGCCCGCCTTTCTCATGGCGGCGCTGCCGCAGGCCGGGCATCGTCATCCTCGGGCTTACAGGAGCACAGTGGCAGACACAACGGTTACCCGGAAGTCCCCGAGCGCGCCGTACTCCGGCTCGCAGCTGCTGGCCAAGAAGTCCATCGACAAGCTCATCGCCGACGCCGAACACCCGGAGCACCGGCTCAAGAAGACACTGGGGCCCCTCAGCCTGACGGCCCTCGGCATCGGCGCCATCATCGGCTCGGGAATCTTCGTGCTCACGGGGACGGCGGCGGCAGGCGAGAACTTTTCCATCCCCTCCCTCATTCACGCCCAGGTCTTCGACCTGTTCGCCACGCTGATACGCCACGGGAATATATCGGGAGTGCTGATGCACGGGCGTCCCGCTGCCGGCCCGGCCATCGCCATTTCCTTCATCCTGGTGGCCGCCGCGTGCAGCTTCGCGGGACTCTGCTATGCCGAGCTCGCCTCCATGATCCCCATCGCGGGCAGCGCCTACACTTACTCGTACGCCACGCTGGGCGAAATCTTCGCCTGGATCATCGGCTGGGACCTGATTCTCGAATACGTGGTGAGCAACGTGGTGGTGGCCATCGGCTTCGGCGCCTACACCAAGGCGCAGCTCGCTTCCTTTGGGCTGAATCTGCCCGACCGCTGGTCCACGCCCGTCTATGACGCGGGCCACTGGACGGGCGCGTATTTCAATGTGCCCGCCTTTCTGATCGTCTTCATCCTCACCGTGTTGCTGGTGCGCGGGGTGCGCGAATCCGCCGAGGCCAACAACGTGATGGTAGCCATCAAGATTGGCGCCATCCTTGTCTTCCTGCTGGTGGGGGGCATGCTGGTAAATCCGGTCAACTGGAAGCCGTTCGCGCCCTCCGGATTTGCCGGTATTGTCAGCGGCGGGGCCATTGTCTTCTTCACCTACATTGGGTTCGATTCGGTTTCCACCGCGGCGGAAGAATCGCGCAATCCGCAACGAGATCTGCCCATCGGCATCATCGGCTCGCTCGTCGTTTGCACCGTGCTGTACGTGGGCGTTTCCGTGGTCCTGCTGGGCATGGAGAGGTACACCACGTTTGTTTCCGGCGAAGCCGCCCAGGCGCCGGTTGCCTATGCCCTGCAGCACCTTGGGGCCAGCCGCTGGTCGCAGTCGGTGATCGTGATCGGCGCCCTGATGGGGATGATTTCCTCGCTGCTCGTGTTTCAGTACGGCCAGGCCAGGATCTGGTATGCCATGTCGCGCGACGGCCTGTTCCCCAAGCTGTTCTCCGCCGTCCATCCCCGCTTCAAGACGCCGCACTGGTCCACCTGGATCGCGGGCTTCGCGGTGGGAATTCCCGCCGGCATTTTTGCCGTGAGCGAGGCCGCCGACCTCTCCAACATCGGCACACTCTTCGCGTTTCTTCTGGTGTCGCTGGGTGTCATCGTCCTGCGGCGCACGCAGCCGGACCGTCCCCGTGGCTTCCGGGTTCCGCTGGTGCCTTGGTTCCCGTTGATTTCCGTGCTGCTGTGCATCGGACTGATGAGCGGGCTTTTGGTGATTACCTGGTTACGCTTCTTCGTCTGGTTGGGACTGGGACTCGCCATTTACTTCCTCTACAGCCGCCATCACAGCGAGTTCGCGCAGCGGGGCTGAGCGGCATGGTCCGAATCAGCGATTTCATCCGGTCGCTGCCCAAGGCCGAACTGCATCTGCACCTGGAGGGCTCAGTGGAACCGGCCACCCTGGCGGAACTGCGCGCGCGCCAGGGGTTGCGCTCGGGGCCGGAGGAGATCGAGCCCATCTACCGCTACAACGATTTCACCGGCTTCCTGATGGCGTTCAAAGCTATCACCGAGCACTTGCGTTCGCCCGAAGACTTCGAGCTGATCGTCTATCGCTTGATGCAGCGGTTGCGCGACCAAAACGTGCTGCACGCCGAGGTGTATGTCTCGGTGGGCGTGTGCCACTGGCAGAACAAGGATTTTGACGCCATTTTCGAGGGGCTGGAGCGGGGCCGGGCCCGCGGCCAGCGCGATTTTGGCGTTTCGCTGCTTTGGATTTTTGATGCCACGCGGCACTTCGGAGTGGAACGCGCGCAGGCTGTGGCGGAGGCGGCTGTGCGCTATCGCGACCGCAACGTCGTGGCCTTCGGTATTGGCGGCGACGAACGCCGAGCCGGGCCCGAGTTGTTTCGTGCCACCTTCGATTATGCGCGTCAAAACGGGCTGCGTGTGGTGGCGCACGCCGGCGAAACCCTCGGACCGGAGTCCGTCTGGGGCGCGCTGAATCTCGGGGCCGAGCGCATTGGCCATGGCCTTACCGCCTGGTTCGATCGCGACCTTGTGGCCGAACTGTCCGAGCGCCAGGTGCCGGTGGAGATATGCCTGACCAGCAACCTGCGCACCGGCTGCTGCCGCCGGCTGGAGGAGCATCCACTCAAAATGTATTTTGACGCCGGCATGATGCTCACGTTGAACAGCGACGATCCCGGTCTGTTCGCCACCT
>JAMXLI010000137.1 GCA_024281115.1 Terriglobales bacterium | reverse complement strand
GCGCCAGAGGCGGCGGGGCTCCATCAGCAGTCGGAAGAGCCATTCCAGGCCGTGCTCGCGCATCCAAGCCGGAGCCTGGCGCAGCGTTCCCGCGTTCAAATCGAAAGCCGCGCCTACGCCGAGCAACAGGGGAACATTGAGGCGGTCGCGATGGGCGTACATCCAGATTTCCTGCTTGGGCGTGCTCAGGCCCACCCACACGACATCCGCGTGCGCCTGGTTGATGGCGCGCACGGCAGCCTCGTCTTCTTCCGCCGAGAGCGGCCGGAAAGGCGGGCAGTAAATTCCGGCCACCCGGATGCCATATTGCCGGCGGCAGCGCTCTGCCAGCTTTTCGGCCACCCCGGGCGCGCCTCCGTAAAAGAAATGGCGGTAGGCCGGCCCGGTTTCCCGCATGAAAGTGGCCAACAACTCCGGCCCGTAGACCCGGCGGGCCAGGCGGAAGCCACGTCTCCGTCCCAGCCAAACCAGGGGCATACCGTCGGGGACGACCAAGTCTGCCGATTCCAGCACCCAGCGGAAGCTGGCGTCACGTTGCGCTTCGCTCACCCCGTGCATGCCGGTGACCGCAACGTAGCGGGCTGCGCCCCGCGCTTCAATCCACGCCCGCATCTGCCGGATCACATCCGGGATCTGGACCGCGTTGACCCGCACACCCAGAACGCGGAAAGAGGGCGCATCGCAGTCGCGGGCGCTTGCAGCCGGCAGGCCGACGAATTCTCGTGAAGGTTTCGACATGAGCTAGGCCGGAACGAAAGCTTCGAACTGGGTGGAACGGGCCCGCTGCAACACGCGTTGGTGCTGCCGGCGCAGAAGCTCCGCATACCCCAAAATCACCAGGAAGAGCAGCGGCGCGTGCCAGATAAATTCGGTATCGAAGAACGAACGCACGGTGCCCACGGCAAGGATGCAGGCAGCTTCCAGGGCAAGCTGGCGCTCGAACACGGGAAGCTGAGCACTACGCACGTAGCGCAACAGCAGCCACCAGGTGCCGACAATGGCCAGCACCAGCGGCACCATGCCCCAGAAACCGGTGCCCACCAGCACTTCCATGTAATCGGAATGCAGGGTGGAGGCGTTCACCTTCAGGTTTCCGAGCACCGCAAACTTGCCAGCGGCATACGCGCCCAGGCCGGTAAAAGGATGTTGGGAGAACTGGTGCCAGGCAAATCCCCACCAGTCGGTGCGGCGGGTGAGCGAGGCCAGTTCGGCCGAACTCTGGTCGCGGCGAATGAAGTTCCAGACTGCTTCGCCGAGCGAGGTGAACAAAGCCAGGGGCACACCCAATGCAGCCAGAGCCAATCCCAGCCGGATGCGACGGGACAGCACGAAAAACACCACCAGCGCGAAAACGAACCCGGCGAGCGCGGAACGGGTCTGCGAAGCCAGCAGAGAAGCGGTGCCGAAAACCACCAGCAAGCTGTTCCAGCGGCGATTCGTGCCCGCGCCGCGCAGGGGCAGCAGCCGGCACAAACCGAGAATCGCCAGCACCGCGCCGGCTTCTCCCACCGAATTGGCGCCCATAATGGGGAAGACCCCGTTCAAGGCATACGAGCCGGTGCGCCCGATGTGCGGGTGGAGGGCTTCCTCGGGCCAGATAAACACGCCGATCCACACCCACAGCAACTGCACCAGGAACAACGCCCAGGTGAGCGTGAAGAGGCTGCGATATTCCTCGGTCGAGCGCACCACCGCAAGAACCAGCGCGAGCAGGGCGACATCCACCAGGAATTCCCACGACTTGTAGAGAGTCCAGCTGGGATACACCGACCAGAGGGAAGAAACCAGACAAACGATGCCGTAAACGGTGAGGGCGCCCATGGGTCCGCGGAAGAGCGAGCCCAGCCAGGGCGGACGCCGCACCGCAAATTTGATCGCGAGCACGGCAAACACCAGAGCCTGGGGGACAATTCGCATCATCGCCCAGAAGTCGAGTGGGTCGGTGCGCGCGGTGGAGACTTCGCGCACGCGGAACACCAGCGAACTGAGAAAAATCAGCAGCCAAAGCCAATGCCACCAGGTCATTTCCGCCCACAAGGCGCGGACCTGGCCCGCGGAATCGGTGATGGCGAAGAAGCCCGCAATCAGGGCCAGCGGGAGACAAACGATGACCAGCGCGGCCCCGCCCACGCCGAAGCGGCCCAGCAGGGAAGAGGCGGCGAGGCTCAGCAGCCCCCCAACCGCCACGAACAGCAGCAGGGGCACAATTGTCTTGAGGAGGCCACGTCCCCCGCGGGGGCGCGCATTGCCGTGCAGTGCAGAAGTTGCCATGCGAACGATAGTCCTGTTGAGTGGGGTGCGTTAGCGCTCGTGCGCGTGCCCGGAATCTCCCCGGAAGGCCTGTAGAACGCTGAAGTAGGCCGGCTTGCGCTGATAGTTTTCGTCAAATAACAGGGGAGTCGCGTCCACCTCACCTTTGTGCGTGCGCAGCCAGGTGTGCGCATCGCTCAAGCCCCAGAAGGTGAGTTCCTTGCAGTTGCTGTCGGCCAGGCAGGTACGCGCGATGTTGTAGAACACTTCTTTCTGACGGTTGATGCCGTCCGCGCTGCTGCCCTGGTACACGTCCATCTCGGTGACGTGCGCTTCCACACCGGCCTGGCGCGCCTGCTCGAGGAAATAGCGGAACTCGTCCACGTAGCCCGGGTGCAACTTGTCTATTTCGAGGTGCATTTCGATGCCGGCGGCATCGATAGGGGCGCCCATCTTGCGAGTCTTCTTGATGAGATCGAAGAACTCGTTCACTTTGTCGCGGGGGGCGCCAGCCTGGCCGAAGGTTTCGTTGAGCAACAGCACGGTGCCGGCCGGAGCGGCCTCGCGGGCGTAGCGGAACGCTTTCACGATCATCTTGTCCTGTCCGATCACCCGGCCCCAGCAGCCATTGTGCGAGGGCGAAAGGGGTTCGTTGACGACTTCCCAGCCCCAGTAGGCATCGCCACCGTGGCGCACCACGGTTTGAATATGGTTCTGCATTACCCGGTCGAGATCGCCCGCCGACCAGCGGCCGCACGGGCCCGCGTGGAAGTGCAGCCAATCGGGCGAGTTGTCGTTGCGGTAGACCAGGGCGGCGCCGAACAGCCGCACGTGATTCTGTGCGGCGTACTGCTTCTGCTCGTCCATGGCACGAAAGTTGAACTCGCCGCGTTCCGGTTGCGTGTTGTGCATGAACACGGGAGATACGGCGGAGTTGAATTCCTTGCCCAGAATCTCCTTGTAACGCGGCTCCACGTTCCAGAATCGGCCCTGGATAAGCGTGCCCACCCAGAAGTGGCGCGCGTCCGCGTAGCGACGCAGCGTGTCGTCGCTCTGCTGGCCGGCATTCTGCGCAATGACAGGCAGCATGGCCAACAGAACCAGCGCGACGGGGGCACAAAGAGTTCGCAGTAGTTTCATGATCGTATACCGGTGTGGCGCCCGGCTCCGTTCAGCTCAGGCCCGAACGGCCTCAGCCAAATTGGGCCCCGCTGCCTCCGGGACGGTGCCATCGGGATAGCCCAGGGGCGTGAGCACGTCGCCCGCATAGCGTTGAATAAGTTCGAGTTGCGGCGGGGTGAGTTTGCTTCGCCAGCCCTGCACCGAGCCGCTGCGCACAAAACGGCGATCGTCGGCCTTGGCGGCGGTGCCTTGCAGGAAAATCTTGCGGGCCTGGCTTTTGCGCGAGCCGTCTTCCTTTTCGCGCATCTTGTCCACCGTGTTATTGCGGATGGCGGCGCGAATTCGCTCCGTGGTGGCGGGCGCGCCCAGGAAGTTCACGATGCGCCCGAGGTCCTCCTCGGTATTGCGGCGCAGGTCCTCAAAGCGCACGACCAGCAGGTTGCCATTGCGTGCCAGCGGCGAGTCGAGCCAGACCTGCACGTGCTGTTGCCACGAGCCGTACCGCATGGTGCGGCCCTTCAAAAAGGCCAGCAGGTAATCGTCGAAGCCGTTCTTACCGAAGTAGTACTCGGCGAACCCCATGGAGAGATCGCGGGCGTAATGCGAGAGCAGCACATCGCGCAGATCGCGGACTACGTACACGGCCTTTTTGTACTCGCCGCGGTAGAGTTCGTGGGTCTTGATCAGGCGGCCGCCGCCGGGGACGATCGGAGCAACGCCGCGATGGAACCCCATCTCCGGTATCAGGCCGTCCACATCGTCGAAACCGATTTCGCGGTCGGTGAGAATTTCCGCCAGCAGAAAGCGCAGCCAGGTGTTGCCCGATCGCTCCACCGAGGCCAGGAACACGT
>JAMXLI010000136.1 GCA_024281115.1 Terriglobales bacterium | reverse complement strand
TTATGTGCTGTCAACACAATGCCCGCCGGAGAACTTCCCCCATCCTCACCCGAGCCTCGGCTGAGAAGTAATTGAAATTGCTGGCAGTGAGCAATTCCACCAGGAGACTTGGAAGTCCCGTGTTCTTCGATTGAGCCAGCGCGTGGCTGGATCCAGCGGGTGGGGCGGAGCGCATGCTCGCGCCGAACAAGAAGATGATGGAAAGCCGGAGCGGAAGAGATCTGGAAGTCTTAGATACTCACCAGCATGCGGCGCACGTCATTGCCGGGAGCCTGGCGGGTATTCAGCTTGGGTGCAGGCTTAGAGGCTACCGGGGGCGTCGCCGGCTTGGCCTGCTGTTGCGGGGCGGCGGGCGGCATCGTCTGCGCTTTGCCGGCTGCGGCGGCGGCTTTCTCCCGCGCCGCTTTTCCCTTCAGGGCGCTGAGCTGGGCGCTGTCGCTAAAGAGTTGACGAATGAGCAGTTTCTGGGCCTCGATGGTGTTGCCTTGCTCGACAATCAGCATCGCCATCATCCCGTAAGCCAGTAAAAATAGAACAACCAGCACCGGCAGCATGGAATGTTTCTTGACCGGGACCGCGATTTCATCAGCCATTTCAGCTCCTCGATTCAGTCACCGGCAAGCCTGCCGCACGGCGGAACGGTGCACCTGATCCACCAGCCGCAGTGAAAATCGTAAGTTGCTGTTAACAAGCGAGTTACGCCGAACACAAGGCCACCCTGGTTGGCTCGATCATGCAAACTTCTGCACATTTGCAGAAGCGTACCCACGCTGGGGCTACGCTACCCGTACTCCAGTCTGCTCTTCCTGGCGCACCACCGCGGGCAGTTCCACGGTAAACGTGGTGCCCCTTCCCGGATCGCTGTGGAAGCGGATGTTGCCGCCTTGTGCCAGCAGGATCTTCTGGGCAGTAGAGAGCCCCAGACCGGTCCCGGTTGCCTTGGTCGTGTAGTAGGGGAGAAAGATCTTCTTCTGCTGCTCGGGCGGGATGCCCGGGCCGGTGTCGGCCACCGAAGCGAGAACGCGTCCTGCCGTTTCCTCACAACGCAGGGTCAGGCGTCCGCCCTGGGGCATGGCCTGGATGGCGTTCATGATCAGGTTGGTGAACACGCGACGCAGGTCGGCAGCATTGGCCGTGACTGGAGAGACCGGCTGGAACTCGGTAATGACGGAAAGGCCTTGCACGCCCCGCCACATGGGCCGCGTAAGCTCAAGCGCGTCTTGCAGAAGCGGCCGGACGTCAACCTTGGCTGTCTCGCCGGTGCCGCCGCGGACGTACTCGCGCACGCGGCGGATGATCTCGGCGCCGCGTTGCACCGATGTGTCAATCATGCGCAAGTAGAAGCGGCGTTCCTCGTCGGTCTTGCCGGGATTTTCCTGCAGAACGGCGGAGGTCTGCGCGATGGTGTTCAAGATGTTGTTGAAGTCGTGGGCGATCCCGGACGCCATCTGTCCAATCGCCAGGTGGCGCTCGGTGTCAGCCACGCGGCGCTGCAGTTGGCTGATCTCGGTGATGTCCTTCACCACCAGGAGCACGCCGATAATGGCGCCCTTCTCGTCGAACATGGGATTGGCCGACAGCAGCGTATCCAGGGGCGAGCCGTCGCGACCGTGGCTGAGGGTACGGGGCTCATTCTGCACGCGTTCACCCTTCAGGGCGCGCGCCACTACCAGGCGCTCGGTCACAACCGGACGGCCTTCCTGTTGAGCGCCCAGATGCTTGGCGAGGATGCCGACGTGGGATCCGATCAGCTCCTCGCGGGTAGCCGAGCACATTTCCTGGGCGGCGGGGTTGGCGTCGGCAATGCGTCCGTCGGCGTCAAACAGGAAGACCGCCTCGGGCATGCTCTCGAGCAGGGTGGAAATCTCCAGCCACTGCTTGCGCACCAGCGTCTGGTGCTTGCGTCGAGTCTCCACCAGGTACACGACGGCGGCCGCCACGACCGGAAAGATCGCCAACTCGGCGAGTTTGTGGATCTCCTCATTGGGAGGGTAGGGGAGAGGCCGCTTCTGCATGATGAACAGAGAGCCGAGCACGCAGAGCACGATGTTGACGATGGCTGGGCCGCGTCCGGCATAAGTCTCAACCAGGGCCACGGCGGCGAGGAAAAACAGCGGGATGTAGCCCACGTACGGGGTGATGCTCAGCACCAGCCCGAGCGCGGCAAAGCTAGCCGCCACGCCGATTCCGTAGCGCAGGAGGGGAGGACCCGCTGCGCCCGCGTCCATGTGTCGCTGAGGCATTCCAGGGACTTAGATGAAGCCAAGCTGCCTGCAGATTGCCCCGGGGCCGTCCTGGGACTTTGCCGGGGGGCGCGAGGGCTTACTTTTACTCCCAACCGGCGGGGCGGTGGGGGGAACAACGGGTGCCGGCGATCTACTTTCCCATCACCAGCTTGGCGATGGTCTGGAGCTGCATATTCGAGGTTCCCTCGTAGATTTTGCCGATCTTGGAATCGCGCCAGTACTTCTCCACCGGGTAATCCTTGGTGAAGCCATAACCACCATAAATCTCGACACACAACGAGGTCACACGCTCGGCCACCTGGGAACAGAACAGTTTGGCCATAGCCGCCTCTTTGACGAAGGGAATGCCGGCGTCCTTCATGCGGGCGGCGTTGTAGACCATCAGCCGCGCCGCTTCAATTTCGGTCGCCATTTGCGCCAACTGGAACTGGATGCCCTGGAAATCGGCGATGCTCTTGCCGAACTGCTTGCGTTCCTGGGCATACCTGGTGGCGTACTCCCAGGCGCCGCGCGCCAGGCCGCACATCTGCGCGCCGATCCCGATACGCCCCTCGTTCAGGGTCTCGATGGCAATTTTGTACCCTTTGCCGGCCTCGCCCAGCAGGTTGGACTTGGGAACGCGGCAATCCTCCAGGATCAGCTCGCAGGTAGAGGAGGCGCGAATACCGAGCTTGTCCTCTTTCTTTCCCACGGTAAAGCCGGGAAAGTCCTTCTCCACCAGGAAGGCAGTGATGCCGCGATAGCCGGCGGAAGGATCCAGGGTGGCAAACAGCACAAAAATACCAGCCTCTTTGCCATTGGTGATCCACAACTTGCGGCCGTTCAGCACGTAATCGCCGCCCTTAAGTTCGGCGCGGGTTTGCAGCGCGAAGGCGTCGGAGCCCGAGCCGGCCTCGCTGAGGGCGTACGCGCCTACCAGTTCGGTAGCCATGCGCGGCAGGTAGCGCTTGCGCTGCTCCTCCGTCGTCCAGCGCAGCAGGGCATTGTTGACCAGCGTGTTCTGCACGTCCACAATGACTCCGGCGGAGGCGTCCACGCGGGAGAGTTCCTCCACCGCCAGGATGGCCTCGAAGAAAGTGCCTGCGCCGCCGCCGTACTGCTCCGGAATCTCGATGCCCATCAGCCCCAGCTCGAAAAACTGACGAACCAGGCCGGGGTCGAAAATACCCTTTTCATCCATCTCGCGGACCAGCGGCCGAACGCGCTCTTCCGAGAATTGACGCACATTGTCTCGAAACAAAACCTCGTCTTCGGTCAAGGCGACGAGCGGGGCGGGCGGGGCGGGCTTGCTCATGGTTTCAGGCATTGCTGCTCCTCGATCAGGGAGTCTCAACTCGCCGGAAGGAACTGAGGATTATACCGGGGACGGAGGCGCGTGTGCCTACAAGCAGAGCCTCAGCGCTCTGTTTAAGGGGTGCAAACAGAAGAGCGGCCCAGGGAGTGCAGGACGAGTCGTCGGCTACCTGGGAACGTACTCGTCTTGGGTGGCGGGAATCTCGAGTTGCCAGTGCTCCCGTCCGGCGTCGGCCGCTTGAAGACCGAGCTGGTACTCGCATCCTTGTTGCAGTACCCACACGACCTTGAAGGAGCGTTTGAGGGCGCGGCGCTGCAGGGCAACCGTCTGGCCGACTTGCGGGGGCTCCCGCAGGCCGGCAACGCGCGCACCGTCGGGTGTGATGTCCAGCGTATGGACAAGGTGCTCCGTGAACTTGCCGTTCTGGTCAGCAATAAAAACGCGCACGCCCAGCACCATTTTCGCTCGCGCCTGGCGCCGTCGTGCAGCCGAGAGTTTTCCCAGGTTGCCGCCCATTGCAGCCTCAGCTACTGCGGGACAGAGTCCACCAGCTTGCGGACAATCCCGCTGGAGTCGTGGTCATAGGATTCAAGCAGCTTCGCAGTTTGGCGCCCCGCCAGGACCCCGCCCAAAGCCTCCGCTACGCTCATCAGCGCCGCGCCGCCGCACGCGGGGCAGGCGCTTCCGGTGGCGTTGCTGAGCATCTCGCAATCCACGCACAGCACGGCCGATTGCAGCGCAACCAACGAAGGCGTGGGGCTCGGGACGCTCGGCTCACCGAAGTTCAGAATGATGCGGAATTGGGACATGGCCCGAAGTGTAAGGGCGCACGTTGAGAGCGTAAAGTAACGGCGGTAACGCGAGGCTTACCCGGCGGTGCAAGTTGGAGGGCGAAACGGCCTACCAGGTCAGCGCTCGCTGGCAGGCTGGCGCGCGGAGCGGTCCTTCATGCGGACGATCTTTAACACGTCGGCATCGAGGATGCGGCGGATCTGGTTGCGGGCGTGCGCTGACCAGGGGCCGCTGCTGTCAAGATTTACGTAGGCGCGCCAGTGCCGCAAGGCGCGTCGAGGCTGCTTGAGTTTTTCGTAGGCCAGCGCCAGGTTGTAGTGCGCGTCGGCATAGGTAGGAGCAAGCATCAGCGCGGCCTCGTAGGTCCGAATGGCTTCGCTGACCCGCCCGGTTTCGTCCAGCACGTTGCCGAGGTCGAAATAGGCCAAGGCATAACGCGGGTCCACCTCGACCGCCGCACGATAATGCTTTTCTGCTCGCGTGTAGTCCTGGCGGTTGTAATAGATGGTGCCCAGGTTAATGTGGGCGGCGGCGTGCCTGGGCTCGATCTGCAGCACCTGCTCGTAGAGAGCAATGGCCTGCTGCTGAGTGCTGGGGTCTTCTTCCAAAGCTATGCCGCGAGCGAACATCTGTTCGGCGTCGCGGGGCTCGGGCATGTTGCTTACCTTGCATGCGGGCGGCGGGGAGGCCGGCACCACGTTGTCGCGGGAAGAAAAGTCCATGACAAACTGACCGGCGATGGGTTCCACGGCTTTGCCGTCGTGACGGAAAACAATGCGGGCACCGGCCGAATAGGAACCCGCTTCCACCAGCGGGTTCTCCATCCCGGCCACCTGCTTCTGCATGGCCTTCAGGGACTCGCGGATCACGGCAGGGCGCACCCGGCGGGCGCAGAGGTCACGAACCTTCTTTACCTGCAGGAGATCGAAAAAGGAGTAGGTTTCGGCGGTCGCGATCAGTCCGGCTTTTTCCCAACTCGCCAACTGGCGCGCCGTTACCCGAAGAATACGAAGCAGGTCCGCTCGACTGTATCGGTGCAAGGCTCGGTTGTACTTCTGAAGCTCATTATGAGAACAGCGTTACGCATTGGCAATAGGGGCCTTATCTTATTTGTGGATAATTGAACCTCTACCGGCAAGAGCCCTTCTTCTCCCCTGAGTGCAGTCGGGGAGCTAACGGCGCCCGGCGACCGAAGCGGGCGAATTCAGCCGAACGACCAGGGGATGATCCCAGAAGGGGAAGGCTCCTGGCCCGATGAAGCGGAAGGCGCCCTGGCTGTACACAAACGAATCCACCCATTGTGCGGGTGAGCGCGTTCCTCTTCCCCGCAGCACAAAACGGAATCGTTGTACGTTGACGGGCTCGCGCGGAGTGGGAGCGTCCGGACGCGGCATGACGCGCTCGCCGGCGGGCGGTTCCGGCACCGGCCATAGTTGCAAGGAAGGTTCGTCTGCGTCGCGCCAGCGTTCCAGTTGCCGCGCCAAACCGGATTGGAAGGCCTTGAAGTACTTGCGGTAGTCGGCAGCCATGGCATCGCCGCGCTGCGGACCGAAGGCGCGCCCCAGCCACAACTCCGGCTCGGGCAACGCGAAGCGGCGCGTGCTGGCCTCAAATTCGCGCCGGTCGCCGGAGAAAAAGGCCTGCAAGGCCTGCTGTGCCTGGAGTTGAAGCCCGGCAGGACTGTCAGGATAGCTGGTATCTCTCACCTGCGCGGCGGCGAGCACTGCCAGGCCAAGCCAAACTGCGGCCATGCGGCCGAGCTTGAAAATCATGCCAAGATTTTAGCGCCGGGTTGCCGGAGCCCGCGCAATGGCGAAGGCTGCCGCTCGGGTGTCAAGCCACGGCGGTTCGCGCCCGCGCCATCTTGCTCCAAGCCGCAGGCAAGCAGGATTTCAGGATTGCGCCGAGAAGGCAGATAGCTTATGCGCGTTCTCCCGGTTGTAGCGGAGCGCGACATTCACAAAAACAAAGCCGCTTGGGGTTTCAAAGCGCATGAGGAGCGCTTCCGTGTCCTGGTTCGCGGGGAAGGCCTGGCCGCGATGGATCTGAGGCGGCTGTACCCGGAAGCGGAATCCCTGGTCGTTCAGCACGGTCACGGCGTTGCCGATGATCTGATTGGCGAGTTCGCAGATGGTTTCGCGTACCACGGCCTCCGATTCCGGTACCTCGACGCCCGACATGCGGGCGGCCACCCGGATGGCGGTGCTGGGGTCGGCGTCCACGATGATGAAGCCCTCGATGTCGCCGGCCAGGGTGATCACGGCGGCCACGCCTTTGCTGCGGTACACCTCAGGTTCCATGCTCAACTCGCCCATGCGGGTGTGGCAATCCAGGGTTTGTCCGAGCACCGCGTCGGCGGCGTTGATGAACGGTTGAATGATGTCCATTTCCATGATCAAGACTCCTCTGCGGCGCCGGCGCTCACGCAATCTTCGCCCATCACGTACTTGATGACCTCGTACAGCACCTCGGGCTTGACCGGCTTCTGCACGAAGTGGCGGGCGCCCTTCTGCAGGGCGGCGACAATGTTCTCCTGGTATCCCACCGACGACACCATCACGATACGGGCTTCGGGGTGCTGGCGCACGATGCGCTCGGCGGCTTCAATGCCTTCCATCAGCGGCATGGTGATGTCCATGAGCACCATGTCGGGGCGGACGCGCTCGTACTCGGTGATGGCAGCGCAGCCGTCGCCGGCCTCGCCGGCCACTTCTCCGCCGAACTGCTCCACCATGCGCGCCAGGTTCTTGCGCGCAAACACGGAGTCGTCCACCAGCAGGTAACGAATGCTTTGTCCGTCTTTTCGCTGTACTGCCGCGAAGGGTTCCATAAACGTTTCTCCCTGACCCATCAGCATCGGCGATCTGCCACGCCGGTTTTAACCTTTCATTGCCTCGGCGGCCGCGGCCGCCTTCACTTGCGGGTTTTCCGCCATGCACTGCGCGAGCAAGGTGTTGGCCAGCGCGTCCAGGTGCACCACCCGCATGGCATACCCGCGCTCAATCGCGGAGCGCGGCATGCCGTGCACCACGCAGCTTTCGGCGCTTTGCGCGATGGTCAGTCCCCCCGCCGCCTTCACGGCACCCAGACCATCGGCGCCATCCTCGCCCATGCCGGTCATGAGCACGGCCAGCGTGCGCGCGCCGAATTCCTGGGCCACGGACTGAAACAGCACGTCCACCGACGGGCGGTGTCCGTTGACGCGCGGCTCATCGGTGAGCACGGCGATGTCGCCCAGCGGCATGCGGCGTACCTTCATGTGCCGGTTGCCGGGGCAGATCAGCGCCCGTCCCGCCACCAGGAAATCTCCCGAGCGCGCCTCCTTGACGTCGATGCTGCAACAATCGTTCAAGCGCCGGGCAAACATCTCGGTAAAGCCTTGGGGCATGTGCTGCACAATCAAAATGGTGCCGGGAAAGTCGCCGGGCAATTGCGAGAGCACATACTGGATAGCGTTGGGCCCGCCGGTGGAGATGCCGATCGCCACCACGCGGGTGGGAGCGCCCTTGGGGCGTACCACGCGGGACTTTTCCACCTTGCGGAAGTCCAGGTGCGGCAGGGAAGCCACCGGAGCGTCGCTTTGCGCCGCCGCCTTGATTTTCAGAATCAATTCCTGCGCCACCTCCTGCATGTGGCTGGAAGCGTCTTGCGGCTTGGCGACAAAGTCGAAGGCGCCGAGCGCCAGCGCTTTGAAGGTGGTGGACGCGCCCTGGGTGGTATGAGAACTCACCACGATGACGCGGGTTTTGTGCAGGCGGGTGATCTCACGCAGCGTCTGCATGCCGCTCATGCCGGGCATCTCCAGGTCAAGCGTAACCACGTCCGGCTTCAAGTCCTCGATCTTCTTCAGGGCGAAGCTGCCGTCCATGGCCGTGCCCACGACCTGGATGCTCTTTTCCGATTCCAGGATCTGCGGGATGAGCTTGCGCATGAGCGCCGAGTCGTCCACGACCAGGACCCGCACTGGATGCGTCATAGCGCGCCTCCAGCCGCCGCGGCCTGATGGCCCGAGGGCGAGAGCAGCCCGGCCACGGCGCCGGTATCATGCGTCCTGCGGCGAGCGTAGCGCTCCACCACAGCGGCCAGATTCAGCACCATGACCACGGCCCCATCGCCCAGGATGGAAGCCCCGCTGACCAGGTCGGTCGTCACCACGTTGTCATCGAGCGGCTTGATGACCAGTTCCTCTTCTCCCACCAGCTCGTCCACCATGAGCCCGAATTTCCGCTCGCCTACGCTGATGACGGCGACAAAGAAGCGGCGCGCGGGGTCGGGCTCTGCCTCGCGCCGGCCGAGCCGCATGAGAGTGAGCACGTCGTCGCGCAGCTGCAGGACCTCGTGGCCGCCCACCCGGTGCACGTCGGCCTCGCGGGCCCGTGAAATTTCGGCAACCGCATTCAGGGGCAGCGCGTACATGCGCCGCTCGACCCGGAACATCAGGGCCTTGATGATGGCGAGGGTGAGGGGCACCTTCAGCGTGATGGTGGTGCCGCTGCCGGGCTTCGAGGCCACGCTGACCGAACCTTTCAGCCGGTGCATGACCGCTTGCACGATATCCATGCCGACGCCGCGGCCCGAAATGGCGGTGATCTTGTCGGCGGTGCTGAAGCCGGGCCGGAAGATCAGCGCGGCTATTTCAGACTCGCCGAGATTCGCGGCTTCCTCGGCGCTCAACAGCCCGCGCTCCACCGCCTTGGCGACCACCTTGGCGGAATCAATACCGCGGCCATCATCGGTGATCTCGACCACGACCTGATTGCCTTGATGAAAGGCCTTGAGCCCAATGGTGCCGCGTTCCGGCTTGCCGGCCTTGCGGCGGTCGGCCGCGGATTCAATGCCGTGGTCCACCGCGTTGCGCACCAGATGGGCGAGCGGCTCGGCGATGGCATCGAGGATGCTTTTGTCCAGCTCCGTGTCCTGGCCGGCCAAGGCCAGGGCGACGTCCTTGCCGGTTTCCTTGGCAATGTCGCGGACCAGGCGGGGAAAGCGGCGAAACAGTTGCTCAACCGGGACCATGCGTACCTGCATGGCCGCGCGCTGCAGATCGTTCAGGGCGCGGTTTTGAAATGCCATGACATCGGCGAAGCGGTTGCGCAAAGGATCTTTGGGAAAATTCCGGCCGAACTCCAGCATGGCCTGCTGCAGCATGGAGCGGCCAATGATGAGTTCTCCGATCAGGTTCAAGACCTGATCAATGCGCTCGGCATCCACGCGCAGAGTGTTCTCCAGCGTGCGGGCGCCGGTCGAAGAAGACCTGGCAGGCGAGCCCTCGGGTTTCACTTCCGCGACGGGCAGGGGCACGGTCGCCTCGTCGTCCGGTACAGCGGGTTCCACGGGCTCTCCCGCAGGATCGGCCGGCCATGGGTCCACCTTGACGGCCGAGACCAGGCTGGGCACACGGCACTTGGCGGCGATGGATTCCACGGCGTGGTCGCAGGCCAGGGCAGCCTCGATGCTGTTCGCGCTCTCCGCCGCTGTTGCAGCCGGGCAGATGGCCAGGAGTTCTCCGAGACCGCGTAGAACATTCTCAATGACCTGCCGCGCCGCCGTCCGCATGGGGCATTGCGAATCGAGAGCGACCTCCACCCGGACGACGCGTCGGCCCGCAGCAAGCGCGGCCCGGATCGTTTGGCGCTCGTACTCGGTGAAAGCCGAGTGGGCGTCGACTGGCGGTGTCCCGGCGGGAATCGCCGGAGATGCCGGGGCACGCAGGGCGGCGACCATGCGGCGCAAACTTTCCGCTGAAGGCGGCTGCAGATTTCGCTGGTAGGCGGAGAGCATCCCATCGAAGAAATCGGCGGCCTGCAGCACCAGTTCGGCCAACTGGGCGGGTGCGGCGGCGCAGACCTCGGGCGCGAGCGCGTCCTCGAGCTCGTGCGCCAACTCGCTCATCTCCTTGAATCCGCAAGCCGCGGCGTCACCCTTCAAGGTGTGGACGCCACGGCGCACGCTGCGCGCGGTCTCCAGGTCGTTGGGGTCCTGCTCCAGCTTGAGCGCGTCCTCGTTCAGAGTCTGCAGAATTTCGCGCGCGCTCTCGAAAAACAGCTGGCGCATCTCCGCCATGCGGTCCTCGGAGAAAAAGCTCATGCTTTTGCCTCCAGGCGCTGATAGGCGGTGCCGTTGTTGTGGTGAATCATGCGGAACTTGTCGCTGATGCCGAACAGGCTTTCAGCGTGCCCGATAAAAAGGTAGCCATCGGGATTCAGGCAGCGATAGAACTTTTCCACCAGGCGCTTCTGCTCCGGATCGTCGAAATAGATCATGACGTTGCGGCAGAAGATCACGTCGTTGCGCTGCGGCAGGAACTCGGTTTTCAGGTTATGGAAATCAAACCGCACCATATCCTTGACCGCTTTCTTCACCGCATACCGGTCGCCGACCTTGTCGAAATAACGCAGCCGGTAGCTGAAATCCACCGCATCCATCAAGGTTTCGGGGTACATGCCTTCCTGCGCGGTGCGCAGGACCGAATAGCTGATGTCGCTCGCCAGCACCTCCGCCTTCCAGGGCGGCGGCACCAGCGGCTTGGGCGAGGGTAGAGGCACAGGCGAGGGGTTGCGCAGGTTGAAGTACGACAGGGCGTCGCACATCAGCATGGCGACCGTGTACGGCTCCTGGCCGGTGGAGCAGCCGGCGCTCCACACGCGCAGGTTATAGTCCCGGGCCTGGGCTTTGCGCTGCAGCAGTTCTTCCATGACGACCTTGTGGAAGAGATCGAGCTGCGACTTGTTGCGGAAAAAGCTGGTCTCGTTGACCGCCAGGTTCTCCAGCAGGGCGGCGAGCTCGTGGCGGCCTTCGCCGCTGGTGAGAAGGCGGTAGTAGCTGTAGAACGAATTCATCTGGCAGGCCTTGATGCGGCGCTGCAGCCGGTCAGCGAGAAAGTGGGCGCGCCGCTCGTCGAAGTGCATGCCGCATTCTTCGTAGACGAGCACCTGCAAGAGCTTGAGTTCGTTCTCGCTGAGCGGGACGTGCGGGGCGGCGGAATGGAGATTGTCCGACATGCGTCAGCCGCGCCCTCCGGCGCCGGCGCGCAGAGCGCCAGGTTTCAATTCCGGAGCCGTGGGCGGGGCGGCCGAGCGCGCGCCTTCGCCGGCTTCCGCCGTGCGCTCCAGCAGGCGCTCCAGGTCAATCAGGATGATGAGCCGGCCGGCAAGCTTGCCCACCCCGGTAATGCAGTTCAGCCCGCTCTGCAGCAGGGCCGGCGGCGGTTCGACGTCGGAAGCGGGAAGCTTCAGCACCTCGGAGGCGGAGTCCACCACCAGGCCGACGAGCTTGCCCCGGTTTTCCGCCACCAGGATGCGGTTCTTGCTGCCGGTTTCGCCGGCTACACCCAGGCGCTTGCGTAAATCGAGAATGGAAACAATGCGGCCGCGCAGGTTGATCACGCCCTCGATGTAGTCGGGCGCGTCCGGAACGGCGGTCACCTGGGGCACGCGAACAATTTCGTGCACCGAGGTGATGGGCACGCCGTAGGTCTCGCGGCCCACGCGGAAACCGATGATGTGCAGCTCTTTATCCATGGCAAGGGCTCAGCCGTTGGCTCCGGCGGCGGCGCTCTTGGAGCGCGCGCTTGGCCTGGACTCGAGCAACTCCCGGCTGTAGCGCGCGTTCTGCTCCAGGATGAAGCGGTCCATCGTGTCCATGAGGGCATGCGCCATCTTCGACATCTGCTCCGAGGAAGCCGCCAGTTCGGTGGAACCGGAGGTGGACTGCTGCACCATCTCGCGCATGCGTTCCATGGCATTGACCACGGCCTGCGCGCCCGAAGCCTGTTCTTCGACCGAGGAGCTGATCTCGTGCGTGATTTCGTTCAGCCGGGTGGTTGCCTTGGCGATCTGCGACGATCCGTGCGACTGCTCGTTGGTAGCGGCGCCAATCTCCTGCGAGAACTTGTAAACCTCGGTGACCACGTTGGAAATTTTCTTGAGGGCGGAATTCAATTCCTGCCCCAGGCCCAGTCCTTCGTTGACGATGGAGGTGGAGCGGTCCATGTTGTCCACTGCCTTGCGGGCTTCCTTCTGAATACTCTGGATGAGTTCAGAAATTTCCTTGGTGGATTGCGCGGATTTCTCCGCCAGCTTGCGGACCTCGTCGGCGACCACGGCGAAGCCCAGACCATGCTCGCCGGCGCGGGCCGCCTCAATGGCCGCGTTCAAGGCCAGCAGGTTGGTCTGCTCGGCGAGATCGTCGATCACCTCGATGATCTTGCCGATGTCGTCGGCGCGCTGGCCCAGCACGTCAATGATGTCGCCCGAGGCGCGAATCGCCAGGTTGATGCGGTTCAGGCCATCGGTGGCCTTCTCCATGGTGGTGATGCCGCTGTGGACTTCCTGCCGCGAGCGGTTGGAAATATCGAGCAGCACGCGCGCGGTGTCGGCGACGCGCTGGATGGAGGCCACCATCTGGTCGATGGAGGCGGAGGTCTCGCTGACGCTGGAGGCCTGCACCTGGGTGTTTTTCACCATGTTCTGCACGTTGATGCTCATCTCGTGCATGGTGCTGGTGACCTCGTCAATGGCGGAGGAGGCCTGCAGGCTGATCTTGGCGGATTCATCGGAGGCGCCGGCCATCTGGCTGGAGCCGCTGGCCACCTGCGAAGCCGCGTCGCGGACGTTGCGCACCAGCGTGCGCAGGCCGTCCACCATGCGCGAGAAGGCATTGCCCAGCGTGTCGTGGGCGGAGCGGGGCTGCACCCGCACCGTCAGATCGCCGCCGGCAATGGATTCCGAGACTGCCGCCATTTCCTTCAAGTAGGTGACCATCTGGTTGAAGGTCCGTGCCAGCGCGCCGATTTCGTCGTCGCGCTGGATATCGATGTTGTGATCCAGTTCGCCGGCATTGGCGATCTGGTCGGCTACGTTCATCAGTTCGGTCAACGGCTCGGTGATCGAGCGCGAAGTCCGGTAGGCGATGGCCACGCCCAACAGCAGCGCGAGCAAGGTGCCGGTGATGGCCACGGCAGAGGTCGCGGTCGCCGCGGTCTCGTCGGACTTGCGCCGCGTTTCCATGACCTTGGCGTTTTCCGCGTCGGCCACGTCCAAGGCTTCGTTCGACGACTTAACCCACGAGGCGGCATCTTTCTGGAGATAAAAGATCTGCAGTTCGGCGACGGTTACGTTGCCCGCATCCACGTCCTTGCGCTTGGCGATCAGGGGCGTGGAGAACTCGATCGACCACTTGTGCTCCGATTGCTGCACCTTGTCGAGGGCAGCACGCTGCTGTTCGGAGTTGGCCCGCACCTTGGCGTCGCGCAGCACGGCATCGAGCTTGGACATACCGTCGGTGAGGCGGTCAATTTCGCGGGTGTCGCCGGAAAGAAGATAGTTGCCGAGGAAGAGGCGGTTCTGCATCATCTGGAAGCGCACCGCCGCGGTGGCCTCCGCCATCTGCAGGGAGCTGGTGGCGGCCGACTTGGCCGCGTGCTCCCGCTGAACGGCGACCATGTTCACCAGGAACAGCACGACTACCATGGCCAGCACCGCGCCGAAGTTCATGTACAGCTTCTTACCGATACTCATGGCCTTCCTCTCTGCCAGCCTGGACTCGGGCGCTCGCTAGGTCCCGGTACCTGAAGCGGGAGTGAACTTCACCTCGACGACCCCCGTGGTTTCCCCGCCCGGCTCAAACTTCCATCGGCGGACGGCCTCCGACGCTGCCTGCACGAGCAGTGGATGTCCGCCTAGAACGTTGGTGGCGCGCACGGTGCCGTCGGCTCCGACTACCACCTGCAGGCGCACGGTGCCGCTGATGTTCATGCGTCGAGCCAAGTCGGGGTACTGGGGGCTGACGCGGATCTTTACTTTGCGCTGTGGATCCGGATGCTGGGCCGAAGCCAGCGGCGGAGCTGTCAGCGCCGGCGCTAACGTGGCCACGAGCAATCCCAACGTAGTCCAACGTGCAGACACAAATCCTCCTTGAACCGGTCAATCAGGCGCTGCAAAGCAGGGGCCACCCGGCATTGCAGTGACGCAAAGTGTCGCCGTTGGGTGCAAGTTACAGAACGACGGGGGGTTGGTGAAAGTTACGGAAGGTACTAGCACAGCCGCGTCACCCTGCGGCGGGCAGGTTGCGTCTCAGCGCGGGGTGGCGGCGACTGGGAGCGATGTATCAGCTTGAGAAGGCGAGTGATAGCTGCACAGCTAGACACCGGTTTGCGGCAATTTTCTTGACTCAATTTGAGATGGCAGGGTACTGTCCAGCTTAACTTCAAAGAATTCAACACTTGCAGGGCGGTGCAGGCGGTGACCACCTAGTCATGCGAGCTGGCAAAACGATCGCGCCCGAAGGCTCCCGGCCACGCCTGCAGACCTCTTTTCAGGCTCTGCTCCTGACCTTGGCGGAGGCGGCGGGACGGGGGGAGAACGAGTCGAGCATCATCAACCTGTTCTGCCGCTCGACGCGCGAATTCTTCCGGGTGGACGGCGTTTACTTCTGGCGCGCCGCTTCCAACGAAGAGCTGGTAGGGACCGAAGCCGACGGCCACATGGCCGAACAATTCCGGGGAATGCGGCTGAAAGCAAAGGAAAGCGCGGTGGCAGCCGATGCGGTACAAAGCCGCAGGACGGTCTATGTCAACGACTTGGACGCTTCCAACTATCCCAAGGCGGCCGATTTCGGGGCACAGGCAATGATGGCGGCTCCCCTGGTGGTGGGCGGGGAAGTGATGGGCGCGATGGCGTTTCTTCACCGCTCCAACCCGAAGTTCTTCAACGACGATCTGGCGGCCAAAGCCACCATCCTGGCGGGGCAGATGGGGCAACTGCTGGAGGCGGCGAGGCTTACCCGGGTCTCCCGCGAGCAGCACCGGCGGGCTGAAATCCTCGTGGAATGTGCGCAGGTGCTGCAAGCCGCGCCGGACATGCACCGGGTGATCCAGGCTTTGGCCGAACGCCTGCGCACGCTGGTGCAGGCGCGCTTTGTCCTGGTGCTCTTGCCTGCTCCAGGGGGCATGGCGGTGCGCGCCATGGCGGCC
>JAMXLI010000135.1 GCA_024281115.1 Terriglobales bacterium | reverse complement strand
GGACGTGCTGCCTGCTTGCCGGCCAGCCAGGTGCAGCAATGGTGAGACCAGGAGCAGGCTCCGGCGGCAATGGAAGCGCTTCCGTCGTGGTCTGGGCAGTGCTGCTGCGCTTTGGGAGCGCAGCAATCATGGGGCACGCGTGCCGCCAGCAGCGAGGGGAGAAGCGTGATTCCCAGCAGGACAAGCAGCAGCGTACTGGCAAGAGCGCGTCGCATCCCGGCGGCACCCAACGACGGCAAAAACAAACGCCTATTATAACCAGCCGCGACCGGGGGAGGGGCGCGGCTGGCCGCGCCTTCACTGGCCGACGATATCGCCTTTCAGGCCGCCGACCGCGTTGAGGACCTCGCCTTTTTCGCGCTCCGGCACCTTGAACTTGTTCAGGGTGTCAGTAATGTCTTTTACCGCGGCTTGCCATTGCTCCTCGGTAATGTGTAATCCGGTGTGCGCCGTCTTCATGTCGCGGCCGGTGTAAGCGCAGGGTCCGCCCGTGGCCTGGCAAAGAAAATCCACCAGGTGCTGGCGCACCCGTTTCTTGTGCTCGTCGTTCAGGCCGACGAAGAAGGGCTTGATCTGGGGATCGGCGACGAAGCGCTGAATTATATCGTCGGTCACGGCGGCGATGGCATCGTAACCGCCCAAGCGCTGGTAAAGACTTTTTTCCCCGGCGGCGGTCTGCGCGGCCGCGCTACCCAGAGTCGCGGCGCAGAGCAACAACAGAATCGAGAGCTTGCTCTTCATGATTTCTCCTCCTTCCGGTCCGGCGTGCAGGGTGAGTACGATAAGACGACAATCGCCGGATTGCCAAGCGGGAACTGCGGGACGGAGCCGCGGCGCCGCGTTGTCGCCCCGAAATCCGCTGTGTTAGCATTCGGGGCTTGGCAGGCTCCCTGGCCTGGCTCAAGACCACTCGCCCCCATACCGGAACTCCCAAGTTTCCCTCTGCGTGGGTAGTGGAGCAATCCGTGGTTACCCGCATCGGCCGGGCTCGAGGGCAGGCACGCGCAGAGCGTAACTGCCAGATCCGCTGCGGCGAACCCAGAAGGAGTCTCTCCGGTGAAAGTCTACGAAGGCGCGAACATCCGGAATGTGGCCGTCATGGGACACGGCCATGCCGGCAAGACCTCGCTGGTTTCGGCCTTGCTGTACGCGGCCGGCGCCACGCAGCGGCTGGGGCGAGTGGACGACGGCAGCGCCATCACCGACTACGACGAAGAAGAAGTCGCGCGCAAGATGTCCATTTCCGGCGCCGTGGCCTGCCTGGAGTGGGGCAAGACCAAGATCAACCTGGTGGATTTGCCCGGGTTCAACATGTTCGTCCACGAGGCCAAAATGGCCATGCCGGCAGTGGAGGCGGCGCTGGTGGTCGTGGACGGCGTGTCCGGCGTGGAGGTGGTCACCGAACGGGTGTGGAGCTATGCGGAAGAGTTCAATATGCCGCGCATCATCGTGGCCAGCCGCATGGACCGGGAGCGCGCCGACGCCGCGCGCGTACTGGAGTCGCTGACCAAGTCGTTCGGCCGCGCCGTCACTCCCCTGCAACTGCCCATCGGGAGCGAGAAAAGCCTGAGCGGCGTGGTGGACCTGGTGCGCATGAAGGCCTACACCTACGAAATGGGAGGCAGCGGGAAAGGCAAGGAAGGCGAGATTCCCGCCGGCCTGGCGGCGGAGGCGCAGGCCGCGCACGAAAAACTGGTGGAACTGGTGGCAGAGGGCGACGACGCCCTGATGGAGGAGTTCTTCGACAAAGGCACCATCCCGGAGGAGCACCTCATCCCCGCGCTGCACGATGCCATCCGCGAAGACCGCATCTTCCCGGTGCTGTTCGCCTCCGGCTTGGGAAACATCGGCACCGACAAGATATTGGACTTCATCGTCGAGTATGCCCCCAAGGCGAGCGAGCACGCGCCGGTGGCGGGCGCGGCCACGCCCAACAATGGCGAGCCGCCGTCGCGCAAAGTGGCGGACGAAGAGCCGGTTTCGGCTTACGTGTTCAAGACGGTTTCCGATCCCTTTGCCGGACGCATCTCGTACTTCAAAGTCATCTCGGGGATCGTGAAGAACGATGCTACGCTGCAGAACTTCACCCGCAACACCACGGAAAAACTGGCGCACATTTCGGTGATGCAGGGCAAGAACACGATTGCGGTTCCAGAGGTGCACGCCGGCGACATCGGGGCGGTAGCCAAGCTCAAAGACACGCTGACCGGCGACACCTTGGGGGACAAGGCGGCGCCCATCCAGTATGCGCGCGTGGCGCTGCCCGAGCCTGCCATCACCTTCGCCATCGAACCCAAGACGCGCGCCGACGAAGACAAGCTCTCCAACGGCATCCACAAGCTAATGGAAGAAGACGCGATGTTGCGCTTCTTCCGCGATCCGCAGACCAAGGAATTCCTGATTGCGGGCACCGGGCAGCAGCACATTGAAGTGATCGTTTCCAAACTGAAGAAGCGCTATCACACGGAAGTGAACCTGAAAGCGCCCAAAGTTCCCTATCGCGAAACCATCCGCGGGCGCGCTGACGTGCAGGGACGGCACAAGAAACAAACCGGGGGACACGGGCAGTACGGCGATTGCAAGATCAAGATGGAGCCGCTGGCGCGCGGCGGCAATTTTGAGTTTGCGAACGAAATCTTCGGCGGCGCCATTCCCCGGAATTTCATACCGGCGGTGGAAAAGGGGATTGTGGAGGCGGCGCAGCGCGGCTACCTGGCGGGCTTCCCGGTGGTGGACTTCAAAGTCATCCTGTACGACGGTTCCTACCACGACGTGGATTCGAACGAACTCTCGTTCAAAATGGCGGGGCGCATCGCCTTCAAGAAGGCCATGGAGCAGGCCAAGCCCACGTTGCTGGAGCCGATCATGGCGGTGGAGATCACGGTTCCGGACGAGTTCGCGGGCACCATCATGGGCGATCTGAACAGCCGGCGGGGTCGCATCCAGGGCATGAACAACAAGGGCGGCAACACCGTCATCAACGCGCAGGTGCCCATGGCGGAAATGCTCACCTACGGGGCTGACCTGACCTCGATGACCCAGGGGCGCGGCAGCTTCAACATGGAAATGTCGCACTACGATTTTGTGCCTGCACTGAACGCGGAAAAGATCATCACGCAGTTCAAAGCGTCGCGTGGCGAGGCGGTTGAGGATGAGGAATAGGCTTCTTCACGAGCGTAGCGAGGGAACGCTATGGTGTGCAAGCTCGCCTCTAGGAAAGGAAGTCCGCCCACCATTGTGGAAGAGAACGCCTTG
>JAMXLI010000134.1 GCA_024281115.1 Terriglobales bacterium | reverse complement strand
GAAGGCTAGCGTCCTGTTGCCTTAGGAAAAGAATCCCGGGAGCAGCATAGCCGCATCTCTGAAAGTTATGAAAAAACGCACCGTTGTGTCCCGCCTGTTGGCGGTCCTTCTGGTAGTGGTGATGGCGCAGCCCGCGGAGTTGTGGGCGGCGCAGAAAACACCGGAGCTGCCCGATCCCGGCTCCGTGCCTATCTCCAAGCAGCAACAGGAGCAACTCGGCCTCAAGGCGGCGGGCGAGGTCTACCAGCAGATGCCGCTGCTGCCGGATTCGCATCCCCTGGCGCGCTACGTGCGGGCGCTGGGAGGCAAGCTGGCGCAGGTGATTCCGGCGCAAAATTCGTGGCCGTACCAGTTCCACGTGGTCCAGCAGAAAGATATCAACGCTTTCGCCCTGCCCGGGGGGCCGATTTTCGTGAATGCGGGCACGGTGGCAGCGGCGCAAAGCGAGGCGCAACTGGCGGGCGTGATGGCGCACGAGATGTCGCACGTCTACATGCAACACTCGATCAAGGGCATGCAAAAGCAGCAGATGACGCAGGGCTTGGCGGGCATCGTGGGCGGCATCCTGGGCTCGGTGCTGGGTGGCTCGGCGGGCGCGCTGGCCAACATGGGAGCGCAGCTGGGCGGAGGCATGCTCAGTTTGCGGTATTCGAGAAAAGACGAGGCGCAGGCGGACGCGGTGGGCGCCATCATCATGTACAAGGCCGGTTACAACCCGCAAGCCATGGCGCAATTCTTCCAGGCGCTGGAGAAGGAGGGCGGGCCGGGCGGGCCGCAATTCCTGAGCGATCACCCCAATCCCGGGAACCGGGTTGAGGCGGTGGACCGGGAAATCGCGAACTGGCCGCCGCGGTCCTACACCGCAGGCACGGGGCAGTTCGCCTCCGCCAAGCAGCAGGTGGCTTCGGTGAAGATGTACAGCGCGCAGGAAATCGCGCAGGGCGCGAAATCGGGGACGTGGGCGCAGCAAAACCGTAAGAACGGCTCCATTCCGTCGAACGTGCCGGTTTCGAGCAACGGGCAGCCGGGCGCCGGAGGCGATGTCATCAATGTGAGCTACCAGGATGTGCGCCCCAGCGGCAGTTACCGGCAGTTCGCGCAGAACGGCATTTCCATTGAATATCCCAGCAACTGGCAGCCCTCCGCCGGACAGAATGGCCTGACCATCGCGCCGCCGGCGGGGGTTTCGCAAGGCTCGGTCGCTTACGGGACAATTATCGGGAGCGGGCAGGACCAGAACGCCAGCAGCCTGGACCAGGCCACGCAAGACCTGGTGCAGAGCCTGCAGCAATCCAACCCCGGCATGCAGCAATCCGGAGGAATGAAAAGCATCAGCGTGAACGGCACCCAAGGACGATCGGTGACACTGATGGGCAACTCCCCGGTGCAGCAGGGCGGGAAGGCCTTACGCGAGCGCGACTGGCTGGTGACGTTGCCCGATCCGCAAGGTCAAGGCGTGATCTACCTGGTGTTCATCGCTCCCGACAACAGCTTCGGCCAGCTCCGCGGCACCTACGAGCACATGCTGAACAGCTTCCGCCTGCAATGAGGGGAGCGGCGCAAGAGCCGCTTACACTCCAGAGAAAATTCGCCTCAGGAACCCGCGCGGCTGGTCTGCCGGAAGCTCCAACTGCGCCAGAATGGCGTCCACTTTCGCGTCCGGCAGGGGCGCGGTTTGGTTTTGCAGCCAGATCATCTCGCGAAAAGAGGTAAAGCGGTCCAGGCAGTAGAAGCAGCTCTTGATGTGCTCCTCGGCGAGCTCCCGCTCGCGCCAGGTGATCTGGCCGTTCACAATGTTATTGAAAGTTTTCAGGGCCAGGCACTCGGGCGTGCGCGCCCTCTCCGCGGCTTCGATCAGCACGCGGGCCGAAATATTGAAGGCGTCGGGGGAGGTGCCGGGGAGGACCTGGGCTAAGCGCTGGTCGGCCATCCCCTTGCAGGCGAGCGCAGTAGCCTCCGCGTCCAGGATGGTGGCCGCCACCTCGGCGGCGTCATATCCCTTGATGAACAGCCACAGCATCTCGCGCTCCATGAGGGAAAGGTCCTGCATGATCTGGCGCACCTGTTCCAGGGTCAACTGGGGGACGGGGATGCGGGCGGCTTCCCTGCCATAGGCAAAGAGCAGGTCGCGAAAGGCCATGCTGAACTCGCGCTCGTTGGCAAAAGAGAGCTGGCGAAACCATTCGTTCTGATGGCTGCGGGCGCGGCGGAAAACACCAAGCAGGTGGGCGTCAATCTCGGGCTCGATCGGTGGGAAATAATGGGTGAGCAAGCGGCGGGCCACGGCGCCGTACTGGCGCACAAGATCGCGCCAGCCTGCGCGTTCGCCGCGCGAGCACTCCTGCGCGATGAGAAAGATGGTGCGAATGGCCACGGGTCAGCGCTGCATTTCTTTGCGAGCTTCTGCGATGCGAACCGGGTCGAGCGCGAGTTCGCGCTGGAAGACCATCTCGATGCCGGTGCCCGGCTCCAGCCGCACGTCGTTGCCGCGCGTGAGCATGGCGATGGCCAGTCCGGCAGCCCCACCGATGCCGGAACCGATGAGAGCGCCCTTGCCACCGCCGCTCACGCCGCCGATCACCGCGCCGGTGGCGGCGGTGCTGGCCGCGGTGCCGATCTTCTCCTTGGTCTGGCCCTCCTGCTGAATGGTGCCTTCCTGCCCTTTGACCTTCTGGTGCTCGGCGCCGGGGATATTTTCGACGGCGCCCGGCAGGAGCACGGTGTAGCCGGTGGGATAGACCAGCGAGGTAAAGTGCATGAGAATTTCCGCCTTGCCGTGTACCCGTCCAGCGCGCTTGATGTGATCGATGACGCCCTGCACGTAGGTGCCGGCCGGGATCAACATTTTGCCATCAAGAGCCACGGGAAAATTCGTGACCGCATACACCGGATCGCCCTGCCTGGCGCTCTTGGTGGAAATGGCTTGCTTCAAGGCGAGAGGCACCTTGGTTCCGGCAGGTATAGTGACCGCCTCGCGGGCATCTTGCACGGGGGAAACTTGGCGGCGTTGCGCGATTTTTCCCGGTGGCGGCTGGAGCGGCCCCGGCTGAGGCTCGGTTGAGACCTGGGCGAGAGCAGCTGACGTCAAGATAAGTATCGTAGGAATGAGGTATCGCATGGATGACTCCCCGGTTGGAACAGTATAAAACCCTAAAGGAGCCGGCGAGTTCCGCGGAGCGCGGCTGCAAGGTTTAAGGTTGTGTGCCGGGAGCCAGGCCGCGGGGCGACCAGGCGTCCACGATTTTTTTAGCCATGCGGGCAATGAGCAGCTCCGCCTGGTTGCCGGCTGTCCAGCTCTTGTCCTGGTTGTGGTAGGTGAAAATCGAGATGACCACCGGGCCGGCCTGGGTGTAGAGCAACGCGACGTCGTTGCGCACATCGTCGAGCATGCCGATTTTGTCGGCGATGGCGGAAGGAGTCTCCGACGTGTCCTCGGTTTCCAGGAAGCGCGGGACCATGTTCCGGTACTGCTGGTTGCGCATGATGCCAATCATCTCGCGGCACATACGCGGATCCCCAATGCCGTTCCAGCGGGCGGGCGCCGCATTGGGCGGCATAGCTGCCTCGGCGCAGCCCTGGACGCTTTCCATGACCTGGCCCATTTCGCGCGCGGTGGTTTTTCCAAGGCCAAACTGGGGGTAGTCGGGCGGCATGGGACCTTGCGCCGGCTTCGACACCTTCTTGTACAAATACGTGTTTTTGAGTCCCATGCCCGCCATGCGGGCGTTCACGGCGGGGATTCCGACAGCATCGATCACCATGTTGGTGGCGGTGTTGTCGCTCAAGGTCATCATGAGGACGAGCGCGTCGTAGAGCGTGAGCTGCAGTCCGGGGCGCAGAAAATTCAGCACGCCTGAGCCGGAGACCTGGTTGTCGGAGGTGAGGGTAAGCTTGTCGTCGAGGCTAAGCCGGCCGGCGCGGGCCTGGGCATAGGCTTCGACAAAGATAGGCAGCTTGATGACCGACGCCGTGGGCACCGGGCGGTCGGGATCGAGGGCAACCGTGCGGCCGGTGCGCAGGTCGCGGGCATAGAGCGCCACCTTCCCGGGAAAGCGCGCCGCCAGGGCGGCCAGTTGCGCTTGCAGCCTGTCGGCCGCCCGGGCCGAAGGAGCGAGCAGCAGGAGGGTGAGAACGATGCGCGCCATGGAGATGCCTCGCATCAACGCCGCTTGAAACGCTTCTCGAGAATGTTTCCCATGAATTGCGATTGCAGCTTCTGGGCACAGAGCTCGCCACAGACCGGCGCGGCGCCTTCGGCTTGCGCCACCGCGTCGTCCCAGGGAGCGAGGTGGAGTTCGGGGCTGCCGGCGCTGTCGCGCGAGGTCCACATCAACCACCAGCGGTCGCTCTGGCCTTTCAGAATTCCGCAGTTCGGCCCCGCACAGCGCACGTAGCCGGGCGCCTTGTCCCGTTCTGCCATGTTGGATCCTCTCTACTTATAAATCAGATAACGGGCGCGCAGCTGGAGAAAGTCTTCCAGCCCGCGGCTCCAGCCGGCGGCAATCACGCGGGGATCGTCTCCACGGAGAAGGCCATCGAAAGCCGACTGGTTGGCTAATAATTCCGGCAGGCGCTCCATCCGGTATTGCGCGGGATAGAGCTTGTGCAGCGCGGAGGCCAGTTCGATACCCAACTCGGGCGCATCCAGCATGCTGCGGTCGAGAACCACGATGTTCACGCCTTCGCAACGCTGCCCGGCATAGTTGGCGCTGGCCGGAGTAAACGCCAGCGGAACAAAGCGCACCCCACCGATCTGGCGGGCGTTCAGGTAGGAGGCGAGCTCGCGCGCGCGCACCCAGGGCGCCCCCAGCACCTCAAAAGGAGTATCGGTCCCGCGGCCGACGGAAATATTGGTGCCTTCCACCAGCCCCACGCCCGGGTAGAGGGTGGCTTGCGTGAGGCTGCGCAGGTTGGGCGAGGGATTGATCCAGGCCAGGCCGGTGGAATCGAACCAGTCGCCGCGCTGCCAGCCCTGCATGGGAACCACGGTCAAATTGACCGCGAGTTTGCGCTCGCCCACAAACATGCGGGCAAGCTCGCCCATGGTCATACCGTGCCGCACCGGCACGCGCAGATAGTTCACGAAGCTGGCGGTGCCCGAGTCGGAGACCGGTCCTTGCACGATGGAGCCGGCAACCGGGTTGGGCCGGTCAAGAACCACGACGGGCACGCCCGCCGCGGCCGCCGCTTCCAGCATGTAAGCCATGCTGGGTTCGTAGGTGTAGAAGCGGGCGCCGGCATTCTGCAGGTCAACAAAGACGGCATCGAGCCGCTTCACCACGTCCACAGGCGGGCGCCGCTGCGCCTCCTGCAGCCCATACATGCTGTAGATGGGCGCCCCCGTCGCTGCATCGCGGGAATCGGAGATGTGGGCAGTGTCCATCTCCCCGGCCAGGCCGTGCTCCGGGCTGAAAATAGAGACCAGCTCCGCTCCCGGCGCTGTGGCCAGCACGTCAATGGTGCGGCGGCCGGACTGATCGCGGCCGGTCTGGTTGGTGAGCACGCCAATTTTCTTGCGGGCGCCGCTTCCCTTGCGAAACACGTTCCAGGCGCTGAAGTTGGATTCCAGAACATCAATGCCGGCCCGCACGGCGCCGTTGCGCAGGGCCAGGACGCGGTCGGCGGTGTCGGCCTCGTTGTAGCCGGTGATGCGCCGCAGACGCAGCTCGTCCTGCTGCGCCGGGGTGAGAGCGAGGGCGGCAGCAGCGGCGGTGGCGATCTTGGAGCGCAAGGACACGGCGGAGCCCGCCCCGCGCGGGTGCACGCTGTTGGCGAGAATCAAGATGTAGGAGCGGGTGGTGGGATCGATCCACAAGGAGGTGCCGGTAAAACCGGTGTGGCCGTAGGACCCGACGGGCAGGAATTCGCCGCGGTTGCTGGAATAGGGAGAATCAATGTCCCAGCCAAAGCCGCGCACGGCGGTGGCATTCGGGGGCTGCTCCGGAGTGGTCATCTTCTGCACCGAGAGGGCGCTCAGGACGCGCGGGCCGCCATCGAGAATGGCCTGGGCGAAAGCGGCCAAATCGTCGGCGGTGGAGAAGACACCCGCATGGCCAGCCACCCCGCCCATCCGGCGAGCGGTGGGATCGTGAACCGCGCCGCGCAGCATGACGCCGTGTTCGTCGTACTGCGTGGGAGCGATGCTGCCGGTCCAGCTGGGGGGCGGCAGGAAGCGCGTGCGGTTCAGGTGAAGCGGCTGGAAAATGTAGCGGGCGGCGTACTCATCGAGCGCCAGCCCGGAGACCCTCTCCACCAGTTCACCCAGCACGACGAAATTGATGTCGCTGTAAACGAACACAGCGCCGGGAGGATGGATAGGGGTCTCGGCATCCGCCATCTGGTAGGCGGTGCCCTTGCCCTGCCACGGCCGGCGCAGGTCGAGGTCCGGGGCCAGGCCGGAGTAATGAGTAAGCAGTTCGCGAACCGTAATTTCGCCCTTGCCGTTGCCGCCAAACTCCGGCAGGTAACGGGCGACAGGATCGTAGGTGCGAACCTTTCCCTGCTCCACCAGCTGCATAACGGCCGTGGTGGTGACCATCACCTTGGTGAGCGAGGCGATGTCGAAGACGGTATCGAGCGTCATGGGCTCGCGACCGGGTTCCAGGGCGCGATTGCCGAAGGCCTTGCGGTAAACCACGCCCCCGTTGTGGCCTACCAGCACCACCGCCCCGGGGACCTCACCGTGGGCGATGGCGTCCTGCACAATGGCGTCCAGCACGTTGAGCGAGGGCTCGGCGGCCATCCCCTGTCCGCGGGCGGAGAGCGCAGTCAGGAGGCCGCAAAGCAGGCACACGCGTGCCAAAGTTTTCAACAGGCCATGAGTATTCACGGAAACTACGCAGGACTCTACACAAGGCTTGGGTGCTTCTCAAGATGCAGCTAGGACACGGCCGCAGGCAAAAATCGGGGATTCACCCGGTCTGCCGGCTTGCGTCCAGAGACTATGATGTACTCACTTTGACCCCCTCCCCTGTCAAAGCGCCGACGCGCGCGCCGGAGCCTGCCTTCGAGCGGCAGGACACACAATTCGCGCGCGCCTTCCAGATTATCCAGCAAGCCATTGAGGACAAAGTCTTTCCTGGAGCGTCACTGGTGGTTGCGCAGGCTGGCCGATTGCTGGCGCTGCGCGGGCTGGGAAGCTTCACCTACGAAGCCGGCGCGGCGGCGATTTCGAAGGAGACAGTCTTTGACGTGGCTTCGGTGACGAAAGTCGTGGGCACCACCGCGATGGCGATGCTGCTCTACGACGCCGGGCAGCTCGACCTGGATTTGCCGGTCTGCAGCGTCTTCCCCGAGTTTGCAGGGGAGGATGCCCGACGCCGGGAGGTAACGGTGCGCCTGCTGCTGGCGCACAGCTCCGGCCTGCCCGCTTACGAGCGCCTGTTCCAGCACGCGCGCACGCGCGAGGAGCTGGTACAGGCGGCGATGACGACGCCGTTGGCGGCCGCGCCGGGAGAGCGCGCCGAATACAGCGATATCGGCTTCATAATCCTGGGAGAAGTATTGGCGCGGCTGGCGGGTGAAACCCTGGACCGCTTCTGCCAGACCCGCATTTTCGGTCCTCTGGGCATGGCGCATACCGGCTATTGCCCGCCGGCGGCGTGGAAGGCGGAAATACCGCCGACGGTGGACGATCGCGAGTTCCGCCACCGCGTGGTGCAGGGCGAGGTACACGACGAAAATGCCAGCGTCATGGGCGGGGTTTCCGGGCACGCCGGCGTCTTCGCCAGCGCCGGCGACCTTGCAGCTTTTGCCCAAGCCGTGCTCGACAGCCGCAGCGGGAGGGAGGGCGCGCTGTTCCGGCGGGAAACAGTCCTGCTGTTCACCCGGCGGCCAGTCGCCCCCGCCAAAGATTCGCACGCTCTAGGGTGGGATACCCCTTCCCAACCGTCACAATCCGGTCAATACTTGTCGGAGAGTTCCTTCGGACATCTTGGTTACACCGGCACCTCGCTATGGATTGACCCGGAGCGCGAGCTCTCGCTCACGCTTTTAACGAACCGTACTTGGCCCGATAACCGCAACCAGCAGATTAAGGAGGTTCGACCCCGTTGGCACGACGCCGTGGTCGAAGCGCTCTCATGTTCGGCGTAGAAAAACCCCATCGAAGTGCCGCCAGCAGCGGATTGCTCGTTGCGCTCGCGGTCGGCGTGCTGACGTTCTTTTCCGACGTGGTGCTGTTATCGGTGACCTACTCGATGACTCTGCTGGTGGTGGATTCCATCCTGCTGGGGGCGATGGCGGGGGCAGTGGCATGGATGTACGAGCAGCGCCATAAGCGGATCACGGCCGCGAAACTGGAGACCGTGGCGCAGATGAACCACCTGGTCCGCAACGACCTGGAAATCATTCAGTACTCGGCCTACGCAACGCAGAACCCGGAGCACATCCAGCGCATCAACGACTGCTTACGGCATATCGAGTGGGCGCTGCGCGAGGTCCTGCCGGGAAATCCCCAAAAACCAGACCATCCGCCGCTGGTGCAGGCGCCGCAACGGCGATGAGGCAAGCCACGGCCGGTAAAGGCCGCGCGCGCCCCACCACCGCAGCCACCCTGAAAACCGAAGGCCGCAACCCGCGCTCGGCAGCACTCGATGCTCTGCCCGCGCTGGCCATCGCGCGCATCCTGAACGCGGAGGACGCCAAGGTAGCGACCGCGGTGCGGCGGGCGCTGCCGCAGATCGCGCGCGCCATTGACCTGATCGCTGCGGCGCTGCGCGCCGGCGGAAGACTCATCTATGTGGGCGCAGGCACGAGCGGACGCATCGCCGCGCTGGATGCGGCGGAATGCCCGCCGACCTTCAGCACTGCATCGTGGCAGGTGCAGTACGTGATGGCCGGGGGGAGCCGGGCGCTGGGCGCGGCCGTCGAGGCCAACGAGGACTCGCGTGCACTGGGACGGCGCGACCTGCGGAAAAAAGCTCCGGGGCGGAAAGACGTGGTAGTGGGTATAGCGGCCAGCGGGCGCACGCCCTACACGGTGGCCGCGCTGGAATACGCGCGCGCGCAAGGCGCCAAGACCGTGGCGGTAACCTGCCAGCCCGGGTCGGCGCTGGCCCAGGCGGCCCATGTCGCGATCGTCACCCCGGTAGGCCCGGAGGTAGTGGCCGGCTCCTCCCGGCTGAAGGCGGGCACCGCGCAGAAGATGGTGTTGAACATGCTCTCCACCGGCGCCATGGCCCGGCTGGGATATGTGCTCGGGAACCTGATGGTGAACGTCCATCCCAAGAATTCCAAGCTGAAGGAGCGCGCGCTGGCCATCGTGCAGCAGGCGGCGGAGGTGGACCGCGCAGCAGCCGCAGAGGCGCTGCGCGCTGCCGGAGACCGGGTTCCCCTGGCGTTGGTCATGCTGCGCACAGGAGCCACGCGGCGGCAGGCTGAGGCCGCCCTGGCGAGCGCGGGAGGACATGTCCGGCAGGCCATTGCCAACTCGCAAAAACGGAACGCCAGTTCCCGCATCTAAGTGATTTTCCCGGGCCCCGCAAAAGGCAATCCTCGCTACAATGAAAACTTTCCGAGGACAATGGAATGGGGCTTACCGGGGGGCGTACACGCTCGTGGATAAATTCGTAATACGCGGGGGCAATCCGCTGCTGGGCACGATCCGGGTGAGCGGCGCCAAGAATGCGGCGCTGCCGGCCATGGCGGCCGCCTTGCTGACCGAGGAACCGGTGATCCTGGAGAACATTCCCCAGGTGCGCGATATCGAAACCACGCGCCAGCTGCTGGCGGCCATGGGTGCGGAGGTGGAGTTGGGGTACGGCCGGGCGCAGCACCGCACGACCCTGTGCTGCCGGCGGGTGGAGACGCCCGAGGCCTCCTATGAGCTGGTGAAAACGATGCGCGCGTCTACCCTGGTACTGGGACCGCTGGTAGCGCGCACGGGCGAAGCGCGGGTGTCGCTGCCGGGGGGATGCGCCATCGGCGCGCGTCCCATTGACCTGCACATCCAGGGGCTGGAGCAGCTGGGAGCGACGATCGAGCAGGACCACGGATATGTCATTGCCCGCGCCAAGCGCCTGCGCGGGGGCGAGATCCGTTTCTCCAAGATCACGGTAACGGGGACGGAAGACCTGATGATGGCGGCGGCGCTGGCCGAGGGCGAGACGCTCATGCAGAATTGCGCCCGCGAGCCGGAAGTGGTGGACCTGGCGGAGCTGCTGAACAAGATGGGTGCGCGCATCGAAGGCGCGGGCAGCGCGACCATCCGCATCCGCGGCGTGGAGCGGCTGCACGGAGCGCGCCACCGAATCATCCCCGACCGCATCGAGGCCGG
>JAMXLI010000133.1 GCA_024281115.1 Terriglobales bacterium | reverse complement strand
CCATCCTTCGCTGAACCAGTTCAGCGATCGCCGGCCCTCAAACCAGAGGTCGCGCGGCAACTCCGCCTCGAAAGCTGCCTGCACGTCGCTGTAGGCCATCGGCCTTCCCGAGAAACGCTGCTGCAGGTTGCGCAGCACCCGCCAGAAAGGCTCGGCCGCGGCGCTCTCCGGCGCATTCCGGCTACGCAGCATTTCGCTTAGCATGTGAAAGAGCCACGTGCCTCGCCCATAGGCGATGTCGTCGTAGCCGGTGGGAAACTTCGAGGAGTACAAGCGGATGCCGAGCGTTACCGGTCCGGCGTCGCTGGTCGGCAATCCTTCTTTGTTCTTGCGCAGCAATTCCGCGCGATAGTGGTCGAGCACGGCCGCGAAATCCTGCGGACGCTCCGCTTCCATCCTCAGCAGGGCGCAGTAATTGGAGAGCGCCTCGTCCACCCATTCGTCGCGATAACTGCTCCAGCTCACGTTGTCGCCCCACCACTGGTGCGCGGTTTCGTGGTCCAGCATGAGTTCCCCGTAGAGCAGGTTGGGAAAGGGGGCAAACTTCATCTGCGTGCGCTCGGGCTGGGTGAGGAAAGCGAGGCTCGACAAGAACACCAGCCCCGGCCAGCCCTGGCTGTCCGTCCCCGGCATCTGCGTCAGCGCCAGCTCCGAGTAGGGAAAAGCACCGGTGCGCGGCACCATGAAGCGAATAAAGGAGAGCGATTTGTCCGCGACCTGCTGGGCATTGTTCGCCGGGTTGGGGACCGCGTGCACGGCCGGAGTCTCGGGCACGCTCGCGATGGGAGGCGCAGTCGGCGGCAAGAGGGTGACAACGGCTGGCTCGGCCGCCTTCGGACGCGGGAAAGCGCGCTCGACTCCGCCGGCGTAGCTCTCCACGCGCACGCCTCCGCCCTCGGCCACGCCCTGTACATACTTGCCCAGGTTGAAACCCGCCAGCGGGATGGGCTTTTCCGATTTCCAGCGGGCCACTTGCTCCCCGGCCGCGCCGGCGGCCTCGGGCTCGGGCGCGGTGCGCTTGCCGGTGGCCAGCAGCGTGTAACCGGCGGGAAAGCGGAATTGCAGGTCGAACTGCGCCATGTCGAGCCCGCGGTGGGGATACCAGCTTCCCCTCGCCCCGACGTAGATCAGTCCGCCGCCCGCCTCGGAGAGCACGTCGCCGCGGTACTCAAATCGCAGGCGCATCTTCTGGCCGGTGCGCAAGACCTGCGGAAAAATCAGGGCCACGGCATCGTTGCCCTGCCGCGCCACCTGCGAACCGGCTTGGGAAGGATTGTGGATGAACTCCAGCGGCTGCCCGTCCGCCTCGATCCGGTCCACCTGCAGGAACCGCGACAACTCGAATACCAGCGTGCGCTGGCCGCCGTTCCTCACCTCCACGTCTAAGAGGGCATTCGCGGTAAGTTCGTGGGGAAGGCGGATCGCAGCCCGGATTCGGTATTGCAAAACGTTCAGCTCGGTATCCAAGGTCTTCTCTAAGGTGGCACCGGTGGCGCCCGACAAGCGCGCCTTGCGTGCGGAGCGAACCGCGAAGGAAGTCCACAGGTCGAAGAAGGTGCCGGTCTTGGTATCGCTCAGTTGTCCCACCGTAACCTGCTCCGAACCGGTGGAATCGTAGTAGGCGTCCACCATGCCGCGACGCTGGCAGCTCAGGCGCGCGTGCAGGAAGCGATCGCCGCCGCTCTCCCCCGACGTTCCGGAAGCCGGCGGCAGCTCGCGGCTGAAGGTCAGCAGCAGCCGAAAGGCGTCCACGCGCGCCAGCGTGCGCGCCGCATCTCCATACCGGGCCACGAACTCGGCTTCCTCCTTCGCCGGGCGGAGTTGCTCTTGCATGCTCGCGTAAGTGTCGTCGTTGAAGCGCAGGTAAGCGCTGCTGAACGGTTCTTCCAGCACGGCCGCGCCGGTAAACAAAGCCAGGGAGGAGCGCTCGGCGCGATCGGGCGGCACCACCAGGATCTCGCCTTGCCCCTCGAAAAACGCCCCCGTGACCCGTCCCATCACATCGGCTGTGAAGGCAATGGTGCCATCGTCCAGCATGATGTGCATGTCGCCGCGGTCCAGCGACGCTTCCCGCACCCGGTAGACGCGTCCAGGATCCAGCCCCACTGTCCCCAGTTGCTGGTAAAGCTGCTCGGCCGGAGAGACCGGGGCAGCGCTCGCGGGCTGGGCCAAGGCCAGCAGGAGTACGCACAACAGCCGCATAGTTCGTGTTTGCGCTGTGACCTTCGTAATCACGCCACCGGCCCCGGCGCTCGCTAAAATCGGCTCCGTGCGGGCCCTTTGGATCATCCTGGTTGCGTCCTCGCTGCTGGCGCCCGCCGAAACCATTCACCTCAAGAACGGCCGCACGCTTTTTGCCGACCGCGTCCGGCAGACCACCAGCCACGTGGAATATGACATCGGCGACGACTCCTATGCTATCCCCAAAGACCTGGTGGAGCGCGTCGAAGCCGGGGGAGCGCCGGCGTACTCCAGCCCCTCACCCGATACCGCGGACCCGGCGCGCGCGGTGCCGGTCTTTACCCCCAGCGTGGAGGTCGGAGATACCGCCCTCTCCCTCAAAGTGATTCACGATGGGCAGGTGGACGATGACGCTCTGGGCGCCCTGGAACGCTCCGCCAACGCCACCCTGGCCGCCTCCGGCTACTTCATCGCGGGCAAGTTCACGTACGAACACGGCCGCCGCGAACAGTCGCGCGGGTACTTCCGGCGCGCTCTCAGCTTCGAGCCCGACCATGGCGCAGCGCTCACTTACTACGCCGCCGTGCTGATGCAGGCCGGCGAACTGGGCGAAGCCGTCTCCGTCGCCGAGCATGCCACGCGGGTTTCCCCCGTTTCGGCGGATGCCTGGGCGGTGCTGGGATTCGCGGAGTTCGCTTCCGACCATACCCCGCAGGCGGCCCAGGCCTGGACGCGCTCGCTGGCGCTGCATCCCGACCCTACGCTGCAGAAGTACCTGGCCAAGGCCCAGAGGGAAGTCCACGCCGAAGCCGACTACCGCGAGCACGACAGCAGCCACTTCGTGCTGCATTACGAGGGGAGCCAAAGCTCCGAACTGTTGCGCCGCGAACTGCTGGACGCTTTGGAAGCGGACTATCAGCAGCTGACCGGGGAACTGGATGTAGCTCCCCGCAACACCATCGCCGTCGTCCTCTATACCGACCAGGCTTTCTTCGACGTCACCCAGGCGCCGGGTTGGACGGGAGCGCTGAACGACGGCAAGCTCCGCATCCCCATCCACGGCATGAACTCGGTGACCCCGGAGATGGCGCGGGTCCTCAAGCATGAGCTGGCGCACTCCTTTATTAACCAGGTCAGCCGCGGACGTGCGCCGCAATGGCTGCACGAAGGCGTGGCCCAGATGGTGGAGCCGCGCGGACTGCGCAGCCGGGGCTCGCGCTTGGGGCAGGCGTTCAACCAGAAGCGCGTGATTCCCTTCAATGCGCTCGAGTCCGGGTTCATGGGGATGTCCACGCCGGAGGCGGTGCTCGCCTACGACGAGTCGCTGGCCGCGGTGCAGTACATCTCCGAGACTTACGGTATCAGCGATGTGCGTCGCATCCTCGAGCGCATCGGCGACGGCGCGTCGCCGGAAGCTGCCCTGCGCGCGACCGTGCACCTCGGCTATGCCGATCTTGAGATCGAGACCGGCAAGTTCCTCCAGCAGAAGTACGGGAATTAACCCGCGGTCACCGCCGGCCCCCTCCACCCTTCCCCGGAATCCTTTGGCAAGCGAACGGACGTGTGCTATTTTGCGCGCCAATGCCGGCCGGACCGCAGCCCGCTCCCGCTACTTTGGAACGCGTGCCCGCGCCCAGCGCGGTTGCTGTGCTTCCCGGCGCCGATCTGGCTGCCGTCTACCGCCACGCGCGCCTCGGCGGGGACTTTTACGAGTTCCTGGGTATCGGGGGGCGCTTGCTCATGCTGCTCCTGGACGTTGCCGGCCAGCGCCAGCCCGCCATGGGCATTGCGGCCGTGCTGCAGGACGCGGTGCGCCGCCACGCGCCGGAATCATTTGCCCAGCGCGGAGCCACCGAAGTCAATGAAAACGAAGCGCTCTCTGAGCTTGCTCTCATCATGAACCGGACGGTGCTCTCCGAGGCGGGGAGGGTGTGCCTGTGCCCGGCGTTTCTGGGCTGCTACAACCGCGATTTAGGCACGCTGGCCTACATCAACGCCGGCCACCCGCCCGGACTGGTGCGCGACTCCGCAGGCCTGACGCAACTGCCGGCCTCGGGATTGCCCTTCGGCCTCTTCTCCCATGCGCCCTACGAGGCCCATATCTGCGTCCTGGTTCGCGGCTCGGCGCTGCTGCTGGTCTCGCGCGGGGTGATCGAGGCTGGGGCCAAAAAACGGCAGTTCGGCGTGGATGGAGTGCAGCGCGCCTTGCTCGCCGCGCAACTCTCGACCGCGAAGCAGCTGTGCGAAGACGTGTTGGCGGCCGCAGAGAAGTTCAGCGCCCGCCCGATCCGCCCGAACGACAGGACCGCCGTCGCGCTGCTGCGCGCGTCCTGACCCTCACTTGCGGCGCCGGGCCGGAGCGGCGGCGCGCTCGGGCGCCACCTGCGCGGCGGTTACGAACTGCGGCGCGATGTCGGTGGGAATGTCGCCCAGCCGGTCCAGCGCCTTCTGCACCTCAGGGCGGACGACGCCCAGCTCGTCCAGCATGCGCTTGGCGCCGGCATAGTTGCCTTCGGCCTCCAGGGTCAGCAGATCGTGGTCGAGCTGCCGCACTGCCTCCTTGATCTTGCTGAAATCCACTGCGAAGGTGCCGTCCGGCATAGCCAGGAGGCCGCCCTTGTCCAGCAGGTAATTCAGCTGCACTGCTTGTCCTTTGCCATGCGCTTCGCTCAGGCCGAAGCGCACGCCGCGGAAGGCCGACGCCAGGTAGGTGGTGTAAAGCTGGCGCTGCGCCGCTTCGCCGCTGCCCGGCAGCAGGCTGCCCAGCTTCATCTCCTGGCTGTGCTCGATCATGTATCCCAGGGCAAAAAGTCCGGTTACGTCGGCCTTGGCCTCTTCAATCGCGCTGTAGAGCTCCTTGAGTTCCTGCCGGGGAGTCGTCTCACGGCCCTGGACCTTGATCTGGTGCGGGCCCAGCCCGTGGGTCAGCTCGTGGGCCAGGATGTGAGTGAAAAACCAGTCGAAATTCACCAGTGATCGGTCTTCTTTCGCCAGCACCCGCTCGGCAATCGGCGCCAGGACGGTCTTGAATTTTGCCTCCTGCACGTTTTTCAGCATCACCCGTTTGCTGCCCTTCTGCTGCACCACGCGCTCGTCGTTGGGCAGGTTGTAGGCGGCAGTTTGCACGCCATGCGCCGCGTCGCCCGACGCTAAAACCTCGTCCACCACGCGGATAGGGGATGCGGCGCCCAGCTTGGCCACCCGGTACTGCGGGTCCTCGGGCAGGTTGTTCTCAATCTCCTGCAGGTGCTGCGAGAAGGCCGCCAGCTTAGCGGTCTCTTTTTCATCTCTTACGTTGATGTAGGCCTCGAAAGCGGCCTTGTAGCCGAACAGTTCATCCGTGTAGGTCTCATAGGGACCGATGGTGACGTCGAGCGGCGCGTCCAAATCCATCCAAGCCAGGTCGCTCTCGTAGTAGTCGTTGGAGATAAAGGCGTCGGCGCGGGACAGCAGAAATTTCTTCAGCGACTCGTTGCCGGTATTGGCCGCGGCCTCGCGCAACAGGCCTTCCGCTTTCTCCAGGTCGGCCTGGTACACCTCACTGTAGGGCACGAGCTTCAGCTTGCCGCCCGGGCCGCGCCGCACCACGGTGAAGAATCCTTTGGCCTGCTCCCGCTCCTCTGCGGACAGGCCATTCATCCAGCTCTCGACTTCCTGGCGGGTGGCGTCCTCGGGATAAAAGTTGGCGCCCAGGGGCTTACGCGGCGGCACCCCGGGAAGGAATGCCTTATAGCCATCCAGGTAGTCCCACGGTCCCTTGTTCAGCCAGAAATTGTTCAGCCGTGCGCGACCCAGGGGCGAGGTGTCCTTTTGCAGCTTGGCATACAGCACGCGGTTGCCGCCCCACAGCTGGTCCATGTAGATGTCGTTCAGCAGGCGCGCCGCCTGGATCAGGTTCGCGAGAGCGCGCCGGTCGCCCGCGGAAAGATGCGAGACATCCACGCGAATGGGCGTGGGCGCCAGCCGCGCCGCTTTCTTCTGCAATTCTGCCAGGTTAGGCACAGGGGCAGCCTCGTCCGCGGCCGCCCAGCATACTCCGGCGGCCATCACGACGGTTGCCGCTACCAAGAGAATTCGCATAGCCACCTCCAGCAGACGCCTTCTGGAAACAGAAGATAATAGCAATCGGCCTGCGGCTGAGGCCGCCATGGAGCCACGGCGTGTGGCTGTGCTTCTCCTGAGGTGTAAAATAGGTAACTACATCAACACCCAGGTTTGAGTTCGAGACATGAACTTTGCTGCTGCCGTAGTTGCTGTCCTTCTGCTGATCGTTCCCGCCTTTGGCCTTGCCGGAACCGATGACACCAAGGGCCCGGACTCCAAGAGCAACACCGTGGTCGAGGAGATCGTGGCGCGCGTCAATAACCACATCATCACGCGTTCCGAATACCTGCGCAGCCAGCAGGAAATGCGCAACGAGGCGCAGCAGGCGAATCCTCCCCTGCCCGCGGAAGAAGTGGCGGCGCGCGAGAAAGACGTGCTGCGCGACCTGATCAGCCAGCAGTTGCTGCTGCAAAAAGGCCAGGACCTGGGCATTACCGCGGAAACCGACCTGATCAAGCGCCTGGACGAGATCCGCAAGCAGATGAAGCTGGAATCGATGGAAGACCTGGAGAAAGCGGCGCAATCGCAGGGCGTCTCCTACGAGGAATTCAAGGAGAATTTGCGCACCAACATCATCACCCAGCAGGTGATCCAGCGCGAAGTCGGCGGCACCATCAAAATCTCGCACGAAGACGCGCTCAAGTATTACAACGACCACAAGGACCAGCTCGCGCAGCCCGAGCAGGTGCGGCTCAGTGAAATCCTGGTGTCCACCGCTCCCCAGACCGAGGCCAAGCCGGACGCGCCCGAAGTTCCCGAAGCCCAGCGCATTGCCGAGGCGCAAGCCAAAGCCAACGCCCTGCTCGAGCAGATCAAGAAGGGCGCCAAGTTCGAGGATGTCGCGCGGAAAAGCTCGGATGGTCCCAGCGCCGCGCAGGGCGGTGACCTCGGCTATTTCAAGCGGGGCGCACTGGCCAAGGAACTCGAAGATAAAACCTTCGCCATGAAGGCGGGCGACGTTTCCGATGTCATCCAGACCAAGCAGGGATTTGTCATCCTGAAGGTCACCGAGCACCCTCCGGCCGGCATCCCGCCCTTCAAGGACGTCGAGGGCCGCATCCAGGATGCCATCTACTATGAAAAGCTGCAGCCGGCCCTCAAAACCTACGTCACCAAGCTGCGCGAGGACGCCTTCATCTACATCAAGCCGGGCTACGTAGACACCGGCGCCAGTCCCAACGAATCGGCTCCCGTTTTTACCAGCGCCAGCATGGAAAAGGGTGCGAAGCCGATGAAAAAGAAGAAGAAGTTGCTGCTGTTTTAGTGTAGGCTGCCCCCAGCGAACGCATAATCTTGACGTGCGCGGCCCCGGGCAGGTTTCCGGGCCCCGCGCTTGTTTCCGGCGTCTCGCGCGCGAGCCGGCCATGAAGGATTTCTACATCTGCGATTGCCTGAAGTTTGAGAACAAGGTAGTCACCTCCAGCTTCATCGTCGCTGCCAAGCAGGTGAAGCCGAAAAAGAGCGGGGAGCCCTATCTGGCGCTCACCCTGGCTGACCGCAGCGGCCAGATCGAAGCCAAGATGTGGGACAACGTTTCCGAGGCCCTTGACGCCTTCGAGCAGGACGACTGCATCAAGGTCAAGGGCCTGGTCAACCGCTACAAGAACCACTTCCAGTTCACCATCCACAAACTCCGTAAGCTGGCCGAGAGCGAAGTGGATTTCGCCGACTACCTGCCGAAAACCACGAAGGACATTGATCAGCTGTGGCAGACCCTAGCCGGCTTCGTCGCCACCATCGCCAACCCCCACCTGCGCGCGCTGATCGAGGCGTTCATGTCCGATGCCGAGATCGCCGCCGCCTACCGCACGGCGCCCGCGGCCAAGACTTTGCACCATGCCTACATCGGCGGGCTGCTCGACCACGTCGTCTCGCTGTTCCGATCCTGCGATCTGGTCTGCCGCAATTACCCGCAAGTGGACCGCGACCTCCTGCTGGCGGGAGCCTTTCTCCATGACATCGGCAAGATCCACGAACTGGCCTACAGCCGCGCCTTTGCTTACACCACGCGCGGCCAGTTGCTCGGCCACATGATCATCGAATTGGAAATGCTGCAGGGCAAGATCGCCTCGCTCCCCGGCTTCCCCGCAAATTTGAAAACGGCCCTCGAGCACCTCATCATCAGCCATCACGGTGAGTACGAGTTCGGCTCGCCCAAGCTGCCCATGTTCCCGGAAGCCTTGATGCTGCACTACCTGGACGACCTGGACTCCAAGATGGAGAGCATGCGCGCGCACTTCGAGCGCGAAGCCGGCCTGGATTCGGCCTGGACCGGCTACAACCCGTCTCTGGGGCGCCCGCTGCTGAAAATCGGCCAGTTTGTTGCCGGCACCAGCGAGAAGCCCGCGGCGAGCAGCCCGGCGGCCGAAGCCGCTCCGGCCGAGGAACCCGAACCGGAGCCTTCCTCGCGGCCGGATGCCGGGCCGGACCGCGGCTCGGAAAGCCAAATGGCTGCCGGGGTTGCCGCCCTGACGGCGAACGCAAGCCCGCGCCGCTAAGCTCCGGCACGCAAGGCCGGGCTCCGTCAACCATGGTCGAGATCGCCATCTCCGAAGGGAACCTGGTGCTGCACGTGCGCGGCGCCGACAAACTCTGGGCCTTCAAGAGTTCCCTGACCATCCCCCTGCACCATGTGGCCGGCATCCGCCACGATCCCGAGGTTGCGCGCGGGGCATGGCATGGCATCCGCTTCCCGGGCACGAACATTCCCGGGGTGCTCACCGCCGGCACCTTTTACCAGCATGGCAAGAAGGTTTTCTGGGACGTGCATGACACGGCAAACACGGTGATTGTCGATCTGCACGACGAGCGCTTCGACGCTTTGATCGTCGAGGTGGATGACCCCGCCGCTACCGTCCAACAGTTGCGGGCGGCGCTTCCCTGCC
>JAMXLI010000132.1 GCA_024281115.1 Terriglobales bacterium | reverse complement strand
TCGCAGTAATAAGCTTTGGCCTCGTCGTAGTCGCGCACTACTACTGCCACGTATGCTATATGCTGGCGCTTGTCTCCCATGTTCCTCCCGCTCACCTTTGGGACGCCAGATAGAATACAAATTTATGGGTCAGAAGCCCCGCTCCGAAACCGCCTCCACAACCAAACCAAAAATCGAGATTCTTAAGTCGGAAGTTCTTGATCTCCCCTGGCTGGTGCACGGCTTCAGCACCCGCGTGGGCGGACATTCGGCTGCATATGGTGGGTCCTCTCTCAACCTCGGCTTCACCAAAGACGATACTCGCGCCACAGTGGAGCGCAACCGCGAAGCCTTTTTGCGGGCGCTGGATGCTGATCCGGGCGCCTGGCGCCTGGTCACCCAGCGCCAGGTGCATTCCGACTTGATTCATCTTGTCAGCGCTGTCGACTCTCATCCGACCGGCGACGGCCTCATCACCGACGTCCCCGGCCTGCTGCTCGGCGTGCAAACCGCCGATTGCCTGCCCGTCCTGCTGGTAGATACAAAGCGCCGCTCAGTGGGCGCCTTTCACGCCGGCTGGCGCGGCACCCTGAAACGCATCGTGGAGAAAGGCGTGGGCGAAATGCGCCGCCAATTCGACTCCACACCCGCCGACCTGCGCGCCGCCATTGGGCCCGGAATCCATTCCTGCTGTTACCAAGTCGGCGAAGAGGTGCGGGAAAAATTTCATACGCAGTTTGCTTACGCCGGCGAGGTCTTCCGCGAGGTGCGCGAATCTAATCCCGTGCGCGAAAAATATCCGCTGCTTTTCCTTAACGCCCGCCCTCCCGGACATGGCCCGGAGGAGACTCTCCTTTACCTGGATTTGGTGGCAGCCAATACCCGCCAATTGACCGACGCCGGCGTCCCGGCGGAAAACATCAGCGCTTCGCCGCTGTGCACTTCCTGCCGCACCGATTTGCTGTTCTCTTATCGCAAGGAGAGAGGCGTAGCCGGCCGCATGTTGGGCGTGGTTGGCGTTCGGCTCTGATTGCCCGCTGCCGATTTATTATTTACCGGAACGCCGAACCTTCTTCACTGCTGAGACGCGGAGTGCGCCGCCGCGGGAGGAATTATCAACGCAATCCCTGTGTAAATGCCCTCCTTCATGCCCACCTCGAACCAGCGCCATCTCTGCGCGTAATGTCCGAGACGAAACTCAATCCCGCTTCGCCGCAGCCCGCACTACCGTGGAAGCGCATGGCTTTAGCCATGCGACATCAGCCCTCAAACGAAACGGGCTTCAGCCCTTGCTAGAAATGGCTTCCCAACAAGGACTGAAGCCCCTTCTAAGTTCTGCGTCGAGATTCGCGCGGCTAGCCGCGCGCTTCCACACTGGAGCAGCGATCCCGTCGTCCCGCCCAACGTACTCCGGGCGCGAAGAATCTTTGCGACCTCTGCGTCTCGGCGGTGGAATTTGGGTTTGGCGGTGAGAAATCACTCCAGCCCGCCGCGCGCCAGTTGCACCGCCCGCAACCCGGCCTGGGCCTTGTTCAAACACTCCTGGTATTCGCGTGCCGGGTCGGAATCGGCCACAATGCCCGCCCCCGCCTGCAGGTAGGCGCGCTTGCCCTTCACCACCATAGTGCGAATAGTGATGCAGGAATCCAGGTTGCCGGCGAAATCGGCGTATAGCACCGCTCCGCCATACACGCCTCTCCTCACCGGCTCCAGCTCTTCGATAATCTGCATGGCCCGAACCTTGGGTGCTCCCGTCAGTGTTCCCGCGGGAAAACATGCTGCCAGCGCGTCTATGGGATCCAATCCCTCGCGCAAGCGCCCCTCAATGGCCGACACCAGGTGCATCACGTGCGAGTAGCGTTCCACGTACATCAGTTTGGGTACTGAAACCGACCCGTATTCGCTGACTCGCCCAATGTCATTGCGCCCCAAATCCACCAGCATAACGTGCTCCGCGCGCTCCTTCTCATCCTCGCGCATCTGCTTTTCCAGCGCCTGGTCTTCCCCCTCGTCGCGGCCTCGCCTATGCGTTCCGGCAATGGGACGGTATTCCAGCCGCTTCCCGCTCACCCGCACCAGCATCTCCGGCGACGAGCCCAAAATCTGCAACATCTCTCCTTTAGCCTTGCCCTTCTCGCCTCCCAGTTCCCGCAGGCGAAGGAAGTACATGTAAGGCGAAGGATTCACCGTGCGCAGGGCGCGATACAGATCGAAAGCCTCGGCGCCCGGCTCGAACTCCAGTCGCTGCGAAAGCACCGCCTGGAAGATGTCTCCCGCCGCTATGTATTCCTTCATCCGTTCAACACCCTGCATGTAATCGGCGCGGCTGGTGCGGTGACGAACCTTCAAAGTTCCGGAAAATCGCCGAACCCGGTTGGGCCGCAGCCGCCGCAGCCCGGCGCCTAGCTTCTTTTCAATGGCGGCGATATCCCGCAGCGCGCGCTCATAAGCCCGCTTCGGGCTTTCCCGCGAGACATCGGCGGCGGCGAGGATGTGGATCTGGTGGCGCAGGTGGTCGAACGCCAGCACACGGTCGTAGAACATCAGAGCGCAGTCGGGCGCCCGCAGGTCATCCTTGCTGCGGTCCCCTATCTTCTCTAACTGACGCACGATATCGTAGGCAAAATAACCCACTGCTCCGGCTGTAAAAGGCGGCAGGTCGGGCACAACTGCCGCGCGGTGCTGGCGCAACATCTGTTGCAGGATTTCGAAGATGCTCCCTGCACGCAGCTCCACCCGGCCCCGCCGCTCCACCATGATCTCGGTCCCGCGCGACTGCACCTGCATGTAAGGCCGCGCCCCCAGGAAGCTGTAGCGCCCAATTCTTTCTCCAGCCTCAATGGATTCCAGCAGAAACGACCCTGGCTCATCGCCGGCTATTGCCAGGAAAGCGGACACTGGCGTCAGCAGGTCGGCGGTAATGGATTTGGCCACCGGCACCAGCGTAGCCTCGCGTGCCAGGCGAGTGAATTCCTTGAAGTCGGGACGAAGCATTCTCTACTCGAAGAAAACGCACATTATATGAGGAAGTCGGTAGTACCCAGTACCTAGTACCTAGTTCCGAAACCTTTGACGATTGTCCCCGCAACTTGGATACAACTGAAACGATTTCCTCGAAGACGCAGATGGCAGTCTTCTGACTAGGTACTAGGTACTGGGTACTGGGAACTCGGGGCCCGCACTACCGCCCTTGCACTCTCGGTCATTGACGCCGGCACCTCCGGGTTGCAAGATGGGCTAACGTCCATAACAACCGGCGGAAGCCTATGTTAGTCAGATTCTGGGGAGTACGGGGGTCTACCCCTACTCCGCAGCCGGAAAATATGCGTTACGGAGGTAACACCTCCTGCGTCGAGGTGCGGGTCGGCGACGGCCTCTACATCTTCGACTGCGGCACCGGCCTGCGCAATCTGGGCAAATGGCTGAGCAATCACTCCGGACCCGGCATCTCCGCCCACATCTTCATCTCCCATTTCCACTGGGACCACATCCAGGGCATCCCCTTCTTCACCCCGCTTTACGACAACGCCGAGAACCGTTTTTTCTTTCACTCTTCCAGCCGTACCCGCAGCCTGCAGCGTGTGCTGGAAGAGCAGATGAACGAGCCGTATTTCCCCGTGGATATGGGCCAGATGGCCGCTCACCGTCACTTTCACGACATCGGCGAAGGCCACATGACCATGGAGAATTGCGTGTTGCGCACAATGGCGCTGAACCACCCCCAGGGCTGCCTCGGCTTCCGCATGGAAACACGCGATGGCGTGCTGGTTTACGCCACCGACAACGAGCCCGGCCAGGCTCTATTCGATAAACAAGTGCGCAAGCTTGCCGAAGGCGCGGACGTTCTGATTTACGACGCTCAGTATCTGCCTGAGGAGTACGAAGTTTGCCGCCGCGGCTGGGGCCACAGCCACTGGCGCGAAGCCGTCAACGTGGTAATGGAAAGCGGCGCCAAGGAGCTGGTGCTGTTCCACCACGACCCCGACCACGATGACGCCTGCATTGAACGCATCGTGCGGGAGGCCGGCAACTACTATCCCCGCGTGCGCGCCGCCGCCGAGGGCATGGAAATCAAAATCGGCGCCCCTGCCCGCTTCCAAGCCGCCGCCAGCAGCAAATAGCCGCCCCCCCTTGCACTGCTTGGTACCGGCGTCATACCTTGACGTCCACCTGGCTTGCCCACGGGGGATAGCCTTCATATACTGTTGCTTTCGCCGGAATCAAAATTTTAGATTGGACGCATCCAAAATTCCGGACCTTCGCCCCGGAGAACTCCTATGAAAACCATCGCCCTGGAACAGGAAATCAACCCCTGGGAGGCGCAAGCCGCGCGCTTCGACCTGGCCGCTCAAAAACTCAAGCTCGATGAAGGCCTGTGGAAGGTGCTGCGCTATCCCACCCGCGAAATCATCGTGCATATTCCTGTTTCCATGGACGACGGCCACCTGGAAGTGTTCACCGGCTTCCGCGTGCAGCACTCCATCGCCCGCGGCCCGGCGAAGGGTGGCGTGCGCTACTCCCCCGACGTCACGCTCGACGAAGTGCGCGCCCTGGCCAGCTGGATGACCTGGAAGTGCGCCGTAGTTAACATCCCCTTCGGCGGCGCCAAAGGCGGCATCATCTGCGACCCCCACAAGATGTCCATGGGCGAACTGGAGCGCATGACCCGCCGCTATACCGCGGAGCTCTTCGAATTCATCGGCCCGGAGAAAGACGTCCCCGCCCCCGACATGAACACCAATGAGCAGATCATGGCCTGGATGATGGACACCTATTCCATGCACATGCGCCAGACCGTGACTGCCGTGGTCACCGGCAAGCCGCTGAATATGGGCGGCTCGCGCGGGCGCCGTGAAGCCACTGGCCGCGGCCTCATGATCATCTGCGACGAGGCCCTGAAAAAGCTCAACATGAACCGCGACCGCACCCGTGTCGTCATCCAGGGTTTCGGTAATGTGGGCTCCAATGCCGCCCGCCTCATGCACGAGCGCGGCTACAAAATCATCGGCATCGTGGAAGTGGGCGGCGGCCTCTACAACCGCGAGGGCATTGATATTGAGGCGCTGTGGGATTACCGCCAGCATAATGGCGTGATTCACGGCTTCCCGGGCGCGGAAAAATACGATCCCGCCGAGCTGATGCTGGCGGACTGCGACGTGCTGATTCCGGCTGCTACCGAGAACCAGATCACCAGCCGCAATGCCGACCAGATCAAGGCCCGCGTTCTCATCGAAGGCGCCAACGGCCCCACCACCGCGGCAGCAGACGACATTCTCTCCGACAAGCGCGTCTTCATCGTGCCCGACATTCTGGCCAACGCCGGCGGCGTCACCGCCTCCTACTTCGAGTGGGTGCAGGACCGCCAGGGATACTTCTGGAAAGAGTCCGTGGTCAACGAGCAACTGGAGCACATCATGCGCGAGTCCTTCCAGGCGGTGGTGGAATACGCCGAGACCCATAACGTCAATAACCGCATTGCCGCCTATATGCTGGCCATTGACCGCGTGGCCTACACCATCCGCCAGCGCGGCATCTACGCCTAGGCCCTGCGAAAAGGGCCTTTCTCCCTCATTGCCTCCGCTTCCCCGGTGGAGGATAATTTAACCTCACGACAACCGGCTCAGCGGCCGGCCGTCGGTTAGCGCTCCGTTGTGAACCTGCCCAACTACATTTCGTTGTCCCGCATCTTCAGTGTCCCGGTGCTCATCTGGATACTGTCCAGCAGCCGCTTCAGCAGCGCTCATGGCGAAAAGGAACTGCTTGCTTCCGCGCTCTTTATCGCCGCCTCGCTCACCGACATGGCTGACGGCTACCTGGCCCGCCATCGCGGTCAGATCACCACCCTGGGCATGCTGCTCGACCCCCTGGCTGACAAGCTGCTGGTGGCCGCCGCCTTCGTCACCCTGGTGCAGTTCAATCCCCGCGTGGTGCCCGCCTGGATGGCAGTTGTCATTATCGGCCGCGAATTTCTAGTCAGCGGACTGCGCTCGATTGCTGCCACCGAGGGCTTCACCATCGCCGCCAGCGACCTGGGCAAATTCAAGATGGTGGTGCAGATCGTGGCCGTGGTGGCCGCTATTCTCGATCA
>JAMXLI010000131.1 GCA_024281115.1 Terriglobales bacterium | reverse complement strand
CCCGGGATAAGGCGCAGCACGCGTGCCTGCTCGCCGAACTTTAAATGGTTTTGGAAGCCGACGATGTTGTAGGAATCGGCGCGCAGATTTTCTTGGCGCAGCTGCACCACGGCATGCGGCGGCCGGCCACTGCGGGGATCGCGCAGGCCGACCGGCTTCATTGGCCCGAAGCGCAGCGTATCGCGTCCGCGGCGGGCTAGTTCTTCGATTGGCAAACACGCCTCAAAGTAGTTCAGCTTCTCCCAATCGCGCTCTTCTGCCGGTTCGGCCGCTAGCAGCGCATCGTAAAACCGGTCGTATTCCTCAGGGCTGAACGGGCAGTTGATGTAGTCGGGAGTGCCCTTGTCGTAGCGCGCGGCGCGGTAGACGCGGGTCATGTCAATGGAGTCGGCCTCCACGATCGGGCTGATGGAATCGTAAAAAAACAGCTGCACGCTTGCGCTCAGGCGCGCAATCTCGGCCGAGAGCGCGTCCGACGTCAAAGGACCGGTGGCAATCACCGTGATGCCGCAGGTCTCGTCCACGCGCGTCACTTCCTCCCGCCGGATGGCAATCAGGGGCTCGCGCGCGATCGCCTCCGTCACTGCCACCGCAAACGCGTTGCGGTCCACCGCCAGGGCGTGGCCTGCGGGCACTGCGCAGCGCCGCGCCGCCGCCATCAACAACGAGCCGGCGCGCCGCATCTCTTCCTTCAGCAGCCAGGGGGCGGTATTCGCGCTATCGGACTTGAGCGAATTGGAGCACACCAGTTCAGCGAAGTTGTCTGTTTGGTGGGCGCGAGTCGGCCGCCCCGGCCGCATCTCAAACAACTCCACATTGAATCCGCGCCGTGCGCATTGCCATGCCGCTTCGCATCCGGCCAAACCCGCTCCCACCACGCGAATGGGCAACCGGTTGGAAGAGCCATGGGATGAGGGCATGGTTGAGAAGGGGGGCGCGTGGTCGCAAGCGCCCGTTCATTATACGGACGCACGCCAGGCGGGAGGCGAAAGGTGGCTGTCCCGCGCGCCTCAAGAGTGGCGAGCAGTCAGGTTCTGAGCGGCCATAGCGCAGGTTGCGCCGGCTAGAGGATCACTCTCTCGTCGCCGACCCGGCGAGTCACACGCTCCCGGTCGAGATACTCCAGCAGAGGAATGGCGTACTTGCGGGAAACACCCGTGAGCTCCTTAAAATCCGCTACCCCAATTCTGGCCCGCTTGGACTTGTGCTCGGTCAAGCGCTGCCGCAAGTCGTCCAGGGCAGCACGGTGAAACACCAGGTCGTCGGAAATTTTCACCAGCACGCGGTCCCGCAGCAGCAGGGTGACAATCTTCTGCGCTCGCGTCCGGTCTACCTTGAGTCCCGCCAGTACTTCCTTCAGGGCCGGTACCTTGAGTCCTGCTGCCGCGAACGTGCGCTCGATCTCCAGCTTGGAATCCGCCTCTTCTTCCTTGAACACAACGGCGCGTCCCGCGCCTCGAACCTGCTCTCCGGCGACCTCCAGTTTGCCCTCGCGTGCCAGTTCTTCCAGGGCGGCAGCAAACACGGGGGCGCGCGCCCCCAGTCGTTCGCGCAGTTCTTCCTTGCTGATCCCCGCCACCAGCGGGTTGGACTGGTGAAAGTCGGCTACCCTTTGCAGCAGTTGCAGGCGAAGCCCGGCCAGCGCGCCGGCCTCAACATAGGCGTCACTGACACGACGCACGCGCCCGCGCTCCACCAGCGGCGCCACAAACCCCTCAATCACCTGCGCGCGCCAGCCGGTTTCCGCCACCGCCTGCTGCAGTGTGAGGCCCTCGGCGCCGCGTCTTGCGACCCGGGCCTCGATTATTCTCTGCGGGTCGCCGGTGAGCAGGCTCTCCAGGAAGGCGTGCTGTTGCTCACCCTTGACCCTGGGCGCCGGCATCGCATCCAGGATTATTCCGCCGCCGATCGTCACCACCGGCGAGAATTGCCGCACGATGAATTTGTCTCCGGGCAGGAGCAGCATGGGACGGGAGGGGCGCAACTGCGCGAAGCCCGACCCTCCCGCCTCGATTTTTGTACTCCCCGGCAACACCACCTCCGCTACTTCTTCCGAGGTGAAAGCATGCAGGTGCACGCGGGCGCGGTTCTTCAGCGGCTTGGCCGAACCGAGCAGCGACAGCAGCACGTCGAATCGGCTGGAAACGCGAAACAGGTTGGGTTCGACCAGCGACATACCCCGCTCCAGCTCTTCCACCGCAACTCCTGCCAGGTTTAGCGCCGTGCGTTGGCCGGCCACAGCTTCTTCCGAGGTTTCGCCATGCACCTGAACGCCTCGCACCCGTACGCGCTTCCCTCCGGGAAGCGCCTCCAACTCCTGTTCCTTGCGGATCGCGCCCGCCGCCAGGGTGCCGGTTACCACCGTCCCGAATCCTTTCATGGCAAAGACGCGGTCCAGCGGGAGCCGGGGCGCGGCATTGGCGTTCCTCACCGGCACCTGCGCTGAAACCTGCACCAGCGCCCGCTTCAGTTCCTCCAGGCCGGCGCCCGTCTTTGAACTGACAGGAACAATGGGCGCGTGTTCGAGGAACGAGCCGCGCACCAGGTCTTCCGCCTCGAGCCGCACCACGTCCAGCGTGTCGGGGTCTACCAGGTCGGACTTGGTCAGCACGACCAAGCCCCGGCGCACCGCCAGGAGGCGACAGATGTCGAAGTGTTCGCGCGTCTGTGGCTTGATGGATTCGTCGGCACCAATGACCAGGAGTACCAGGTCGATTCCGCTTACGCCCGCCAGCATGTTGCGCACGAAGCGCTCATGCCCGGGCACATCCACAAAGGCCAGCCGGAGATCCTCGCCTGTCGCGCCGGCCAGCGCCAGATGCGCAAACCCGAGATCAATCGTGATGCCGCGCCGCTTTTCCTCCTCCAGGCGGTCGGCGTCAATGCCGGTGAGAGCCTTCACCAGCGCGGTTTTGCCGTGGTCAATGTGCCCGGCGGTGCCTACGATCACCGACTTCACGCCGTTATCATACAGTCGGGTCTTGGCCCGACCAGCGCCACTCCACGCGGCGACGCCCCCGTCCAGGGTTCCGGGAAGTTTCCGGACCATGCAGCCTTCCGCGCCCGGCGTTCGCTGGGCTAGCATGGACTCGGTGCCCACCCTCGTCACTATTGCCCAGTACCGCGACCTTCCCGAGGCCTTGCTGGCCAAGGGTACGCTCGAGTCCACCGGCATCAGCTGCTACCTGGCGAACGAGAACATCGTTCGGCTCGACTGGCTCCTGGCGAACAGCGTGGGCGGCATTCGCCTTCAGGTCCGGCACGAAGACGCCGGGCTGGCCACCGAGGTGCTCCGGTCCGGGATTCCCGCTGTCTTTTTTACCGAGAAAGGCGAGCTTTATCTCCAGCCCAGTTGCCCGGAATGCGACTCGCTCGACGTCAGCTATCGGAATCAGAACCGCCGCCTGACGTTCCTCGCCTGGCTGCTGCTCAGGTTTCCCCTGCCCTTCCCGCGCAAGTACGGCTGGACCTGCCGCTGCTGCGGGCACGAGTGGCGCGGCGACCAGGATGCCGCCTGACGGCGGCCCCGCCTGGGCAGTCCACGCCTCCCCACCGATCGGAAAGAAGCGGTCCCCAGATTTTTCCGTCCCGCTTCCTTGCGAAATGCGAGAATAGAGTTTCCCGAGAGACCCAGGTGACCACCGCGCCCGCCATCACTGCCGATCTTGTCCGCGAACACGGCCTCACCCCTGAGGAATTTGAGAAAGTGCGCAGCTTGCTGGGGCGCGACCCCACGTTGACCGAGCTGGGCATCTTCAGCGTGATGTGGAGCGAGCACTGCTCCTATAAGTCGTCGCGGGTTCATTTGAAGCGCCTGCCGACGCGCAGCCGACGCGTGGTGCAGGGGCCGGGTGAAAATGCCGGCATCATTGATATCGGCGACGGCTGGGCCTGCGCCTTCAAGATCGAATCGCACAATCACCCCTCTTTCATTGAGCCCCTGCAAGGCGCGGCTACCGGTGTGGGCGGCATTTTGCGCGATATCTTCACCATGGGTGCGCGCCCCCTGGCCGTCATGGATTCGCTCCGCTTCGGACCGATTGTCGAGTCGCGGGGGGCGCAAGCCGCGGCCGCCGATGTGCACAAGAACCATTCCATTCTGGAAGGGGTGGTGAGCGGGATCGCGTTTTACGGAAACTGCTTCGGCGTTCCCAACCTGGGCGGAGAAACCAAGTTCGAGCCCTGCTATTCACGCAACCCGCTGGTCAACGCTTTCGCGTTGGGACTGGTGCGCCGCGACCAGATCTTTTACGCGCGGGCCGCTGGGGTGGACAATCCCGTCATTTATGTCGGCGCCAAGACCGGCCGCGACGGCATTCACGGCGCCACCATGGCCAGTGAGGAGTTCAGCGAAGCCTCCGAGCAGAAGCGCCCCAACGTCCAGGTAGGGGACCCCTTTCTGGAAAAATTACTGCTGGAGGCCTGCCTGGAAGCGATGCAGACGGGCGCCGTAGTCGGCATCCAGGACATGGGTGCGGCCGGGCTCACCTGCTCCACCTGCGAGATGGGCGGGCGCGGCGGCGTCGGCCTGGAAATCGAACTGGATCGCGTGCCCCAACGCGAGACCCGCATGACACCATACGAGATCATGCTCAGTGAGTCGCAGGAGCGCATGCTGCTGGTCGCTGAGCGGGGCCGCGAAAACGAAGTGCTGCGGGTCTTCGAAAAGTGGGGCTTGGACGCTGTGATTGTAGGGCGCGTCACCGCTGGCGGTACCATGCGTGTGCTTGAGCACGGCGAGGTCGTGGCGGAAATCCCCAATGCAGCTTTGACCGACGAAGCGCCCCTGTATCACCGGCCCATGCAGCGCTGGGAGCCGCCGGTGCCGCGCGACCTGCCGGAGGAAATCCGGCTGGGAGAACGCGCCGACCTGCTCTCCGACCTGGAGCGCCTGCTGGCCAGTCCCAACATCTGTTCCAAGCGCTGGATCCATCAGCAGTACGACTCCATGGTGCAGACCAACACGGTGGCTGGACCGGGCGCGGCCGACGCCGGGGTGATGCGCGTCAAAGACACTTCCCGGGGGCTGGCCATGGCGCTCGACGGCAACGGCCGCTGGTGCTACCTCGATCCCCGGCTGGGCGCCATGCACGCCGTGGCCGAGGCCGCGCGCAACGTGGCCTGCACTGGCGCGCAGCCCGTCGCCGCCACCAACTGCCTGAACTTCGGCAACCCCGAGAAGCCCGAGATCATGTGGCAATTCTCCCAGGTGGTGGATGGGATTACGCGCGCCTGCGAGGAGCTGGAAATCCCCATCACCGGCGGGAACGTCAGCTTCTATAACGAGACTCTCGGAGAAGCGATCTATCCCACCCCTGTGCTCGGGGTGGTCGGCATCCTTGAGGACATTGGCCGGCACTGCGGCATGCATTTCACCCAACCCGGCCGCGCCGTGCTGCTGTTGCGCGGCTCCGAACCCGGCGATCCCACCGATGCGGCCGCGGAGTTTGGCTCCTCCGAGTACGCCAAGGAGATCCTGGGCGCGCTGTGGGGCTTTCCACCGGCTCTGGAATTGGAGAAGGAGGCCGCGCTGCAAGAATGCCTGGTGCGGGCGATTCAGTCGGGCTTGCTCGACTCCGCCCACGATTGCTCGGAGGGCGGCTTGGCGGTGGCCCTGGCCCGCTGCTCGTTTGCCAACGGGGTGGGAGCCCGCGTCGAGTTGACCTCGCACGATTGTCCTTGGGAATGCGTGCTGTTCGCCGAGGATGCCAGCCGGGTTGTAGTCTCCTGCGACCCGGAGAACGTGGGGAGAATCCAACAAATAGCGGTAGAATGCGGCGTGGCGGCGGACCCGCTCGGGGTCACGGTTTCCGAACAACTGGAAATTAGCATCGATGGCCGGCTGGCGGTCACAGCCAGCGTGTCCGACTTGCGCGCCGCCTGGGCGGGGGCGCTGGAACGGGCGTTGCATATCGAAACCGAAGAACGGCTGGTGCCTTCCGTCCTGCAGAAGAGCTGACCGGCGGCAGTGCCAGCGTGAGAAGAAAATTTGCGTGAATGCCAAGCGGGATTAAGGAACAGAGCGGGGCGGCCCTAGCGGCCGCCGCTCCACGTGGTCGCAGGCGAAGAAACATTTGCGTGAACGATGATGCCGAGCGGGTGTAAGGAACAGAGCGGGGCGGCCCGAGTGGCCGCCGCCCCGCGTGATGGCAGGCGAAAAAACATTTGCGTGAACGATGATGCCAAGCGGGTCTGACAAATTTAAAGACGAGTGTGGGGTGGTGGCTATCTACGCCCACCCTGAAGCGGAGAAGCTCGCCTACCTCGGGCTGCATGCCCTGCAGCACCGCGGCCAGGAATCCGCCGGCATTGTCACCTCCGACGGCACCTGCCTCCAGGTGCACCGGGGGATGGGCCTGGTGGCCGACATCTTCACCGAAGAGGCGCTGGCAAAAATCCGCGGCACGCTGGCCATCGGCCACACTCGCTACTCGACCACCGGCGACTCGGCGCTGCTCAACGCCCAACCCATCATGGCGCGCTGCCATAAGGGCAACATCGCGCTGGCACATAACGGCAACCTGGTGAATGCCCACGAAATCCGCACCCGGCTGGAAAACCAGGGGTCCATTTTCCAGACCACCAGCGACACCGAGGTGATCGTTCATCTGATCGCTCAATCCCGGGAGCACACGCTGCCTGACGCGATTGCCGACGCCCTGCGTCGAATCGAGGGCGCCTTCTCCCTGGTGATGATCACCCCGGACCGCATTATGGCGGCGCGCGATGCGCGCGGCTTCCGGCCGCTGGTAATGGGCCGCGTCCCGGCGGAAACCGTGGAGGCGCACGATACGGTAGTGTTCGCCTCCGAAACCTGCGCATTCGATCTGCTGGGCGCCGTCTACGAGCGCGAAGTTAAGCCCGGCGAACTGGTGGTGGTGGGACGCGAGGGCGTGCACTCGCGCTTCTATGCGCCCGCCCAGCCGCAGTCCTCCTGCATCTTCGAGCACGTGTACTTCTCGCGGCCCGACAGCATCGTGTTCGGGCAGCAGGTGGAAGTCAGCCGCGAGGCCCTGGGGCGGCAACTGGCGCGCGAAGCACCCGCCGTGGCCGATATCGTGGTGCCGGTTCCCGATTCTGGCGTCAGCGCCGCCATGGGCTACGCGCACGAGAGCGGCATCCCCTTCCGCTTCGGCCTGATTCGCAACCATTACGTCGGTCGCACGTTCATCGAACCGGAACAGCATGGGCGGGATTTCGGCGTGAAGCTGAAGCTCAACCCGGTGCGCAGCGTGCTCGCGGGCAAGCGCGTGGTGCTGATTGACGATTCCATCGTGCGCGGCACCACCAGCCGCAAGATCGTGCGTATGGTGCGCAGCGCCGGGGCCAGCGAGGTGCACATGCGCATCTCCTGCCCGCCCACCATCTCCCCCTGCTTTTATGGGGTGGACACGCCTTCCAAGCGCCAGCTCATTGCCGCCAACAAAAGCATCGAGGAAATTCGTGATTACATCGGCGCGGACTCCCTCGCTTACCTCTCCTTAGAAGGCATGAAAAAGGCCTGCGGCGACGGGGTCACCGCCCAGTACTGCACAGCCTGCTACACCGGCCAATATCCAACCTCCGGGGTAGACATAGAAGAAATCCAGCCCGCCACGACTCAACCCTGATATATGCCCGATTAGGCTGAAGGAGAAGAAGAACTGAACGCCCGGCGGAGCAGCACTGTTCGAGGCTGGGTCAGGCGCGACACAGGTTTTTCGGTTCTGGTGTTGTCCGTTGCATATCTGCTTCTCCCGATCATCGGTGCCCCCCGGACGACGCTCGACAGCGATGAGATTTTCACCCTAGCCATTTCCCGGATCGGCACCCTCCACGGCATCTGGCAGGCGCTGCTTGCCGGAGGAGACGGCAATCCTCCGCTGCAGTTCATTGCTACTCACGCACTCTTGCGGCTGTTTGGGGAGGGGCTTACCGTCCTGCGACTGCCTTCGATTCTGGGCTTCTGGTGCATGGCTTTGTGCTTGCACCGGTGGCTTGCGAGGAGGTTTCCCTCCCGTTTGGCTCTCGCGGGTGCCCTGTTTCCTCTCGTTACTGCTGCCCGCACCGTACCGCTGGAAGCCAGGGCCTATGGCTTGATGCTCGGATTCTGTGCGCTGACGCTGACTTCGTGGCAGAAGGCCACCGCGGGTGGCCAGCGAGTATTCGCCCTGGCAGGAATGGCGTTCGGCTTGGCTGCCGGAATCTTTAGCCATTTCTACGCAATCTTGATTCTTGTGCCCATCCTGGGGGGCGAACTCATTCGCTCACTCCATCGCAAGTCCTTGGATTATCCGCTTTGGATTTCAGTAATTGTGGGTCTTGCGCCTGGGCTGTTTTTGCTGCCACTGATGCGGGCTGGACATCGGTTTGCCGAACATTTTTGGGCTCCGCCCTTCCTTGGCTCCATCCCCCTGGCGTATGAAACCTTGCTGGGCGGTCCAGCGGTATTGTCGCTCCTTCTAATTGCGGCGTGCGCATCGGCTTTTGTGGGCAGAGAATGGAGCTTGAGTTCAGGCCCAAGGAGAGCAACCCCTCTTCCGCCGCATGAACTTGCCGCAACCCTCTTGCTCTCAGGCATGCCTTTCCTGGTCGGAATTGCTTCCCTTTACACCAAGGCATATGCCCCCAAATACCCCATCGTGGCCGTCCTGGGCATAGCTACCTTGGTAGTGCTGTTGGCCGCGTTTTTTCAAGGGGATCGAAACAGTTTGGGGACGGTAATGATCGCGTGCTTTCTCGGAGTTGCCAGCGTTCAGTTTGTGCATTCAGATCTACATTGGCGTTCTCCTGCACAGAGCGCGAACTCTCTTCACCCGGACGGTTGGCAGGGCGCTTTCAGGCTTCCCTCATCCCTGGATACAGGAAGCCTGAATGTGGTCATTTCAGACTCGCACACCTTTCTCACTCTTACCCATTACGCCGATCAAGGCTTGAAACAGCGCATTTTTTATTTGACTGATCCTGCCGCCGCCGTCCGCTACTCCGGCTTCGACACCGACGAGCTAGTGCTCACCGCGCAGAGAAGATGGACGAATTGGAAGGTCGAGAGCTACCAAACCTTCATCGAGCACAACCCTAGGTTTCTGGTGTACACGAATGAGGGCTGGCTGATACCCAAGCTGCTGGCGGATCATGCCACGATCCAAGTACTCGGAGTGTTCGAAGACGAATATCTATACCGGGTCACTTCTCCGGGTACGGGCAACCAAGCCGCTCCATGACCCGGGTTGGCAAGCCCCTGGCTCAAGCCCAAACGGCGTTACGGGGAACGATCTCGGGACGATAAGGGCAACCGCTAATCGGCGTGGACCAACGAGCCGATCTTCTCGCCTGTAACCACGCGGCGGATGTTGCCGGAGCGGTTCAAGTTGAACACGATGATGGGCAGGTTGTTGTCCTTGCACAGGGAGATGGCGGTGGAGTCCATCACTTTCAAGCCTTTGCGCAGGACGTCCATGTAACTGATCTGCGAGAACATCTTGGCGTCCTTGACCAGCATGGGGTCGGCGTCGTAAATGCCATCCACCTTGGTGGCCTTCAGGATGGCATCCGCTTTGATTTCCATGGCGCGCAGGGACGCGGCCGTATCGGTGGAAAAATAAGGGTTGCCGGTGCCGCCGGCAAAGATCACTACCCGCCCTTTTTCCAGGTGGCGAATGGCGCGGCGCCGGATGAAGGGTTCCGCCACCTGGTTCATCTCGATGGCCGACTGCACGCGGGTGTGCACGCCCCGCTTTTCCAGCGCGTCCTGCAGCGCCAGCGCGTTGATCACCGTGGCCAGCATGCCCATGTGGTCGGCGGACACGCGGTCCATGTCCTTGGCCTGGTCGGCCACGCCGCGAAAGAAATTCCCCCCGCCCACCACGATCGCGATCTGCACGCCCAGCGCGTGCACTTCCTGGATCTCGCCCGCGATGGCGTGAATCCGGGCCGTCTCCACGCCAAATCCCTTG
>JAMXLI010000130.1 GCA_024281115.1 Terriglobales bacterium | reverse complement strand
TTTGTCTCCTTTGAAAGTGAGCTTGTTGTTGGCGCTGCTGTCGCCGACCCTCAGGCCGCCCGCATCTCCGCAGCGCGACGACGGCTTTCCAATTCGCCCTTCCGTTTTGTGCGTGTCCGCGGCAGCGCTCCATTGACTTTAAGTCAAAAGATGTTGAAGATTAGGAAAAGGACGCAGCCGGCTTGCAACTCGCTTGAACCACGCTCAAACCTTGCTGCCTTTTTGTGAGTGGGAGGAAAAACGCAGATGAACAGCACCATTACCCAGAAGTTAAAGCCCTACGCGCTGGGGGAAAAGCTGCGCGATTTGCGGCTGAAAAAGAGCATGGGGCTGGTGCAGCTCGGCAAGCACACGGGCCTCTCGCCGGCCATGCTATCGAAGCTGGAGAATGGAAGGCTGGTTCCCACCCTTCCCACCCTGCTGCGGATCGCCATGGTATTTAGTGTTGGGCTGGACTACTTCTTCAGCGACGAGCGCAAGCGACACGTGGTAGCCATTGTGCGGAAGCAAGATCGCATTCGCCTTCCCGAAGTGCCGGGTGGCGGAGAGGTCTCCTATTGGTTCGAGAGCCTGGATTTTGCAGCCAACGAGCGCAAACTCAACGCATTCCTGGCCGAGTTCCAACCGGTCGGCGGCGATAAGCCGCGGCTGCATCAGCACGCCGGGGTGGAATTCCTTTACATGATCCGCGGCAAACTCGATCTGAGCATCGGCGCCGATACCCACACGCTCGATGCCGGCGACGCGATCTACTTCGATGCGAGCGTTCGGCACGGCTATCGGCGGGCCGGCACGCACTCGAGTACTGCGATCATTGTGACCGCACAGTAACCCGCACATCGGCAGGCTTCGGGCGCCCCTGATCGCAGATACCGCCGGGCCTCGGTAGATTTCCACTTTCTGACCGATTGCGTCAGGATCTCGTCTCCCCGCGATCAAAAACCGCCTGTCTGGAACCGCAATAACGCAGACGCCGCGCGATAGTCGTACCCCGCCTGCGCACTACTAATCTGCGCCTGGGTCTGCTGCAGCTGCGCCTGGCTGAGCTCGACAATGGAACCCAAACCGAGCTGGTAACGCGACTGGGCAAGTTCGAGCGCCTGGTTCGCCTGTTGCAGCAACTGCTGGCTGACCGCGAGCCTTTCATAGGCGGTGTTGGCGGCCAGCCAACCGGTGCGAACGTCGCGCGCAACCACATCCTGCAACTCGCGCAAACGCTCTCGGGCAGCCCGCGCCTGCAAGTCAGCTTCGCGTGCCTGCGCGTTGAATAAAAACCCATTGAACACCGGAATTTCCAGATTCACACCGACCGCGCCATACCAGGAACCCAGGGCAGGATTTCCCGCCAAGGGGGTGGCGCCTATCGCTCCCAGCGCGCTCAACTTGGGCAGCAATTGGTCGCGCTGCGCGGCGCGAAACCGCTCCGCTGCCTGCGCTTCGTAATCGAGGGCCGCCAGGTCCGGACGCCGGCGCAGTGCCTGCGCCACCAGGCTCTCCACACTGGCCCCAGGCGCTGCCGGGGGCGCCGTCTCCTCTACCAGCTCTAATTCCGGGGTTGTTGCGTAACCTAAGACCGCCGCGAGCTCGGCGAGCGAGGCATTGAAATTGTTCTTCGCATCCAGCAGCAGCAGCTTGGCCTGGGCGAGGTTGACCTGGGCAAAACTCAGGTCGAGTGATGACTTGAGTTTGCTGTTAAACAAAGCCTGCACCTGGTCTACCACCGTTCGCCGCGCACTCACCGTCTGTTGCGCGACTTGCAGCACCGCCCGGTCTTGGAGCGCCCGATAGAAAGCCTGGTCCACCGCAAGCCGGATTTGCTCCCCCGTCGCGATCGCATTTTCATTCTGTGACTGGGCCGTGAGGCTGGAGCTTGCCAAAAGGTTGCGCGTCCGTCCGAAGTCGGTGATCAGCTGCCGGACTGTTGTGCCGGCGGCTGCGCGCGGGTAGATCACGGGGTTGTTCAGGCCGCCTGCGCTGATCCGGCTGTTCTCCTCGGAATCCACTCCCGTGAGATCAATGACCGCTGTCGGCCAGTATGCGGAGCGCGTTTCGCGCACCACTTGCTGGGCAGCCAGCGCCTTCAGACGCGACACCGCGATATGCGGATTATTCTTCAGGGCGAGCGCTTCGGCATCCTTCAGGCTGAGCTTGAGCGGCGAGGCGGACGGCGTCGCACCCACTTGTCCCCAACTCGCCAGGGCGATCCACAGCAACAGGAGCAAGGCGGCCGTTCTTCTCACGCGAACGTCTCCTGCTTTGCATCCTCATTGCGATGCAACACCACGTACGCAGCCGGAACGAGATACACCGTCACTATCACCGAGACCAGCAGTCCTCCCACGATCGCCCGCGCCAGCGGCGCATAGGCCTCCGCACCGGTGCCCAGCTTCATCGCCATGGGGATTAAGCCAATGATGGTGGCTACGGAGGTCATCAACACCGGCCGAAGCCGCAGCCGGCTGGCGGTGGAAATCGCCTGCCGCAGCGGAGTGCCCTCCCGGCGCAGCTGCCGAGCGAACTCCACGATCAGGATGCTGTTCGACACCACGATGCCTACCATCATTACGATTCCCATCAGCGACATGATGTTGAGCGTGGTGCCGGTCAGGAGGAGGATGAGCAGCACGCCTGCGATCCCGGGTGGGACGGCCAGCAGGATCACGAAAGGATCCACGAACGACGCAAACTGCGCCACCAGGATCAGGTACACCAGTACAATCGCCAGCACCAGGCCAATGGCGAAACTCCGGAAAGACGCTTTCATGCCTTGCACCGAGCCCCGGATGTCCACCTTCACGCCTTCGGGCAGCCTCTGACGGGCCACGATCCTGTCGATGGCCTTACTCACACCGCCCAGATCATCGCCGGCCGGGGCAACGTAGACGTCGAACTCGCGCCGCAGCTGGTAATGGTCTACTTCCGTCGGCGAAGGCACCGGCTTGACGTTCACCACGGCATCCAGTTGCGTGGGCGCCGCGCCTACAGGGGAACGAATCGGGATCTGCTTGAGATCGGCGAGGCTATGAATCTGGCCTTCCGGATATTGCACCGTGAGCAGGTAATCGTTGCCCGTCTTGGGATCCACCCAGTAGCTCGGCGCGATCATCTGGTTGGAGGTGAGCGCCGTAATCACGTTGTTCACGACTTCTTTTTCCGATAACCCGAGCAGACTGGCGCGCTCCCGATCGATGTCCAGCCGCAGCGCGGGATAATCCAGGTCCTGCGGAACCAGGACATCGCTGACCCCGCGAACACGCCGGATACGGTTGGCCATGCGCAGCGCTGTGCTGTACGCCTGCTCCAGGTTGTTGCCGCTGACTTGCACGTCAATGGGCGCCGGCATTCCCAGGTTGATGATCGCATCCACCAGCCCGCCCGCTTGAAAATAGGTGCTGAGTTCCGGCATGTCGCCCGCCAGCTTCTCGCGCACCCGCCGCATATATTCGTAGCTGCCGACGGCATGACCTTCCTTCAAGCTCACTTGCACAAACGCCGTGTGGGGAGCCGAGTTCGGCGTGTAGATGGAGGAGAAACCGGGAGTCACGCCAATATTCGACACCACCAAGCCGAGGTCGCGTCCGGGCACCACTGCGCGAATCTCGTTTTCAATGCGCTGCACATATTGCTGCGTCAACTCCAGGCGCGTGCCCGAAGGCGCTTTCACGTTGATGACGAACTGGCCGGGATCAGTCCTGGGAAAGAAGGAGATGCCCAGAAGGGGGTACAGCGAGCAACACAGGAGCGAAAGCCCCACCAGTCCCAGGGTGGTCGTCGCCGGCTTCACCAGGGCGCGCCCCAGGGTGCGATCGTAGCCGCCCAGCATGCGGTCAAAGTACAGGTTGAACCCGGCGATGATGCGGCCAAACCTTCCCGCCGGGGAGGGCGACTCGTGCTCCTCCACCAGGTGCGCCGAGCGAATGAACCGGGCGCAGAACAAGGGCACCACCGTCATGGCCACGAAGTACGACGCCAGCAGTGACAAGACGACCGCAAGGGCCAGCGCGGTAAACAGAAACCGGCTCACGCCGAACAAAAACACCACGGGAAAGAACACGGCGGCAGTAGCCAAGGTGGCCGCCAGGACCGCAAGGCCGACTTCCTGGCCACCTTTTTCGGCGGCCACGGCCGCCGGCTCGCCCATTTCCATGTGGCGGAAGATGTTTTCCAGCACGATTACGGAATTGTCGATCAGCCGGGAGAACGCCAGGGCCAAGCCGCCCAGCACCATGGTGTTGATGGTGCCGCCTCCAGCGCCGATCGCCAGGAAGGCCGCCAGCGCCGACAGCGGAATGGACAAAAAGACCGCCAAGGTCGCGCGCATGCTTCCCAGGAACAACAGGATCATGATGCCGGTGAGCACCAACCCGATCAGGCCCTCGTGGATCAGGTTTTCCATGGCTTTCTTGACGAAAACCGATTGATCGAAGGCGACCTGCGCGACCAATTGCCGGGGAACATCGGTGAGTCCGGCGAGAGCGCTGCGCACGCCGTTCACCACGGCGATCGTGTTGGTGTCGCCACCCTGCTTCAGGATAGGCAGATACACCGAGGGCTGTCCGTCCACGCGCACCACGTTCGTCTGAATCTGGTGAGCATCCTGCGCCTGGCCCACATCGGCCACCATCACCGAGGCGTTGCCCACGCTCTTCAGGGGCAACTGGTTAATCTCTCGCGCGCTGGGCAGCTGGCTGTTGGTGTAGAGGTTGTAGTCAATGGGGCCGATCTTCACATCGCCGGCGGGCAGGATCAGGTTGCTGTCGTTCACGGTGCGTACCACGTCCATGACGCTGAGCTGGTGCGCTTGCAGCTTCAACGGATCCACGTACACCATGATCTGGCGGTACTTGCCGCCGAAGGGCTGGGGAACGGAGGCTCCGGGCACGTTGGCCACCTGGTTGCGCACGTTGTACTGGCCCAGGTCGCGCA
>JAMXLI010000129.1 GCA_024281115.1 Terriglobales bacterium | reverse complement strand
CGTCCCAAAAACCGCCTCTTCGAACTCCAGCGTCAGGTCCTCGCGCAGGTCCCCGCCGCGCTGCGCCCGGGTGCGCCGCCGGCCGCCGGCGCCGAATAGATCGCCGAAGCCGAAAAAGTCGCCGAAGATGTCGCTGAAGTCCTGGAAGATGGCGGCGTCGAATCCCCCCTGCCCAGCCGCGCTGCTGCTGATCCCGGCGTGCCCGAAACGGTCGTAAACCGCCCGTTTCTCCGAATCCGCCAGGATGGTGTAGGCCTCAGTGGCCTCTTTGAACTTCTCCTCCGCGTCGGGATTGTTGGGATTGCGGTCGGGATGATACTGCAGCGCCAGTTTGCGATAGGCGCTCTTGATCTCCTGGTCGTTGGCTGTGCGGACGACCCCCAAGACCTCGTAGAAATCGCGTTTGCCGTTGCTGCTCAGAACTCCATCCTCACTTCCAGGATCGGGGCCAGGAAACTACTTCTTGGGGTTGCGTGCGACCCGCACCATGGCGGGACGCAGCAGCCGCTCTTTGAGCTTGTAGCCGCGCTGCAACTCTTCGAGCACGTGATTATCGCGGGCCGCGTGCGTGTCCACCATCTCAATGGCCTCGTGCAGGCGGGGATCGAAGGGTTCGTCCTTGGCCGGGACCGGACGCAATCCCAGCTTAGCCATGGCATCGTGCAGTTGCTTGTTGATCAGTTCCACGCCGGCGCGGAAGTCCGCGTGTTTCTCCTGGGGCGTGGCCAGGGCACGGTCGAAGCTGTCGAGGATGGGGAGCAGGTTCTTGATCGCGTCCGCCAGCGCGAAGTCCTTGAATTCCTGTTGTTCCCTGGCCGCGCGTTTGCGCGCATTCTCGAACTCCGCTTGCAGCCGCGCCACCCGCTCCAGCAAAGCGTTCCGTTCCTCCTTCAGCTTGGCGATTTCCCCCTGCAGCGGCGCGGACTCGGCCGGCGCCGTCTGGGCCCGCGGCTCCTCCTGGGGCTCGTCAGCAGCGGCGGGGAGCTCGTGATCTACATCCAGCTCGCCCGTTTCCATGTCCAGATCCGATTTTCCATTTCCCGAGCGCATATACAATTCAGTCCGATTCGTTCAATATTTTGTCAAACAACCGCGCGATGTAGGAAACCGCGGTAATGGCGTGTTCGTAGTCCATGCGCGTGGGACCAATCACCGCCAGCGATCCCATCACCTCATCCCCCACGCGCGCGGGCGCTCCGATCAGCACCAGGTTGCGCATGTGGGGCATGGACTGGTCCAGCCCGATCACCACTCGCACCGCCTCCTGGCGCGCGTCCAGGTAGGCGTTCAGCAGATCCACCACCTTCTGTTTCTCTTCCAATGTCTTCAGCAGGTCGTGCAGGCGCTGCCGGTCTTCCTCGCTGGCGACCAGATTGGATGCGCCTTCCACGTAGACGGTGCGCGGCGACTGCTCGGTTTCCAGCGCTCCCTGCCGATAGAGCTGTTCCACGGACTGCATCAACCGGTCGTATTCGCTGCGCTCCTGCTCGAGGCGGCGGCCAATCTCCTCGCGCAAGCTCTTGAAGGTCCAGCCGCGGAAGTTTTCATTGATGTAACGGGCGGCGAGATCGAGGTCGGCCTGGCTCAGGTCGCGCTGCATGCGCAGCACCCGGTCCCGTACCAGCCCAGAGCGCGTCACCACCACCGCCAGCACCTTCTGCTCGGCCAGGCGGGAGAAGTACACGTGCTCGAGGGCATTGCGGCTGCCTTCCGCGCTCACCGCCACACCCACGCCGCGCGATACCAGCGAGAGCACGTGCGAAGTCCGCTCCATGAACTCGTCAGGATCAGTAATGCCCTGGAGCGAACTCTCAATCACGTTGGCGTCGGCGGGCGATAACCGGGCGCTCCCCGTCAACTGCTCCACGTAATAGCGGTAGGCGGCGCTGGTTGGCACGCGTCCCGCCGAGGTGTGCGGCTGCTCCAGAAACCCGGCATCCGCCAGATCGGCCATGACATTGCGGATCGTGGCTGCGCTCAGCCCTTCCCGGTTCTGCCGCGCCAGGGTGCGCGAGCCCACCGGCTCGCCCGTCGAAATAAAGGTTTCGACAATGGCCGTCAGGATGTCGCGTTCGCGAGCGCCGATATCTGGTGGTTGTGGCACTTGTTTTTCCGGGCAAGGGCCGCTTACCCGATTCCTAAATACTTTAGATGCAGCAGCTTAGATTGGGATGCAAGCCGAATGCTCCAGACGCCTCGCGCGCGCAGCCCACCCCACTTTCAGCATAGCGTACTTCGGCGCCAATCGGTATGCCACTGTTAGGTCGCGGCCCCACGATACAATCCTCGGCCATGCCCAACGCGAAACTGCGGGTAGCAGTCATTGGAGCGGGAGCCTTCGGAGGCTGGACAGCCTTATACCTGTTACGCGGCGGGGCGCAGGTGACTCTGCTGGATGCCTGGGGACCCGGCAACTCGCGGGCCAGTTCCGGGGGCGAGTCCCGCGTCATCCGGGGTAGCTACGGGGCCAAGAAAATCTATACCCGCATGGCGGCGCGCGCACTCCAACTCTGGAAGGAAAACCAGGCGCGCTGGAAGCGGCAGGTGTTCTACAACGCCGGCGTGCTCTGGATGGCAGGCGCCGACGACAGTTATGAGCGCGCATCCCTCTCGGCTTTGCGCGATGAGGGGCTGCCCGCCCAGGAACTGGGCCACGCTGAACTTGCCCGGCGCTATTCGCAAATCAACTTTGAGGGTGTGCCCTGGGCCATCCTGGAGCCTGCGGGCGGGTTCCTGGTGGCCAACCTGGCCTGCCGCTCGGTGGCTGAGGAGTTCACCGCGGAAGGCGGCGAGTACTGCGAGATGGCGGCCGAGACTCCGCGGGTGGAGAACGGTTTCCAGCACCTGAAACTCTCCGATGGCTCCAGCCTGTCCGCCGACCGCTACGTTTTCGCCTGCGGCCCCTGGATGGGCCGCATCTTTCCCGACGTGATCGGGAAACTGGTGCGTGCCACCCGGCAGGAGGTTTTCTTCTTTGGTCCGCCAGCGGGTGATACGCGCTTTGAATTTCCTCACCTGCCGGTCTGGGCCGACCATCGCGAGCATTTTTACTACGGCATTCCCGGCGGGCTGGGGCGCGGGTTCAAGGCCGCCGACGATACCCGGGGGCCCGACTTCGATCCCTCATCCACCGACCGCATCGTCACTGCCGAGGGCCTGAAGGCCATGCGCGAGTACCTCGCCTTCCGCTTTCCGGCCCTGCAAGGCGCGCCCCTGGTAGAAAGCCGCGTGTGCCAGTATGAAAACACGCCCGACGAAGACTTCATCGTGGACCGCCATCCCCGGGCCGACAATGTTTGGCTGGTGGGCGGCGGCTCCGGCCATGGCTTCAAGCACGGGCCGGCGATGGGAGAACTGGTGGCCCGCTGCGTGACCCGCGACGAGGCGGCGGACCCGCACTTCCGGCTAGCAAGATTTCGCGAGCGGGCGAAATCTACTGGATCTGAATGACGTTATCGGGTGCCGCCGCCTTGATCTCGGCAATGCGTTCCACCACGCGATTGGCAAAGGCGTAAATGGAACGCGCGTGCGGCGAGTCTTCCCCGGTGAGCACGATGGGCTGCCCCGTGTCGCCTGCCTTGCGAATGTCGGGGTCCAGTTCCACGGAACCCAGGAACGGGATGCCGAACTGCGCAGCCGTGCGCTCACCTCCACCCTTGGAGAAAATGTCGATTTCCTGGTGGCAGTGAGGGCACACGAAGTAGCTCATGTTCTCGACCAGCCCCACCAGGTCCACTTTCACCTGGCGGAACATCTCGATGGCTTTGCGCCCGTCCTGCAGCGACACATCCGAGGGCGTCGTTACCACGATCGCGCCCGTCAGCGGCACCGTCTGCACCAGGGATAGCGCCACATCCCCGGTCCCCGGCGGCAGGTCCACCACCAGGTACTCGAGTTTTCCCCACTCCACCTGTCCCAGAAACTGCCGGATGATGGAATGCAGCATGGGGCCGCGCCAGATGAGCGGCTTATCTCCCGGGTTCAGAAATCCCACGGAGATAACTTTGAGGCCAAATCTTTCCAGCGGCTCGATCCGGTCCTGGCCCACGATATTGGGCATGGCGCTGGTGCCCAGCATGAGCGGCACGTTGGGCCCGTATACGTCGGCATCGAGCAGCCCGACCTGGTGACCGCGGCGCGCGAGCGCCACCGCCAGGTTCACCGCCAGAGTGGTTTTCCCCACCCCGCCCTTGCCTGAACCTACGGCTACGATGGCATCGATTCCGGGGATGGGTTGTGGCGCTGGCGCCTGTCCGGGCCGCGGCGGCATGTGTGAGCTCACGGGACCACCTTCCTGAATAAACGTTTTCTTGGATTATAACGGCCCGGCGAGGCTCACATTGCGGTGAAGCCGCCATCCACGGGGAAGGCCGCACCCGTCACCCACGAGGATTCATCGCTGGCGAGATAGACAGCCAGTCCGGCAATATCTTCGGGGGTGCCCAGCCGCCCGATGGGATGCATGCGGACGCGGCGCTGGCGTTCGCCTTCCGGGTCCGGTTGCTGCCGCAGGGTGCGGTCAGTCAGTTCGGTCTCCACAAAGGCAGGACAGATACAGTTCACGCGGATATTGTCTTGGGCGTGATCGAGTGCCATGCAGCGGGTGAGGATGGTCACTGCGCCCTTGGAGGCGGCGTAGGCGGCGCGATTCTTCGCGCCCACTAAACCCAGCACCGACGACATGTTGATGATGGAGCCGCCGCCGGCGGAACGCAGATGCGGCAGCACCGCTCGCGAAAGCCGCCACAGCGCGCGCACGTTCAGGTTGAACGTGTTCTCCCAATCTTCTTCCGTTTGCGTCTCGGCAGTGCCGGGAAAGAGCACGCCGGCATTGTTCACCAGAATTTGAAGTTGGCCGAAGCGCCCGAGGGCGGCATCGACAATGCTCGCGATCGCGTCCGCCTGGCCCAGGTCGGCCGCGACGGCGAACAGACGCTGCGGGTCCTGCCGACAGATTTCCTCGAGCAGTTCCTTGCGGCGGGCCACCATGGCAACCTGCCCGCCCTCGCGCGCGAATGCCAGGGCGCAAGCGCGGCCAATCCCGCTGCTGGCGCCCGTGATCAGTGCAGTTTTGTCAGCCAGACGCAAGGTGTGCGGAAGCGCTCAGTAGCCCTCTTCCGCCTCCAGTCTAACCTTGCCGCGGAACATGCGATAAACGAATACAAAGTAGCCCAACGCGAGCGCCATGCCGACAAGCCACCAGGCGACCCCAATTTTCAGCCCGTAGCCGGCGGCCGCGGTGTTGTGAATGGTAAGGCTGTAGGCCGGGTCCGTAGTGGCAGGCAGCACCTGGGGATAAAGGGCGAACGCCGCCCCCACCAGCATGCCAGCAATGTAGGCACAAGAGGCGCCAAAAGCCAGTCTCTCCAGGCCTGACAATGCACCGTGCAGCATTACGCCCAGGGCACCGCAAACCACGAGCGGCACCAGCAGGCCCACGGGATGAGCGTGGTAATTGTTCAAGGCCTCGGGCCGGATCCACATGGTGGCAATCAGGCTGAGCGCGGTGAGCATAAGCAGGGCCGGCCAGGCGGATAGCGCCACGCGGCGGGCGCGGGCCTGGACCTCCCCTTCGGTCTTCACCACCAGATAAAGCGCGCCGTGGATAGTCAATGTGACCAGGGCAACCACGCCGGTCAGCACCGTGTACCAATCGAGAATGCCTGGGCTCGCTCCCACCCGCCAGTTGGTAAACAACGGTTCGAAGAAGTAGACATCGCTGCCCAGCGGCACGCCGCGGATGACATTGCCCAGAGCAGCACCGAAGAAGATGGCCAGCAGCACGCTGGCGGCGCTGAACGCGGCGTCGAAAAAGCTCCGCCATACCGGATCCTCCAGGTGGGCGCCGAACTCGATGCCGATGGCCCGCAGCATCAGCAGCCACAACACCATCATCAGCGGCAGGTAGAAACCGCTGAAGCTGGAGGCGTACAACCGCGGAAACGCGAAATACAGGGTGCCGCCGGCGGCGAGCAGCCAGACCTCATTGCCGTCCCACACCGGGCCAATCGAGCGCAGCACGGCGCGGCGCTCCCGGCCAGTGCGACCCACCAGCAGGTACACAATTCCTGCCCCGATGTCGAAGCCGTCCAGCACCACGTAGGCGGCCAGCATCAGCGCCACCAGGACAAACCAGAGAGTTGGCATCATTCCATCCTTGGGATCTTCAATCGGCGGCGGCGGCCGCGCCGTGCGCTCTTGTGTCCACCGCCAGGCCATGAGGGCCGTGCGCGATTTCCCGCCCCACCAGGAACAGGAACAGGATCCCCAGCACCAGGTACATTCCCAGGAATCCCAGCAATGTAAACAGCCCATTGCCGGCGGAGACCATCTTGGAGTAACCCTCGCTGGTCAGCATCAGCCCGTATACCAGCCATGGTTGTCGCCCTACTTCAGCGGTGATCCAGCCCGCTGTATTGGCGATGTAAGGAAACGGAAGGCTGAGCAGCAGCACCCATAACATCCAGCGCGCCTGGTAGAGCCGGCGTCGCCACAGCAGGTACACCGCCGCGATCATCACCGCGATGAAGATGGTCCCCAATCCCACCATGATGTGGTAGCTGTAGTAGAGCAGCGGGATGTTCTGCGGCCAGATCTCTTGCGGGTAGGCATCCAACCCCTGCACGTGCGCGTTCCAGCGGCGATAGGTGAGGAAGCTGAGCATTCCGGGGACGACGATGGGATTGTCCAGCCGCCGTTTGGCCATGTCGGGCTGGCCGATAATGACCAGAGGCGCGCCGGGTTGGCCCTGAAATAACGCCTCCATTGCCGCCAGCGTGACCGGCTGGTGCTGGCTGAGGAGCCGGCCCTGCTGATCCCCGGTGGGTGCCAACTGCAGGATGCTGAAGATGCAGCCGGCGATCACCCCGGTACACACAAAGATCCGGCCCTGCTCCAGCTGCTTTTCCCGCAGCAGGTAGTAGGCTCCGATCGCGGCCATGACGAAGGCCCCGGTGATGGCGGCCCCGCACATGTTGTGCGCGTATTGCCAACCCGCCCAGGGATTCAGCAGCAGGCCCCAGAAGCTGTTGAGCTGGAACGAGCCGTCGGGCGCGCGCGTGTAGGCTACCGGGTGCTGCATCCAGGCATCGGTGGCCACGATGAAGTAGCCCGAAAGCCAGGAACCCAGAAACACCGCCAGCGCGGCGCCCCAGTGCGCCTTGCGGCTCAGCCGTTGTTCGCCGTACAGGAAGAGCCCCAGGAATGCCGACTCGAGAAAGAATGCGAACGTGCCCTCCATGGCTAACGTCTGGCCAATTACGCCGCCCGCGGCTTGCGAGAAGTGCGACCAGTTGGTGCCGAACTGAAATTCCATCGGAATCCCGGTCACCACGCCGAGCACGAAGTTGATGCCGAAAATTTTGGCCCAGAAGCGCGCGGCAACGTCGTAGCGCGCGTCGTTCTTCCACAGGGCAAGGGTCTTGAGCGCCACGATCAGCGGCGCCAGCCCCATGGTCAATTGCGGGAACAGGTAGTGGAAGGTGACGGTAAAGGCGAAGTGCAGCCGGTGAATGAAGAGGGCGCTATCCATCGTGCTTGATTATGGAAAGAGGCCCGACCCGGCGGCTGTGACCAGCATCACAACCGTTTAAAAAATCACCGTGGGGCCGCCTGCGTTTCGCGCCGCGAACGTTCCGCCTGCCGGATTTCGCGGCGGCGGGCAGCATCCTCGTACCGCCGTTTTTCTTCGTCGCTCTCGGGAATGACCGGGGGGACGGGCAAATTGCGCCCGTGCCGGTCAATGGCGACAAAGGTCAAATACGCCGAACTGACATGCTGGCGTGAGGCGGCGATGTAGTTTTCTACCCACACCTTCACTCCGATTTCCATGGAGGTGCGGAAGGCGCGGTTGACGGACGAACGCAGGATGATGAGGTCGCCCACGCGCACCGGAACCAGGAAATCGAGATGATCAATCGAGGCGGTGACCACGTAATTGCGCGAATGACGGTGGGCGGCGAGCGCGCCGGCCAGGTCAATCCAGTGCATCAGGCGGCCGCCGAGCAACGCGTTCAGCGGATTGGCATCGTTGGGCAGGACGATTTCCGCCATTTCCGATTGCGACTCGCGCACCGGACGCGGCGCCAGCGTCACCTCGGGATGGTGCGGGATGTTCATGCCCAGTTCTCCCCCGACGGCTGGCGGCGCTCCAGGTAGGTCCGCAGGTAGCATTCAGCCATGCGCTGAATCCGTTCGTCCGGATGAGAGTTACGCCAGACGCCCCGCGGTAGGTCGAATTCCAGAGTGCCATGCCCCTGCGGCCGGTGTGCGCGCTCGCAAACGTACAGCACATGAATGCTGCCCTCTCGATCCTGCGCCACCGAGAGGCGAACGGCGTCCCAGGCGCGCTCAGCCGGCAACCAGGAGCAGGTTTTCGCGTATCCCAGGTTGCAGCACTCGGAGAGCCGCGCCGCATCTGGCTGCCCGTTCTCGTGTCCGGGAGCGGTGCAGACTCCGCTCCAGCCGTCGCCCAGCGGCAGGCGAGCGCGATGCCGCGCTGCAATTGCCTCAAATCGCTCTTTCGCTAAGAAAAATGGACAAGCCACCGTTTTCGCCCGCACAACCAGGCGTCATTGTAAACGCCGCCGGACGTGGGACCAAGGTGAGCCCGCGAGCAGGAAGTTGCATCCAACAACCTGGGAAGGCCGGCATGGACCGTGCTTCGATGCTGAAAGAAGTTCTCGAGCGAAATCCCAACGACGCCTTCGCCCGCTACGGTCTGGCCATGGAGTACGCGAACGCCGGCCAGGGCGCCGAGGCGCTCCTCGAATTCGAAGCTCTTCTACAGGCGCACCCGGAATATACAGCCGGATACTTCATGGCAGCGCGTACGCTGGCCGACCTGGATCGCGTCGCTGAAGCGCGGCAGATGCTGATCCATGGCATCGCCTCCGCGCAGCGCACCGGCAACGACCACGCGCGCGCGGAAATGCAAGCCATGCTCGACGAACTCGAAGCCCGTTAGACCGCTTCCCCGCCGCCCCGCATCGTCAATCGAACAAATCGCCGTGATAAACTCCGCGCCGGAGGCATCGTGAACGATCCCAGCGACCGGGCACTCGGAATGCGCCGTCGCATCACGCGGCGCGACTTTCTCAATGGTATGGCGGTCACGGCGGGCGCATCACTCGTGCCCTGGCGTTTGTTTGCCGGTTCCGCCACTGCCCAGGACCCGGAAAAGGATCCTTCCTACTACCCGCCCGCGCTGACGGGAATGCGCGGCAGCCATCCCGGTTCCTTCGAGACAGCGCACAGCCTGCGGGATGGAACTTTTTGGGAGAAGGCGGGAGAACCGGTGGACACGCGCGAAGCGTACGACCTGGTGGTCGTGGGTGGCGGGATCAGCGGCTTGGCGGCCGCGCACTATTTCCGCCAGGCGGCGGGGCCGCGCGCCCGCGTGCTCATCCTGGAAAATCATGATGACTTCGGCGGGCATGCCAAGCGCAACGAATTCCGGGTTGCGGGACGCACGCTGCTCGGCTATGGCGGCACGTTTTCCATCGAGAGCCCCGCGCCCTACAGCCGGGTTGCCAAAGCGCTGGTTGAAGAGCTCGGCATTGACGTTGCCAGCTATCCGAAACTGGTGGACCAAAAGCTCTATAGCTCGCTCGGGCTCGCGCGCAAGGTCTTTTTCGACAAGGAGCACTTCGGCACGGACAAGCTGGTGGTGGATGCGAAGCCGTTTGCCGGAGGGGAGACCGAAGATGCCGCTCCCAGCCGCGAGGCGTTCAACACATTTCTCGCGGAGGCGCCGTGGCCGGCAGCCGCCAAGGAGGACTTCCGGCGCCTGCATCTGGACAAGAAGGACTACCTTCCCGGCCTGAGTTCCTCGGAGAAGAAAGCGCGGCTCGCGCGCATGAGCTATGCCCGGTTCCTGACGGAGCTGGCGGGGGTGCGCGACGAAATCGTGCGCTTCTACCAGACCGGCCCCCATCCCCTGTTCGGCGTCGGTATTGACGCCGTGTCCGCCCAGGACGCCTGGGGTCTAGGTCTGCCGGGCTTCGATGGAATGAAACTGGATCCCGCGCCCGGGCCGGGCATGAACCGCGATGCCATCCCCAACGAGGAAGCCCTGCGCTACTTCTTCCATTTCCCCGACGGCAACGCTTCCATTGCGCGGCTGCTGGTGCGGCGGTTGATGCCGGGTGTCATCCCCGGGAGCTCCGTGAACGATGTCGTGACCGCCCGCGCCAACTATGCCGCCCTGGACGAGGCGGCAAACCCTGTCCGCATCCGTTTGAACAGCACGGTGGTGCGTGTGCGTCACCGGGGCGACCCGGCCACCGCCAAGGAGGTTGAAATCGCCTACGCGCGCCTGGGCAAGACATACTCGGTGCGTGCTTCTCACTGCATCCTGGCTTGTTGGCACGTAGTGATTCCGTACATCTGCGACGAACTGCCCGCCGCGCAAAAAGAAGCGCTGGGGTCGGCGGCCAAGGTGCCGATCGTGTACACCAACGTGGCGCTGCGCAACTGGACATCGTTCCAAAAGCTACGCGTGAACTCTATCTACGCTCCCGGCAGCTACTTCAGCTCTGCCAACCTGGATTTACCGGTGAGCATCGGCGCCTACCGTTGCCCGCATTCGCCTGCGGAACCGATCGTGGTGCATATGATGCGCACCCCCTGCCATCCCGGCCTCGCAGCCCGGCAACAGCACCAGCTCGGCCGCATGGAACTGTTCGAGACCAGCTTCGAGACCTTCGAGCGCAACATTCGCGAGCAGATGGCCCGCATGCTGGCCGGCGGCGGCTTTGATCCCGCACGCGATATCACCGCCATCACCGTCAATCGCTGGCCGCACGGCTACGCCTACGAGTACAACTCGCTCTGGGACAAGTTCTGGCTGGAGGGCGGCGAACAGCCCTGCGTGGTGGCGCGAAAACCGTTTGGCCGGCTGGCCATCGCCAACGCTGACGCCGGCGCCTACGCCTACACCGACTGTGCCATTGATCAGGCCGACCGCGCGGTGCAGGAGATTACCGGCAACGCATGACCTCGCGCATCGCTCGGCTGCGCCCAACCGCGGATTTTCTTACACCACGCCCCAGCCGCCCCCATATGCCCGGCTACGGATTGCTTCCTTCCGACCAGGGCTCCGGCCTGCTGCCCTGGAAATGGGCGGAAGCGCGGTTGCAGCGCGCCCACACCTACTGGATCGCGACCGCGAGCGGCCGGCCCCATGTGATGCCGGTCTGGGGAGTGTGGATGAACCTGGCCTTCTGGTTTTCCACGGGAGCACGCTCGCGCAAGGCGCGCAACTTGAAGACGAATCCGCGCTGCGTGGTCGCCTGCGAACGGGCGCGCGGGCAAGTCGTCCTCGAGGGCACCGCGCGCCGCAACGCCGACCGCAAGCTCTGGAAAGAATTCGCTGCCCTTTATCGCAGGAAATACAACTTCGACCTGTCGGGGATGGAAGCTGAACCGGTATACGTGGTAACGCCCGACGTGGTATTCGGACTCTCGGAAAAAGATTTTGTCGGTTCGGCTACGCGCTGGAGTTTTGCCGGCCGCAAGCGCGCATCCCGGGCCTGAACTCTGCCCTTCGCGAGCCCGGAACCACGCTCAATGGATGGTCTTGGTCTTGCGTGACATGTAATCCATCAGCAGGTACTGCCCCAGCGTATACGGAGTGGTGAAATACGCCTTCCCCCGGCACATCTCCGTCACCTTCTGCACGAACTGCACCAGGCCGAAATCGGAAGCCAGCATGAAGGTGTTGATGAGAATGCCGGCCCGCTTGCACTTCGATACCTCCTGCAGGGTTTCGCTGACGACCAGCGGATCAAGCCCGAACGCGTTCTTGTAGATGCGGCCATCCTCGAGTGTCAGCGCCGAGGGCTTGCCATCGGTGATCATCACGATCTGCTTCATGTCCTTGCGTTGCCGCTGCAGGATGCGCTGCGCCAGCCGCAGGCCTTCGCGCGTATTGGTGTAGTAGGGCCCCACCTTCACCCGCGCCAACTGCGATAGCGGAACCTCTTCCGCGGAATCGTGAAACAGGATGAGCGAAAGCGAGTCGCCCGGATACTGCGTGCGGATCAGGTGGGAAAGCGCCATGGCCACCTTCTTCGCCGGGGTAAAGCGGTCCTCCCCATACAGGATCATGGAGTGCGAGCAGTCCAGCATGAGCACGGTGGCGCAGGAGGACTGGTATTCGCACTGATGCACCTGCAGGTCGGAGTACTCGATGTTCAACGGCAAGGCCAGCCCTTCGCGCTGGATGGCGCTGGCCAGCGTGGCCGTGATATCGAGATTGAGGGTGTCGCCGAATTCATACTGCTTGGTCGAGCCGCCCGCCTCGATGCCGGTGGCCAGGTCGCGCGTGTCGTGCCGCCCAAAGCTGGATTTGCCGAGCGAGCCCAGCAGGTCGCGCAGTGTTTTGAATCCCAGGAAGTCGAGGCTCTTATCGGTGATCTCAAAGCGGGCCGCGGACTGGTTGGCCCCTACCTGGCCCCCGGCGGAGGATGGCCGCGAAGGATCCGGGGGCTGGTCAATGCTGATGAAGTCCTCCTGCTGCATGCGTTCGATAAGCTGGTCAATCAGCTCGTCGAGGCCGGTTTCCATCTGCATCTGCTGCAGTTGTTCCCGCAGCTTTTCGTCGAGCGCATCGCTCTCCAGCAGCGCCTGCTCAATCGCCTGCCGCAGTTCATCCAGCGTCTGCTCGCCTTCCTGGAACTCGTACAGGTACTGGTCCTGGAAGCCGCTGTTCAGCAGGTAATCGGAGAGGGCGCCCAGCAAATCTTCCAGGCTCATCTCCGACGCCGGATCGGGAACGTATTTTTGATATTTGACGTACTTCATGATCCGCCTGGCGCCGGGAGTGCCCGCCCAAAGCCTCAGCTCCCCCCGCAGCGCTAGTTATACGGCCGGCGGCTGCGCTGGAAGGGCTCCTCCCGGTCGTAGCTCTTTTCCGGACGCCGCGGCTGCTTTTCCCCCGCCGTAAAGACGCGCTCCTCACTGCGGCCGATGCGCTTGTGCGCATACAGCCCTTCCAGCACGAACTCGGCGGCCGAAACCTGCACTTCCCTCGGCTCCTTGGGCCCGATACCCAGCGGCGCCAGCTTGTCCAATAATCCCTGGATGTTTTTCATACCTTCGAAAACGTCCGGGGAGCCGGCATTGTCGGAGAGCTTGATCTCGCCTCCGAGATCAAACCACTGCACCACCTGTTGCAGGTTGGCGTTGGCGAAGTAGCGGTCGAACGTCTTGGCGACCGCGGTGCGGATGAGCTCGCGCACCACGTTATCCGCCCCGCGCATTTCGCCCTCGTACTCCAGTTCCAGTTTGCCGGTAATGGCGGGCATGGCGGCGTACACGTCACTCACTCGCGGCACAACCACGGTCTCGCGGTTGCGGATGGCGCGACGCTCGGCATTGGAGATTACGTTTTCCATGCAGGAGATAGGCAGCCGCTGGCTGATCCCGGAGCGCTTGTCGATGCGCTTGTCCTCGCGCGCCGCGAAGGCTACCTGCTCGATAATCTCGCGAACGTAGGCGGGCACCACCAGCTGATGTCCGTTGCGCGCGGTCCATGCCTCCTGGGCCGTGATGCTGATGCCTTCTTCCACCGTGACGGGGTAGTGAGTGCGAATTTCCGAGCCGATCCGGTCCTTCAGAGGCGTAATGATTTTCCCGCGGGCGGTGTAATCTTCCGGGTTGGCGGTGAACACCATGGCCACATCCACGGGCAGGCGCAACGGGTAGCCCTTAATCTGCACATCGCCTTCCTGCAGGATGTTGAACAGTCCCACCTGGATTTTGCCTGCCAGGTCCGGCAGTTCGTTGATGGCGAAGATGCCGCGGTTGGCGCGGGGCAGCAACCCGTAGTGCACGGTCAGCTCGTTGGAAAGCTCGTGCCCGCCCTTCGCGGCCTTTATGGGATCCACGTCGCCAATCAGGTCGGCAATGGTCACGTCGGGCGTGGCCAGTTTTTCCACGTAGCGCTCCTCCGGCGTGAGGTAGGCGACCGGCGCGTTCTCCTTCTGCTCGGCCAGCAGGTCGCGGCAGCGGCGGCAGATGGGCGCGTAGGGGTTGTCGTGGATCTCGCAGCCCTCCAGGTAAGGCATATGGGGATCGAGCAGCGCGGTCAGCGCGCGCAAGATGCGGCTCTTTGCCTGGCCGCGTAAACCCAGCAGGATGAAATTGTGGCGCGAAAGAATGGCGTTTACGATCTGGGGAACCACGGTATCGTCGTAGCCCACGATCCCCGGAAACAGCGCCTCTCCCTGCTCCAGCCGCGCCAGCAGATTTTCGCGCAGCTCGTCCTTCACGCGCCGCGCGCGCAGCCGTTCCTCGGAAAAGACGCTTTGGCGTAGACCTCCAACCGTGCGCGGAAAATTCATCGGATCAAAACTCCCCTGGCGGGAACAATTGGCCTGATTATATGCCTTCAGCCGGCATGCCCGTTGTCGCCCGCCTTCTGCCGCGCTTTGACCGCCCGGCGCAGGTTGGGAAGCACCGCCTCGTAGTATTCGATGAGGCCCAGCACGCGTTCGGATTCCGACCGCAGGCCCAGCAAGGTTTGCTTGAAGTCCAAATCCAGAGGGAGGGCGCCCGCTAGTTCAAAGGAGAGCTGCGGGTGGTCGCTGTCGGGGACGCCGGCCTCGGCGCTCATCAGGCGCATGATCTCGCGGTGCAGGGTAATGGCCCGCGTCACCTGCTCAGGGGGCGCGCTGTCGAGTTCGTCGTCGAAGTAATCCACTTCTGCCTGCAGAAAGGCGCGGTCGCGTTTCACGTCCAGGACGCGAAAGCGCTGCCGCCCTTCGGTGACAATGTCCATCCGGCCGTCGTCATATTTTTTGGTGACGGCGACGATCTCGGCCGTGCAGCCCACCTCCGCCATGGCGTTTTCCTTCGACCGCACCACCCCGAAGCGGCTCCTTTCGGCCAGGCACTCCCCGATCATCTCCTTGTAACGGGGCTCGAAAATGTGCAACGGCAGGGGCACGCCGGGGAACAGCACCAGCGGGAGGGGGAACAACGGGAGCCGGCGCGTCGTCACGTTCGCAATGTAACGCCGCTCGATTGCGGTACGGAGACAGTCGCCTT
>JAMXLI010000128.1 GCA_024281115.1 Terriglobales bacterium | reverse complement strand
CCAGGCCCGGCGATCCCGTCTCCTTTTTCCCCGATTTCGGGCGGGGGCTGACCGCGCAGCCGCTCTGGACGCTTCCGGCCATCACCTTCATCGTTTATCTCGCGCTGCAGTGGTGGGCGTTCTGGTATCCGGGAGCGGAGCCGGGCGGCGGCGGCTACATTGCGCAGAGGATTTTCAGCGCGCGCGACGAGCGCGAAGGGCTGCTCTCGGTGCTCTGGTTCAACATCGCGCACTACGCCGTGCGCCCCTGGCCCTGGATCCTGGCGGCGCTCACCGCCATCGTCCTCTATCCCCGGCTTGAGCACCCGGAAAATGCCTACATGATGATTGTGAACCAGCACGTGCCGCACGCCGTCAAGGGCGTGATCGTCGCGGGGTTCATGGCTGCCTTCATGTCCACGGTCGCGACCCAGCTCAACTGGGGCGCTTCCTACCTGGTGGCCGACTTCTACCGGCGTTTCGTGAAGAAGGACGCCTCGGAGAGCCATTACGTGCAGGCCTCGCGCGTGGCCACGGTGCTGCTGGTAGTAGCGAGCGCGCTTGTCGCGGCGCAATTGGCTTCCATCCGATCGGGTTGGGAGTTCGTGCTGGAGCTGGGCGCGGGCACCGGAGCGGTTTACCTGTTGCGCTGGTACTGGTGGAGAATCAACGCCTGGAGCGAAATTTCTGCCATGGCCACCGCCATGGCGGTTTCCGTATGGCTGCGAGCGTATGCACCTTTTGACGGCACGGGCCCGGTGCTGTTCGCCAAAACGGCCTTGACCACGGTCGGCATCACCAGCCTGGTCTGGATAGCGGTAACCCTGCTCACTGCGCCTGAACCCGAAAGCAAGCTGATCGAGTTCTACACCCGGTCCCGACCGGACGTGCGCGGCTGGAAGCGAGTGGCCCAGAGGGTCCCCGAGCTTGCCGTCACACGCGATTTGGAACGCAACCTGGCATGCTGGATCCTGGGCTGCGGGATGGTATATGCCGCTTTATTTGGAACAGGTTGGCTCATTCTGGGCCCTCGGCCCCTGGGCGCCATGCTGCTCGCTGTCTGCGCCGTGTGCGCCTTCCTCCTCTACCAGATGGTGGCGCGCGCGGGATGGGGGTCTGCGCTTGAGGCCAGTCCAACTGAAAGAGGTGAAAAAGTGCGTCCCTCCGGGTAAACTCCCCCGCGCTGCCGCTTCGCCCGGATTCACAGCTGCATCCACTACAATAAGGCGGCATTTTCTCGATTTATGGCCCGCGTCGCCCTCGATCACCCTGCGAACTACATCAATCGCGAAACCTCCTGGCTGGCGTTCAACCAGCGCGTGCTGGAGGAGGCCGAGGACCCCACCAACCCGCTCCTGGAACGCCTGAAGTTTCTGTCGATTACGGCCAGCAACCTCGACGAGTTCTTCGAGGTGCGGGTGGCTTCGCTGCTGCAGAAAATCGAGGACGGTTACACCGATGCAGGTCCCGACGGGCTCACGCTTTCCGACGAACGCGACCTGATCGCCGCCCAGACCCACGAGTTCGTGGAGGACCAGTACCACTGCTGGAACGAGCAACTGCGCCCCGCGCTCGCCGAGTCCGGGGTGCGCGTGCTGGACCTGCACGAGCTGGATGCGCGCGCCCGCGCCTTCGTCGAGGACTATTGCGAGCGCGAGCTCGATCCGCTGCTTACCCCGGTCACGGTGGACCCCGCTCACCCGTTTCCGCGCGTGATCAACAAGGCGTTGTGCGTGGCCTTCCTGCGGCGCCGCCGCCGCCGGGCCGCGCTGGCTTATACCGGGGTGGTGACCGTGCCGCGCGCCCTGCCCCGCCTGGTGCGCCTGCCCGCCGAAGGCACCACCGACTACATATTCCTGGCCGACCTGGTCGCTTACCACGCCAGCAAGATGTACCGCGGGTACGACATTGTTTCCTCGGCCGCGTTTCGCGTCACCCGCAACAGCAACCTCTACCTGCAGGAGGAAGAGTCGCGCAACCTGCTCGAATCCGTCCGCACCGAGCTGCACAATCGACGCAAGGGCGACGCCGTGCGCCTGGAGATCGACGCTGATGCCGACGCCGAAATCATTGAGCGCCTGCGCACCAACTTCGATCTCGATCGCTGGCAGGTTTTTTCCACCCCGGGTCCGGTGAACCTCTCGCGCCTGTTTACCTTGTACGAGCACACCCACCGTCCCGACCTGAAGTTCAAGCCCTTCGTTCCCCGCGAACTTCACCTCACGGCCAAGTCGCGCGACTTGTTCGAGGAACTGCGCCGGCACGACGTGCTGCTGCACCATCCCTACGATTCCTACGATGCGGTGATCTCGTTCATCGAGGCCGCGGCCGAGGATCCACGCGTGCTCTCCATCAAGCAGACCCTCTACCGCACCTCCGAACACTCTCTCATCATGCCCGCCCTGATCGCGGCGGCGGAGAAGAAGGAAGTGACCGTGGTGGTGGAGTTGAAGGCGCGTTTCGACGAGGCTTCCAACATCCGCTGGGCGCGCAGCTTGGAAGACGCCGGCGTGCAGGTGTTCCATGGATTGGTGGGCCTGAAGACCCACTGCAAGCTCTCGTTGCTGGTGCGGCGCGATCCCGACGGCGTTACCCGCCGCTACGCCCACCTGGGCACGGGCAACTACAATTCCACCACCGCGCGCTTCTACACCGACCTGAGCCTGCTGACCGCCGACGCGCGCCTCACCAGCGCTGTGCACGATGTGTTCAGTTTCCTGACCGCCTACGCCGAGTACCCCGGCTACGACCCTCTGATCGTGGCGCCGGTGGACCTCTCGGAGCGCTGCCTGGGGCTGATTGCCCGCGAGGCTGAACACGCCCGGCATGGCCGTCCGGCGCGCATCATCGCCAAGATGAACGGCCTGCTGGACCAGAACGTCATCATGGCGTTGTACCGCGCTTCCCAGGCCGGAGTGGACATAGACTTGATCGTGCGCGGCATGTGCGGCCTGCGCCCGGGCGTGCGCGGGGTGAGCGACCGCATTCGCGTGCGCAGCATCGTGGGACGCTTCCTCGAGCACAGCCGGATTTTTTATTTTGCCAACGGGGGCGAGGAGGAACTCTACCTGGGCAGCGCCGACTGGATGCCGCGCAACCTGTACGACCGGGTGGAAGTGATGTTTCCGGTGCAGGACGAGTTGCTGCGCCAGCGGGTACGCCAGGAGGTCCTGGAGGCTTACCTGGCGGACAATGTGAAAGCTCGCGTGCTCCAGCGCGATGGCAGCTACGTTCGCGCCCGCGAGTTGCAGCGGCGGGGCAAGGCGCGGTCGCGCCAGCCCGGCTTCAATGCGCAGGAGTTCTTGATCGGACTCGCCGAGGGCAAACAGGTGATGGACAGCATGCCCGCCCCGCGTACCGCGCGCCGGACGCGGGTCTTGTCGGGCGGAGGACGTAACCAGCCATGATCATCTACTTTCTACGTCATGCCAGCGCCGGAGAACCGGTTTCCAATCCCAAAAAAGACGAGAAGCGTGCTCTGGATGAAACCGGCATCGAGCAGTGCGGTTATGTCGGACGGGCGCTGGCCGCCATGGATGTCCAGGTGGACGCGGTCGTCTCCAGCCCGCTGAAGCGCGCCAGCCAGACCGCCGCGCTAGTGGCGAACGAGATCGGCTATGAAGGCAAGGTCTACTTCAGCGATTCGCTGCGGCCGAACGCCACCTTCAGCCAGTTCCGCGATCTGCTCCGCCAGCATTCCAAGGCGGAGGCGGTGCTGGTGGTCGGCCACAATCCCAATTTCGGCGAATTTCTGGGCCGTGTGATCAGCGATAACGGCGGCGAGGCCGTCGTTGACATGAAAAAGGGATCGGTGGCGCGGGTGGAGTTGAAGCGCAACTCCGGCGTGCTGCACTGGTGCATCACGCCCAAGCTGGCGCGGGTGCTTCAGACGGCTTCCACCACCAACTCGCGCCCGAAGACGTCGCGGAAATAAGCGCGCTCTTTCTCCAGCGCCCAGATCTCCAGGTCCAGCTCGGTGCCGCGCTTGGCGGTCACTTGCAGCCTGACCTGCGCCCCCCGCGGGCGCACCCGGATACGGCGCACGTGGCTGCCGCGTCCCAATTCCAGCGCCCGGGCCAGCCGCAGCAGCAGCGACGCTTTCACCACGTGCTCGCGATCGTCCAACGGCAGCAGCTTGATGGGCGGGTCGGCGGGCGCCGGCCGCGAATTCCCCAGGTAGCGGGCGATGCCAGCGATCACCCGCCGCTCCTCCGGCGTGTAGCCCAGGATCTCCGAGTTGGAGATGATGTAGTGCGTGTGCCGGTGCCGCCCGGCGCGGTTCAGGTAGTTGCCCACCTCGTACAGCATGGCCGCCGCCGAGATCCATTCGCGGTAGACCGCCGGCAGCCGGTGCACGGCGCGCAGCGCGGTGAACAACTCCATCGCGTGGGAGCGTACCTGCAGTGCATGCTTCAGGTCCACGCCATAGTGAGCGGTCGCCGCCATCAGGGCGTCCCGGCGGTCGGACTCGAGCTGGCGCCGGCTGGCCGGGCGGCCGTGCTCGGCGGCCATCTGCGCCAGCAATCCATCCCGCAGCCCCAGCGGCGAATAGCGGAAGCCGCGCAGGTCCGCCCGTTCCATCAGGCGGGCGAATACCATCGCCCCGGCCACGATGATCTCGGCCCGCCGCGTGCCGATGCCGGGATAGGCATTGCGCTGCTGCACCGTTTTGCGCGCCAGCAGCTTGGCGATCTTCGCCACCTCGCGACGCGTGGCGCTGAGTCCGGAGGTGTTGTCCTGCTTGCGTAGGGCCGCCGCCACCCCCGCCAGCGCTGCCGCCGTTCCCGAGGTGGCGATCACCGCCCGCGGGCGCGCGGCCAGGATGCGGCCCACCGCCCTTCCCAATTCACGATCAATGAACCCTCGCAGGCGCTCCAGTTCAAGTTTGCGCGGGGGATCGTGCTGCAGAAACTCCTCGCTGAGGCGCACCGCGCCCAGGGGCAGCGATACCACGAATTTGATGTGACGCCGGGATGAGACCGTCAACTCGCAGCTGCCGCCCCCCAGGTCCACCATCAAAACTGGCCAGGCGCTGAGGCGCACGTTGGAAACAAGGCCGAGATGGATGAGCCGCGCTTCCTCGATGCCGGAGATGGTCTCCACCTTCCAGCCAGTCGCGGAATGTACCCAGTCGATGAAGGCCTGACCGTTGCGCGCGCCTCGCAGAGCGCTGGTGGCCACCACTCGCACCGCGTCGGCGGCATACTTCTGGGCCGCGCGATGGAACCGCCGCAGCACTTTTACGGTGTCGCCCATGGATTTGGGCGAGAGGAACCCGCCGCGAAATACCTGCTCGCCAAGCCGGGTCACCTGCCGGTCTTCGTGCACCACCTTGAGCCGCCGACCCTCCAGGCGGGCGATCTTCAGTCGCACGGAATTGGCGCCGATGTCCACGGCCGCAAAGTTCGGCATGATTGCCCCTCATGATACGACGCATCGGCGTTCGCACCGTCCCTGCACTCCGCGATTGACACCCTGTGCGCCGCCCCCTAGCATTCTGCGCTTACTGGGGCAGAGGCCGGAGGAGTTATGACGAACATCGCCGCAGGGCTGCGCTACGCGGCGGTTGTGCTGCTGCTGAGCGCCTTGGCGTGCAGCGCCGAAATTTACGAGGTGACGGTCGAATCCGACGTCGCCGCCAAGATGCGCGACGGCGTCGTTTTGCGCGCCGACATCTACCGTCCCAAGGCCGACGGCCGCTTCCCCGTACTGCTGGAGCGCACCCCTTACGACAAGCATGAATATGTGGCAGATGCCGTGGAATACGCCAAGCATGGCTACGTAGTGGTAGTCCAGGACGTGCGCGGCCGCTACAGCTCGGAAGGGGAGTGGTACCCGTTCAAACACGAATCGCTCGACGGCTACGATTCGGTTGAGTGGGCCGCCGGCTTACCGTATTCCAGCGGGAAGGTCGGAATGTTCGGCGGCTCCTACGTGGGCGCCACCCAGTTGCTGGCCGCCATAGCCACGCCGCCCCACCTGGCCGGCATCTTCCCGGTCAATACCGCCTCCAATTACCACGACGGCTGGACCTACCAGGGCGGCGCCTTCGAGCAGTGGTTCAACCAGTCCTGGACTACCAAGGACCTGGCGCCCGATACGCTGCGCCGCCGCGTCCTCAAGGACAGCAACGCGTTGAAATGGGCCAGGGAACTGCCGCTGGCCTCCTATCCGCTGCTGAGCCTGGGCGGCGTGCCGGGGCTGGCTCCCTACTACACCGATTGGCTGGCGCACCCCTCGTACGACGATTACTGGCGGCCCTGGAGCATTGAAGACCATTACGACAAGATCATCGTGCCCGCCTTCACCGTCACCGCCTGGTACGACATCTTTTTGGGCGGCAGCCTGCGCAACTACATGGGACTGCGCGCGCACGGCGGCAGTGAGGCGGCCTTGCACGGTCAGCGCCTGATGATCGTCGTCGGCGGCCATGCCGGCGACGGGCCCAAGATCGGCGAGGTGGATTTCGGGCCGCAGTCTGTTTTTCCCTCGGGCACGCTGCTGCGCTGGTACGACTTTCTGCTGAAGGGCGTCAACAATGGCATGGCCAATGAGAAGCCGGTGCGCTTCTTCACCATGGGGCGCAACGAATGGCACGATGAAGACGTGTGGCCGCCCGCGCGCGCTCAGGCCACCCGCTACTTTCTGCACTCGGGAGGCAAGGCCAACACCGTTAACGGGGACGGCAGCCTCAGCCTGGAGTCTCCCAAGAAAGAGAAAAACGACCATTACATCTACGATCCGGCCGACCCCGTGCCCACCCGCGGCGGACCTCTGTGCTGCGACGAGGAGCGCCTGGCGCCCGGGGCCTTCGACCAGCGTCCGGTCGAGACCCGTGCCGACGTGCTGGTGTACAACTCGCCCGTGCTGGAGCAGGACCTGGAGGTCACCGGACCGGTGGGCCTGGAGATGTATGTGAAATCCTCCGCCAGCGATACCGACTTTACCGCCAAGCTGGTGGACGTGTGGCCGAATGGGTTTGCGCAGAATTTGACCGAGGGCATCGTGCGCATGCGTTATCGCGGCGCGCAGGACAAGCCTGACCTGATCAAACCGGGCAAGGTGTACCGGATCAATATTGACTTGTGGGCCACCAGCAACGTTTTCCTCGCCGGACACCGCGTTCGGCTGGAAGTTTCCAGCAGCAATTTCCCGCGTTTTGATCGCAACCTGAATACCGGCGACGACCAGGGTTTCACCTCGCGTTTGGTCAAGGCTACCAACACCGTGTATCACGATCGGGATCATGCCTCGGCCCTGCTGCTGCCGGTGGTTGCAACACCGGCGCGCTAGCTCTATGCGACAATCTGGAGCACCGTGACCAGCTTGCGTCCCCGCCGCGCACTCCTGGCCGTGCTGCTGCTGGCCTCGGCAGTGGCCGCATACCAGACCAAAAAGGGAGAGCGGCGGCCGGTCGCTCTGCCCAGCAGCAAACAACTGCTTAGGCCATCGCCCGGCCGCTTAGGCAGCACGAATAGTTTTCCGGTGACGATTGCCTCGAGCCCAGACGGCCGCTGGCTGGCGCTGCTGAATGCGGGCTTCGGAACACAAGAATCGGAATTCCACCAGTCCATCGCGCTGGTGGACACGCGCACCGGACAGGCTGCGGATTTTCCCGACGCCCGCCTGGGCAAGGACGCGCGCCAGTCCTACTTCCTGGGATTAGCCTTCAGCCCCGATGGCAGAAGGCTTTATGCGCCGCTGGTTTCCCTCACCGATCCGGCGGGCGAGCACAGCGGCCACACCGGTAACGGGATCGCGGTGTACGCCTTCGAGAATGGCCGCATCGCGCCGCAACGCTTTATCCCCATTCCTGGGCAGCCGATGCCTGCGGACAAACACCTTGCCGCCGGCGTCGCGAAGGGCGCGCAAGGGAAGTACGTCCCGTACCCGGCGGGCCTGGCGGCATTCACGGTTGGCGGAAGGGAGCGCCTGCTGGTCGCAGACCACCTCAGCGACGACGCGCTGCTCCTCGACGCTGTCAGCGGCGCTATCCTGCAGCGCTTCGACTTCAGCCGGGGCCGCGAAGTGCCGGCCGAGTTCCCTTACGGCGCGGTTGTGACCAAGGACGGTCGCCGCGGATTTGTCAGCCTGTGGAACGCATCGCAGGTGGCCGAACTTGATCTGGAACACGGGCGAATTCTTCGCAGGATCGACTTGTTGCCGCCCGAAGCCGCCACCGCTCCCGGCTCCCACCCGACCGCCATGCTGTTCAGTCCCGACGGAAAGCTGCTCTACGTGGCGCTCTCGAACGCGGACGCGGTGGCCGTGGTGCAGGTTGCAACCGGCAAGCTAGCCGGCGTGTTTTCCACCCGCCTTGCGGGACAGAAGTACGGCGGCACATTTCCCGTAGCCCTGGCAATTTCCGCCGACGGACGGAGGCTGTTCGTGGCTGACGCTTCCGCCGATGCGGTCGCCGTTATCGACGCTGCACGCCCGCAGGCTTCGCCACCCCGGCCGCCGCTCGGCTTTATTCCCACCGACTGGTATCCCACCGCGCTATCCGTGGAGGGCGAGACCTTGTGGATCGCATCCGGCAAGGGCGAAGGCGCCGGGCCCAACGGCCGCCTGCGCCGGCGCGGTTCCGACGTCGGTTACATTCCGACCCTGGTGCACGGTTCCATCGCCCGTGTACGGCTGCGAGATGCGGAGGCGCGCCTGGCCGAGTTCACGCGCGAAGTGGAAGACGACAACCTTATGCGGGGCGTCACCGGCAAAATTATTTTCCGTTCCGGCAGCAATCCCATCCGGCACGTCATTTACATCGTGAAAGAAAATCGCACCTACGACCAGGTGTTTGGCGACCTGCATCCGGGCGATGGCGACCCCTCGCTCTGCCTGTATTGCGAAGACATCACGCCCAACCAGCACAAGCTGGCGCGGCAATTCGGCATTCTCGACAACTTCTACGATAGCGGCGAGGTTTCCGGCAACGGCCACGTGTGGTCCACCGCCGCCATCACCAGCGACTACACGGAGAAAACCTGGCAGGTCACCTACCGCGGCCGCGAGCACACCTACGACTACGAGGGAGAGGTCGCTGGAGAAATTGCCATGGACCACGGGTTGCCCGACGTCAATGAGCCCGAGACAGGCTACGTCTGGGCCAACGTAGCGCGCCACGGCCTAACCTACCGGCATTACGGCGAGTACGTCATCACGGACTGGTGCAGCGATCGCCGCAGTGCACCGCCTTGTCCGCATGCGCACATCCGCAAGGGCGAAGCCCTGCCTCCGGGCATGGGCCAGCCGCACGGAGGGCCCAGCCCATATCCCTGGCCGGTGCCGGTGCCGCTGCGCAACCAGCCGACGAAGCCGGAGCTGCGTGGACACTTCGACCCGAATTACGCCGATTTTCGCGTTGATTATCCCGACCAGCTGCGCGCCGACGAATTCCTCAATGAGTTCGAGAAATTCGTGGCGGCGCGCCGGAAAGGCGCCGGCGAGCAGTTGCCCGCCTACGTTCTTCTGCGGCTGCCCAACGACCACACGGCCGGCAGGAGGCCGGGATTTCCCAGTCCCTCGGCCGAGGTTGCAGATAACGATCTTGCCTTGGGCCGCGTGATGGAGGCGGTGTCCCACAGTCCTTACTGGGAGGATACGGCGCTCCTGGTGCTCGAGGACGACGCACAGGACGGCGCCGATCACGTGGACGCCCATCGCAGCGTGGCCCTGGTGATCAGCAAGTATTCGCCGGGATCGCCCGAGCGTCCGTTCCTGGACCATAACTTCTACACGACCGTGAGCATGCTGCGCACACTCGAAGTCCTGCTCGGTCTGCCGCCCATGAACAACAACGATGCCCGCGCTCCGGTCATGGCGCCGCTGTTTGCGGGCGAGGGGCGCCAGCCCCCGTTTTCCGCCGACTACCGCAATCGCGACAATGGAACGATTTACCAGGTGAATCCTGGCCGGGGACAGGATGCGGAGGAGTCGCGCCGCATGGATTTCTCGCACGCCGATGCTGCCGACGCGGCCGCCCTGAATGCCATCCTGTGGCGCGATCGCAAGGGCAGCTTACCCATGCCGCCCGCACGCCGCCGCTTCCCCTAGCTGACTCGGACCGGGGCTGAAGCCCTGTCCATTGGGAACGCGTAACGCGGCGCTAAAGCGCCGCTCTTCCCCTCAACTAGGAAGCACCTGGGCGGCTGTCGCGCCACTCTGCCTCAGATCGGAAACCGCAAGGCGGCGACGCCAGCGTCCCTGCATCATCAAAAAAGCCGCTCTTCGATTTTGCACGAAACCTCGCAGCTCAAAGTGGCGGGCCCGTGGAAGAGCGGGCCTTCAGGCCCGGGTTCCCGCGCCGAAAAAGTCGGGCCTCCAGGCCCGGCGCAGCCAAAGCTCATCATCAACTGGCTGGCGCAATGCCGCGCTAAAGCGCTGATCGCTTACTCCCAAGATTTTCGGAAAAGAGCGGCGCTAAAGCGCCGCGACCAGGCAGTCAACTAGAACAGGGCTTCAGCCCCGGAAGCGCCTCAGAATTCCGGCAGAAGAATCGGCGATTTTTGCACCTTGCAGGAACGCGGTGGCGGACCCTCGCCGCGCAGCTTCCAATCGAAGGTGCGGATTCGCGTGGTCCGGAAAATCTTGGTGCGGGCCCCGTCCACGACGGCGGGCAGGGAGAAGGCGCTGCCCTGGTCCACGTACACGATCATGGCGGCCTCCCCGGGACTGTCGTCGCTGGCGGCAACGCCGACCGCAAACACCGCCGGATTTTTCATCAGCTCGGCCACGCGCCGCTGCTTGACGGCGCCGACGCGCAACACCTCGGCGGAGCTCAACTCTGCGGCCGGCATGCGGGTTTCTGCCGATTGCGCCGCGAAGGGGGTGGTCTTCACCATCTTGGTCCGCACGCCCTCAATGGTGGCCGGCAGCGGCCCCGCATTCTTGCCCGAGTTCAGGTAAAGGATGATGGCGGGATCGCCAGGGCTATCGTCACTCGCGCCCACCCCCACGCCCAGCACCGCCGGGTTGTTCATGAGGATCGCGGAATAACGATTGGCGAGCGCTGTGGTCCGGGCCAGCACCGCCTGCGACGGTTGCACCTTCTGGGTCGATGCGCCCAGGTTTTGCGCGGGGCAGGCGACCGGATGGGGCGGGCCGCCTACAATCGTGGCCGCACCCTGCGCGTTGGAGAAGGCGCCCAGCACGTCGTTGATCGGGTTACCGACGGTGGTGTTGTTGCTGCCCGCGTAGAGCAGGGCCACGGGCGCAGCGTTGGTGGAATTCACCATCAGGGAGCCGGAGTCTCCCGAGTCGCTGAAGTTCGCGCTGTTCACCATGACCTGGTGATTGAAGGTCACTTGGAAGGAGGTGCCGCTGCCGCATCCCTGCTGGTAATCAACCGAGACGGTGGTGTCGATGGACTGGATGGGCCCGCAGGTCAGGCCGGTGGTTCGGCCGCTCTTGGCCAGAGTCATTCCCACCGCTGCCGACTGCGGCGTGCTGGCGGGAGGCGCTGCGGCCGGGGGACTGCCCCCGCCGCCATCCAGTTGCAGGATGCTGCCGCTCGCATCCACCGTGCCGGGTATGACCTGCGCGATGGCCGCATCCACGGTCCCGGTGCCGTTGGGGGGCAGTTGGACTGCCTGGGTGAACAAGGCTACCGGTGTACCCGAGCCGCAGTTCGTATCCACCAGGCCGGGCGAATCAATCTGCTCCCCTGCCTTGGCCTGGTTCTCCCGTCCGATCACGTGGTTGTTGCTCAATACGTACAGGTTGCCGCCGCGGCTGAGCAGGGCCCCCAGGGTGCCCGAGCAACAGGTTTCCGTGTTGCCGCTGATGTGAAAATCCTGCTGGTTTCCGCCTGAGGCGCCCAGCGACACCGGTCCCACCTGGTGGGCGCGGTTGGGAACAATGAGAATGCCGGCCTTGGCCTGCTTGCTGGTATCCGCCTTGGAAATCGCGGTGATCACCAGTGTATCGGGGCTGGGAGTCGTAGGAGGAGCGGTATAGAGGCCCGACGCGCTGATAGTACCCGCCGTCCCACCCCCGCCGGTCGTGCCGTTCACCTGCCACGTTACCGCCGTATCGCTGCTGTTGACGACCGTGGCTGTGAACTGCTGCGTCTGCCCCGGGCCGACGTCGGCAGAGCCCGGCTTCAACGTAATGGAAACTGCGGCCAAAGTTTGGGGAGGGGGAGTGTTGGTCGAGCTGCCGCCCCCGCCGCCGCAGCCGAGAACCGGCAGGAATAATGCCGACGCGATCAGGATCCGCCACTTGGAAGACATGCAGCCCTTTAGGCGCACAACCTGGTTAGTTTAGACCGCTTGGGGCGGAATGCCATACAAACCTGAGCCGGGGAGGCTTCATTATAACCGTTCTCGGAGTGCTACTTGGAGAGCTAATCGGTACCGGGAGGGCTCGTCCGGGCGGCCAAGGGACCCTTGGGGCAGGAGTGGCGGAGGCCTTTGTCGCGTGATGCCTGGGGCTCTGGCTCAGCATCCAATTGCCTTCCGAGTGGCTAATGCCGACTGAAACTGTTTCCAGAGCTGCCCCGGCGGCCCGACGGTACCGCTATCCTCCGGGGCTGGAACACAACCTGCTGTGGTACACGCTGGGACGCTTTCGGGTGGGCAATCCCATCCTGCTGTTTGAGCACCTGGCCCGCAAGTACGGCGATGCCGCGCATTACAAGCTGGGCCCCCAGCACGTGCTGTTCATCAACCATCCCGATTACATCTGGGAGGTTCTGGTGGCGCAGCACGACAACTTCATTCGCGAACGCACAGTGCGGCGCTCGCGCATGCTGCTGGGTGAAGGCATGATCACCGCTGACGGGGCCGCGCATCGGCGCCAGCGGCAGGCCGCCCAGCCTGCCTTCCATCGCCAGCGCATGGCCGCCTATGCCGGAACCATGGTGGGGTTTGCCCAACGGACACGGGACGGCTGGCGCGCGGGCGAAACCCGGGATATCGCGCTCGACATGATTCACCTCGCTCTAGGCGTTGTTGCCCGCGCTCTGTTCGGCACCGACCTGGGGGACGAGGTGAGGGAAGTGGCCGCGGCCATCAACTCCATCATGGGGCTGTACCACTACATGGTCGCGCTGCCGGCAGCGGAGCTGCTGGTGCACTTTCCGTTGCCCCATGTGGGCACGTTCAAGCGCGCCCGCGCTCGACTGGACGCGACCGTCTACCGGATGATTGACCAGCATGTGGCGGCTGAGGACAACGGCGACCTGCTGCACCTGTTGTTGGGAGCGTTCGGCTCGGCCGACCGCGTGCTCTTACGCGACCAGGTGATCACAATCTTCCTTGCCGGCTACGAAACGGTAGCCAATGCGCTCACCTGGACGTGGTACCTGCTCTCGCAAAATCCAAACGCGGAAGCGAAACTGCATAGCGAGCTGGATGCCATCCTGGGCGAACGCGCGCCCGTTCCCGAGGACTACGGCCGCCTGCGCTACACGGAGATGGTCTTCGCCGAGGCCATGCGCCTGTACCCTCCCGCGTGGGCCATGGGACGCAAAGCGGTGAACGATTTTGAGCTGGGCCCCTACCGCTTGCCCGCGGGCACCACCGTCATTGCCAGCCAGTACGTGCTTCACCGCGACCCGCGCTTTTTCCCCGAGCCGCTGGCGTTTCGCCCGGAGCGCTTCGCCAGCGAAGGCGAGGAGAAGGTCTCGGCATATGGGGCGGGTGGACGCCTGGCCCGGCCCAGAATGACCTACATCCCGTTCGGCGCCGGACCACGGCAGTGCATTGGTGAGGCCTTTGCCTGGATGGAGGGCGTGCTGGCCCTGGCCACCCTGGCGCAGCGCTGGAAACTGCGGCTTGCGCCCGGACAGCGCGTCGAACCCGAGCCGCTCATTACCCTGCGTCCGCGCTATGGCATGAGGATGGAGATTCTTTCCCGCGCCTGAGCGGCCTAGCGGCTGGAGAGCTCGATCTTTACTTCCGCATCGGTGGGCGCTCCGTTGCACAGCGCCGGGCGGTAGCGCCACTGGCGCACGCTCTCCACTACCTTGCGATCGAGCGGGGTCCCGACGCCATCCACCACAAAGGGGCTATAGACCTCGCCATCGGTGCCGATGATCAGGTTGACCACGATGCGGGCATTGTCGGGAATCTCGGTCAGCGGGGGATGGGGCATGTTGAGCGCGAGCGGCGGCTGCGCGGATTCGCACTGCATCCGCACATCGGCTTCTTCGAGCGGAGAATACTGCAGCAGACGGACCGCGCCGGTGGTAATCCGGTCTGCAGCCGCCGGAGTAACCCTTGCGGGGATGTGGTTGATGGAAGCAAAGCTAAGCGCGGGAACCACCAGGAGAGCCAGGCAGGCAAAGCGACGAATCATGGCGCGCAACCCGCTCCTTTGGCGGGTGACGATGTGCACTCCCCTTGCGGGGACACTTCCTGGATGGCAATCGGCGCGCCACGGGTTTTCCGCGGCTCGCTTGTAAGTTGTTCATTGTTGGAGGGTTCTTCGCCAGGTAAGCGGCTTTACGCGGGGACGGCTGCAAACCCTTGCAGAAAAATGGGAGGGGAGCGGTGAGGCCGGGTTCCGGAACGCTGAATCAGGCCGCGGAACGGTTCAGTTCGGTTGCTCCTGGGGAAGCGGCACCACCACGCTTACCTGGGTGCCTTCGCCCTGCTCCGAGTTGATGGAGAGCGTGCCCTTTACCAGGTGGGCGCGTTCTTTCATGCTGGAAATCCCGATGCGCGTGCCCGGGGGGAGGCTGCCGGCAGGCATGCCGATGCCATTGTCCTGCACCGTCAGTCGAAGCTCACTGTCGAAACGTTCAATCGTGACCCATGCATCCTTGGCCGCGGCGTGCTTGGAAACATTGCGCAACGATTCCTGGGCGATGCGATACACCGAACTGGCCAACTCCGGGCCCAGGCGCTCCGGCACATTGCGGCTGCGGAAATGCGTGGCGATGCCGGTGCGCTCAGAGAATTCCTCGCAGTATTGTTCCAGCGCTCCCTCCAGACCCACGTCGTCGAGGATGGAAGGATGCAACTGGTGGGAGATCCGGCGCACCTCTTCGGCGGCATCGGCGGCCCGCTTCTGCAGCGGGCGAAGCTGCCCCGCTGCCTCGCTGGAGGGTGCGTGCGCGGCCAGTTTACCGAGGTCAATGGCCAGGAAGGCCAGTTGCTGCGTCAAGTCATCGTGCAGGTTGCGCGCAATGCGGCGGCGCTCGTCGTCCTGCGCGGTCATCAACTGTCCGGTAAGCGAGCGCAGTTCCTCCTGTTGCGTGCGGACGGCGTCCTCGTACGCGCGGCGCTTGGAGATATCCGTGATAAAGACTACCGCGAATGCGCCCTGCTCGGTCTGGATGTGGCTTAAGCTGATCTCGGCGTAAAACTCGGTGCCGTCGCGGCGGCGGGCTTGCAGGTCCAGCCCCAGCCCCATGGGCCTGGTTGTGGGCCGCGCGAAGTAGCCGTCGCGGTGATCTACATGGCGGTGGCGCAGGGACTCGGGCACCAGAGATTCCACGTTCATGCCCATCAGTTCGGCCGGCGCAAACCTGAACATCCTGGCTGCCGCCGGGTTGGTCATCACAATTTGTCCTTGCCGGTTGACGATGAAGATGGCTTCGGCCGCAGCCTCAAAAAGCGCCTGCGTCATGGACTGGCTTTCATTCTGGCGGCGGAGGGCCGCATCGCGCTGCCGCAAAGCCCGGCGCACGTCGAGCGGAGCGATCACCAGACAAAGGACGGCAATGGCCGAGGCCATGAGGGTCGCGATGAATCCGCTGCGCAAACGCGCCTGCCGCAAGTCGAGGCGCTGCCGCAGCGTCGCGTACTCCTGGGTTTGCAGCTCACGGCCGATCTGGTAAATGCGCTCCATGGTCTGCTCGCCCTGGTTTTCCATCAGGAAAGCGAGCGCCGCATTGAAGCCCATTTCCTGGCGGCGGCGGATGGTTTCCGTCATCGCGGCAAGCTTGCTCGCGACCAGGCGGTCCAGCTGGTCGAGTTGCTGCTGTTGATGAGGATTGTTCGCAGTAAGTTCCCGCAGGTTGGCAATCGGCTTAGGAAGGTCCTGCAGGGCGGCGTGGTAGGAAGTCAGATATTGGTCGCGCCCGGTGAGCACGTAGCCGCGCTCGGCGCTTTCGCCTTCCTTCAAGTCCGCAAGAGCATGCTCGGCGCTGTTATCACCTCGCGGGTGTGGTCCACCCAGCGATCCGAGTCGTTCACCTGGCGCAGGGCGCCCAGCGCGATCACCGCCACCAGGACGAGCATGGCCAATCCTACGGTGGACCATAGGAGCGAGCGCTGTTGCACACGGTCAGGCGCTGCGGCGGCGTTGACCTGCATCGTGAAGCAGACCTCGGAGCGGGTGGTGAGCGCAGGATAATACGCTTTGCGCGGTTGTCCAACCGCAGTCTTCGCCCCCAAGCCCTGGGTGCTAGCATAGCGGCGGAAAACCGGCACCAAGCTCCTTCGCAAGCCGGATTTCATCTATGAAGCGCGCCCGCCTGCTGCTCGGAGACGATCACGCCCTTATCCTCGATGGAATTAAGGCCAGCCTGCAGGCGGATTTCGACATCGTCGGGGTGGCCCGCGACGGCAAGGCGCTGGTGGAGGCAGCCAGCCGGCTCCAGCCGGAAATCGTGGTGCTCGACATCAGCATGCCCGAGCTCAATGGCTTCGAGGCCGGACGCCGTATCCGCGAAAGCCACCCCGACACCAAGCTGATTTTCCTGAGCCAGCACCTCAATCCGGCGTACGTGAAGCACGCCTTGCGGCTGGGCGCCTCGGGATACGTGCTGAAATCGGGCGCCAGCGAGGAACTGCGCCAGGCCATTGCCGCCGCCCTGCAGGGCAAGACCTACATCACTCCCAGCTTTGGCCAGGAGGCGCTGGCCCGCCTGTTGAATCGTTCGGGCGAGCTCAATGAGGAAACCGAACAACTCACCGAGAGGCAGCGCGAGATTTTGCAACTGATTGTGCAAGGCAAAGCCAACAAAGAGATTGCCGATCACATCCATGTGTCGGTGAAGACGGTCGAGTTTCACCGCGCCCGCATCATGGCGAAAATGGGCGTGCGCACCGTGGCCGAGCTCACCAAGGTGGCTCTGCAGCAAGGTTTGATTGGGGAGTAAAAACTAGGGAGAACCCTAGTCGCGGCCGCGGTTTCGGCTTGCTAACGTCGGTACGAGTACACGATCCTTGAACCCGCGCACCCGCATTCTTCTGGCCGACGATCAGCCCAACATTCTGCAAGAGGCGCGCGCGCTCTTGCGGGACCACGAAATCGTGGGGGCAGTGGAGAACGGCGAAACCCTGGTGGAGGCGGCGCAGCGGCTGCGTCCCGATCTCATCATCACCGACATCAGCATGCCGCTGATGAACGGCTTCGAGGCGGCGGCAAAAATCCGCGCCCTCGGCCTGGGCGCAAAGCTCATCTTCCTGACCGTGCAGTCCGCTGCCGCTTACGTGCGCAAGGCGCGAGCCCTGGGCGCCGACGGCTACGTGCTCAAGACCTATGCCCATGAGCAACTCGGCGAAGCCGTGTCGGCGGTGCTGACCGGTAAAACCTATGTTTCTCCGCAGCTGAAGGTTCCCGCCTGGTCGTGATCGTCAGGCCCCTCCTGGCCTCGGCCTCAACTTCCGCCTTTTTGTTTGGTTGAACCAAGGCTGTTCGGCGTTGGTAATGCAAAGAACTAGGGATTCCCCTAGTAGAGAGGCCGCGCGGACAAAGCTAGATTGGGCCTGTGGAAACGAGTTCCCTCGAAAGGAAGGCCGAAATGGCGATGCAATCGTTCAGCCCCACCGCGAGTTTCACGAGTTTTCCGGTGATCTCCAGCGGGCGAAGCGCGGCCGCTTCGCCGTACGGGCTGCCGCTCTCAGAGAGCTGCCTGAACTGCACCCTGCGCAAAGGCGGTTTCTTCTGCTCGTTACCGCCGGCCTCGGTCTCCGGACTGGAGCGCATCAAGCACACCAATTCGTTTCCAGCGGGGGCAGTGGTTTTCCTGGAAGGGCAAGCGGCGCGCGGTGTCTACATCCTGTGCCAGGGGCGGGCCAAGCTGACCACGACCAGCGCCGACGGCAAGACCATGATCCTGAAAATCGCCCAGCCCGGCGAGGTGCTGGGCCTGCACGCGACCATCAGCGGCCAGCCCTACGAGCTGACGGTAGAGATGCTGCAGCCTTCGCAGTTGACCTTCATCGGCCGCGACGATTTTCTGCGGTTTCTGAAAGAGCATGGCGAGGCCTGCCTGCAGGCGGCGCAGCATCTCAGCCGCGATTGCCAGTCGGCCTACGAGGTGGTGCGCAGCATCGGGCTGTCGCATTCCGCCCCGGCCAAACTGGCCAAGCTCCTGCTGCAGTGGACGACCGGAGCACGCGCCGTAAACGGCATTCTGCAGATCAAGGTGGCGCTCACGCACGAGGAAATCGCGCAACTTATCGGCAGCTCGCGCGAGACCGTCACCCGCGCGCTCAGCTCCCTGCGCAAGCGCGGCGTGCTGCAACTGCGCGGCTCTTCGCTCATCATTCGCGACCTGCCCGCGCTGCAGGCGCTGGCGGCCGACTAGCAAAGGACCCAGGCGGTACGGGCCCTGCAGGAGGCAGCCTCATGGAACTGCGATGCTCCAATCCGGAATGCGGCGCGGCGCTGGACCGCTATGGCGGGCGTCTAAGCCCGGTGATTGTGCAAGGGTCGGGGAGCGTGCTCTTCCTGTGGACGTGCGGCGGCTGCGTGGCCGACGAAGCGTGTGCCGGCGAAACCGAGTGCCCGTCCCTGGGCGACCTTCCCGACCTGCAGGCCAGCGGCAACGGGTAGCCTGTGCACGGCGGAAGCGGGAACTCCGGGAACTCCGGCTCCCTGCAGTTATCCGTTCACTACATCGCCGAGTGTGATGGCTCTTGGGCTTGACCGTTGGTTGTGGGCTGATCGAATCCGAGGCCAGGGAGAATCGTGCCTTCATAGCGTGAAAATCCCGGTTGTCTTCTGCAGGGCCTCACACACGATGACGCCAGCAGCGTTGTCCTGGCGGCAATGCGGCGCGAAAACTTTTTTTCAGCTGCAGAAAGCCGGCGCGAATCGCTACTCCAACGTTTGGATGTTCCTGGAATGAATTGGAGCGGGAGACGGGGATCGAACCCGCGACATCCAGCTTGGGAAGCTGGCGTTCTACCGCTGAACTACTCCCGCTCACGTGCGCCTTGCCCAGGTTTTCGCGGGCCGGCGCAATTTGCTGGATTCCAAGACCCAGAGCGGCTCAACCGGAAGGTTTCTGAACCGCCTCGCCCAAAGGTTATCACCCGGCCTTATGACCTGCAATCAAGCCGGCCGGCCGCACCGCAACCTCACAACTGTTCTCCTCCTGCGCCAACCTCCGCCGCAGCACGGCCATCTGAGTTTTCACAGGCCTATAAGGAGAGATTCGATGAAGCTGCAAGGATTACGCGAGTTGTTCGTCAATGAGTTGCGGGAACTGTATTCGGCGGAAACGCAGCTCACCTCGGCGCTGCCCCGGATGGCAAAAGCCTCCTCCTCGCGCGCGCTGCGCAATGCCTTCAAGGACCACCTGAGCGAGACGGAAGAGCACCTGGAGCGGCTGGAAGAGATTTTTGCCGAGATCGGAGTGTCGCCCGAGGGCAAGGACAGCGAAGCGGTCGAGTCGCTTGTCCGCCAGGGCGAGTTGATTGTCGCCGAAGCCCGTGACCGCGACGCCCGCGATGCCGGGCTGATTGCCGCCGCCCAGAAGGTTGAACACTACGAGATCGCCGGATACGGGACGGTACGCGCCTATGCCGAACTGCTGGGTGAGCGCCGATGGGCCGGCCTGCTGCAGGCTACGTTGCGGGAGGAGAAGCGAGCCGACGAGAAACTGAACGCCATCTCCTCGAAAGCGAACGTGAAGGCGCGCGAAAAGGGAGCGGACGTGCGCACCCTGCAGGAGGAGGAGGAAGGATCCGGCATCCTCGGCCTGGTGCTCGGGCTGACGGCTGGCGTGGCTGCCGGAATGCTGTTGGCGCCCATGGCGGGCAGCGAACTGCGTGACCGCGCCCGGGATCTGGGGAACACGGTGCGGGAGCGGGCCAACCAGGTGGCCGATACATTCGCCAATCGCCAGGCCGGAGATTAGTTCGCCTCCAGCGGGACCGCGGTGCGGCGCTCCCGTGCTGCCGCATCGCGGGTTCTCCTGTTCTCGTCGTACCCGCAGTATTCCCTAATCCCTTCGGTTCTGCCGAACTGGCGCGCAGGCTACATGAGCCGCCGCAGGTAAGCCCTGCTCAACTTAACGCGTCCCCAGAAAAACCAGCATTGCGGCTTGCCCGCCAACTTGCCCAGCGCGAGATAGCACTGGGCGGGCGGCTCGTTGATGCCGCGCTCCCAGCGGGAGACCGACATCGAAGAGCACTTCAGCTTCTTGGCCAGCGCGGATTGGCTCATCTGCAGGCGCGTTCGTAGCTGCTTAATGCGCGTGGCCCAGGCGGGGGTGCGGTTCCCGGATCTCATGTTCCATTCAGAACCTGGCGCGGACATTCGGTTGACACGTATAACGCCAGAGTTATACAAACGCAGCAACTCACAACGAGAGCAGGTCACCGTTGGTGACACCGAAGGATCATAGCAAAAAGCGGGAACTCTCGCGCTATGCCTTGTATCGCGGGCTGTTCAGCCGGGTTGCCCGCCAGCTCGGAGTGGACCGTTCGCTGGTGAGCCGGGTCGCCGGCGGCAAGCGCCGCTCCAAGCGGGTGGAGCAAGCCCTGCGCGACGAACTGCGCCGCATTGAGGATTCCTTCAAATCCTGAGAACCGGCTTGGAAGCCGGGGCGTTCGAGCCGGTGTAGCAGTATCTCTGGCAGAGTGCCGGAGCTGTGTGGCAGAATGCGGACGTTTTCGAGGCGGTCCTTGGCCAAGCGAATTCTCTCGGTTTCCTACGACCCGCCGCTCTTGAAGTCCCGCGAACTGGTATTGCGCCAGGCCGGGTACGAGGTGGTTTCGGCAACTTCGCTGGCGGAGGTAGCCGCAGCCTGCACGCACTCCGATTTCGACTTCGCGGTCATTGGACACTCCATTCCGCGGCAGCACCAGGAAGAGATCGCGGCCAAGTTGCGCGAACGCTGCCCCATGGCCTGCATCGTGGGGTTGCAACTGCTGGTTTCCGAACAGTTACCTTTCGCTGATTTAACGGTGAGTTCGCATGATCCGGCGGGGCTGGTCGAACAGCTGCAGCGGTTCAAGCCGCGACCGGGAAAGACAGGACGGGGTTAAGCTGGGCTGGCCAGACGAACTTTTTAGAAGGGGTAAGCTGTCGCGCCCGCCCCAGCTGGGGACCAGGGGCGAGCGTTCAAGGCCGGGGACGAGGTGAGCTTACTCAGCGTTGGCGTAGGAGTTGATCTCGCAAGCCAGGCAAATCTCTTCAAAAACGGGCGCTTCCCAAACCATTATCTCCTCCAGATTACGCGGAGTCCTATGCAAGTGCGACGCCACGCGGACCGCTTTATTATGGGCCAGCTTCCACCAGGTTGCAACCGGCGGGCCCAGGCCGATGTGCAACCCTTTGCGCACCCCGGGTAGTCTGGTTCAGACCCATGCTCCTGGGGCTCCGGCAAAGTCAAGCAACGTGCGAAGCCTGCGATGCACGGGCCGCGGGCGATTCCTGCTGCGCCTGCCGCGATGCGGGAAGAAAGATGGTGAACACGGTGCCATGGTTGCGGTTCACGCTGCTGCGCACCTGAATGGTTCCGCCGTGTTTGCGCACCAATTCGCTGGTGACCCACAGGCCCAGTCCGGTCCCGGTCGCGGTTTTCGTGGTAAAGAACGGCTCGAACATGCGCCGCTTGATGTCTGCCGGGATTCCGGTGCCGGTGTCGGCGATGGTGATTTGCACCCCTGCCCGGCGGGCGGAGGCACCCCGCACATCGCGCACGCGCACGCTCAGCGTGCCTCCCCCCGGCATGGCGTCGATAGCATTGCCCAGGAGATTGGCGAGCACCTGCCGGATCTCGCCGGCGTAGCAGACCAGCGGTTCCGAACTGCGGTAACGCTTGCGCAAATTGATGTTGGCGGCGCTCAAGCGCGGTTCAAACAGGCCTACCACAGAATCCATCAACTCCGGAAAATGGGTGGGCGCGGCGCCGCTGGTCTGTCGGTAAAAACGCAGTGTCTGGGTGGTGATCTGGGCAACGCGCGAGAGTTCGGCCAAGGCGGTGTCGGCGTAGAAGCGCGCCTGTTCCAGCGACTGATTACTCTGGATCAGGAATAGCAGGTTGATGACCGCCTCCAGCGGATTATTGATCTCGTGGGCAATGGTGGCGGCCAGGCGCCCGGCGACCGCCAGTTTCTCGGCGCGAATCAGCGCATCTTCCGCCGCTTTCTGCTGCTCGATGTCGGTGCAGGTCCCGACCCACTCCTTGATGCGGGAGAACTCGTCGCGCACGGCCGCGCCGCGCGCCAGCACGCGGCGATAGCCGCGCTCGCGATGGCGCAAGCGGTACTGGCTCTCATAGACCTGCTGGGTTTTGACGGCGTTGCGCCAGGCCTGAAGGGCATAGTCGCGGTCGTCGGGATGAATCGCGTCCACCCAGCCCCATCCGCGATACTGCTCCAGGGTTTGCCCGGTGAACGACTCCCAGGAGGGCGATTCCGATTCCATGGCCCCGTCGGGGGTGCGGCACCAGACAATCGAGGAGGTGGCGGTCACGAGCGAGCGGTAACGGGCTTCGCTCTCGAAGAGCGCCCGCGCCGCGCGCTGCCGCTCCTCCAGGCGATCGCGGAGTTCATATTGCCGCGCGCGAGCTCGCAAGGTCACGCGCACAGCGCTGACCAGCGTGAGAGGACGGACGGGGCGTTCCAGCAGCGTGATGTTGCCCAATGGCATGCGAATCTGGGCGGCACGCAAGCTGTCTTCGGTGGTGGCGCCACCCGAGGTCAGGACCAACAGAGGGAAGTCCGACCAGGCCGGCTGTTGGCGCAAGGCGTCGGCCAGGGCGCTCACGCGCGCCGGGCCCAGAAACTCTTCCGCGACAATGGCAGCGCTCGCACCCTCCACCATGGCCGCGGTCAACTCCTCGGCGGTGCGGCATTCCTGGCTGGCGATGCCCGCCTTGCGCAGGAGTCCGGCGATCAATTCCGCGTCTCGCCCCAAGGGAGCGGTGATCAACACGCGCCCATCGGTTTTCTCTCCCGGCGACATTCTCCGTTCAATCTCCAACGGGCGCGAATTGCTGTTGAGCGCCGCCTAAGAACATCGGCACGCCCGTGAGTACGCCCTGGAATTGGCGGAGAGGTTTGCCGACCTTGACCCCCTGGTCGAGGGTGAGTTCGCGAATGGTGTGCTCGTGGTTGCCGCTGCGTTTTTTCAGGATGGAAATAGCCTGCCGTACCGCGCCGCTAGCCTCAAAATAGCGCAGCAGCAGGATGTTATCGGCGAGGTAGCTGACGTCCACCGGATTGGGCGCATTGCCGATGGTGGCCGATTGCGCCAGCACCATGATGGTGACCACCCCCTGCTGGTTCAAAAAGGCCAGCAGCTCGTGCATTTGGATGGCAAGAAAATTCTCGCCCGGCATGGATTGCATAAATCCGTTCAGGCTGTCGATAACGACCAGGCGCTGCCCCTGACTCGTTACCCCATCGCGCACCCGTTGGACAAACTCTCCGGGCGACATCTCCGCCGGATCGAGTTGCTCCACCGACACCCGGCCGTTTCTCACCTGCGGCTGCAGGTCCATCGCGAGCGCCTGGGCGCGCCGCATCAACGTGGTCAGCCCTTCTTCGAAGGTGTAGATGGCGGCCCGATCGCCGCCGGCCGCCGCGGTCGCCACAAACTGCGCGGCGATGGTGGACTTCCCGCATCCGGCAGGACCGACCAGCAAAGTGCTGGTGCCGCGGTCAATGCCGCCGCCGATCAGTTCATCCAGTTCCGGCACGCCGCTCTTCAGCACCGACGGTTCGAATTCAGGGTGGTGTTCCGCCGCTACCAACCGGGGGTACACCACCACGCCGCCGGTGCAGATGCTGTAGTCATGGAAGCCCTCGCGGA
>JAMXLI010000127.1 GCA_024281115.1 Terriglobales bacterium | reverse complement strand
AGCGGCAAACCAGTCGGCTTCCTGCCCCTTATCGAGTACGATTTGCAGCGCGCCCAATCCAACCGCCAGCAGTCCGATGCCGTAGTAATCCACCCTGCCGGTCGTGCGCCGAATGTACGGCGGATCGTGGATGACCATGTTGATCATCACGGTTGCCGCGATTCCAACCGGTAAATTGATGTAGAACACCCATCGCCAACTGTAACTGTCGGTGATCCAGCCGCCGAGCACCGGGCCGAGCATGGGAGCTACCACGATGCCCAGTCCCCAGAACGCCATGGCTTTGCCGCGGTCCTCCGGCGGGAAGGCTTCCAGCATGATGGCTTGCGAGAGCGGCTGCAGGCCGCCGCCGGTGGCGCCCTGCACCACCCGGAACAGGATGAGGAACGGCAAGTTGGGCGCCAAACCGCAGGCCACCGAGGCCAGCGTGAAGCCGGCAATCGAGATCATCAGAATGCGCTTGCGCCCGAACTGGTTGGACAACCAGCCGGTGAGCGGCAGGATGATGGCATTGGCCACCAGGTACGAGGTCAGCACCCACGTGGATTCATCGACAGTGGCCGAAAGGTTGCCGGCGATGTGCGGCAGCGAAACGTTTACGACGGTAGTGTCGAGCACCTCCATGAAGGTGCCCAACATGACCGCCACCGAGATCAGCCAGGGATTGACCTCGATGCCGGGCCGCGCGCGCGCCGGCAATGCTCCCGCCAGGGAACTCATCGCGTCAGGACCGTGGGTTCCACCGACATGCCGGGGCGCAGCAGGTGCTCTGGGTCCTGTCCTTTTTCGAATACGATCTTGACCGGGATGCGCTGCACCACCTTCACATAGTTGCCGGTGGCGTTTTCCGGCGGCAAAAGGCTGAAGCGCGCGCCGGAGGCGCCCGCCAGGCTGTCCACGTGCCCGTTGTAGTCACGCCCAAAGGCATCCACGTGGACGGTGGCGGGCTGTCCCGGCCGCATCTGGTGCAACTGGGTTTCCTTGTAGTTGGCGGTTACCCAGAGGTCATCGAGGTTAATGAGCGCCATCAGAGGCTGCCCGGCCTGCAACACCTGGCCGGGCTCAACCGTCTTCTTGCTGACCACGCCGTTGTAGGCGGCGCGAACCGTCGTGTACTGCAGGTTGAGCTTGGCCAAGTCCAACGCGGCCTGGGCGCGCGCCACCTGCGCATCGGCGGCGCCGGCGCGAGAGCGCATGATGGCAACCTGCTGGGGCGCAGTCCGGGCGGAAGCCAGGCGGGCGCGCGCTTCCGCTACCCGGCTTTGCGCATTGGCGACCGCAGCCCGGGCCACATCCACGGCGGCGGCCGCTTGCTGCTCCGCGGTGACGGCGGTGTCGTAGCGCTGCTGCGAGATTTCGTTCTTCACCACCAGCTGCTTGAACCGGCTCACGTCCTGGAGAGCAAGATTGTGCCGCGCTTGCGCGTCCCGGAGCTGGGCCTGCGCCGCCGCTACTTGCTGTTGGGCGGCTGCCAATCCCGCTTCTGCCGTGCGCACGTCACTGGACGTGCTGGTGGTGGTCAGGGGCACCCCGGTGCGGGCGGCGCGGGCGTTGGCCTGCGCGTCCAGCAGGTCGGCTTGGGCGCGCTCCACCGCGACGCGATAATCGGTGGGATCAAGTTGCACCAGCACCGCTCCCGCCTGCACCACCTGGTTGTCGTCCACGTTGACGTTGATCACCGTGCCGCCCACGCGGGCGCTCACCGGGACGATGTGGCCGTCAATCTGCGCGTCGTCGGTGGTCTCCCGCACCGCGTAGTAGCGCCAAACCAGCAACACGGCGACCGCGAGCACGAGCAGGACGCCCAGGATCACCCACTTGGCGGCCGGGTGGCGACGGAAATAGGAGCGCGCGCCACGGGCGCGAGAGGGCGGCTCGGACTCTTCCGGCCAGGTTTCGCGCATACCACGGTCGCGGGGCGGTTCCTGCGGCACGGCGGGCGGCTGCTTCACTTCCGTGGTTGAATCGGCCACTATCTGCCTCCCAGGTACTGCACGGTCGCCTTCTCGGCGACCCCCACCGCTCGCGCCAGCGACAGCTTGGCGAGATTGTGGATGAAAACACTATTGATGTAACTGTCGTTGGCCGCGGCCAGCGATTCTTCGGCCTGCACCACTTCAATGGTATCGGCGACACCCGCCGCGAAGCGGTCGCGCGCTTGCGTAAGCTGCTCGCCCGCCAGTTGCACCGAGCTTTGCGCCACGCTCACCTGGTCGGCAGCGGATTGCAGGTCCAGGAATGCGCTGCGCACATCGAATTCGATGCGCCCGCGCAGATCTTCGACTTGGGCCCGGCGCTGCTGCACCACCGCATCCGCCTGCAGGACATCGGCGCGCACTTTGCCCCCCTGAAAAATGGGCACCTTCACCTCGGCCTCGGCCAGGAAGGTGCCGTGATTGGTCGCGGGACTGGGCCCGATGGTTCCATAGTTAGCGTTGAAATCCAGCGTGGGCAGGCGCTCGCCGCGGGCCCCGCGCTTGGCCTGCTCGGCCGCCTTGGCCTGCAGCTGCGCGCTTTGGTAATCGGCGCGGGAGGCCAGCGCACGGCCAATTTCCTGCTGCAGATCCAAAGGAGGCGCGGGAGCGAACGGAATCTTGTCCGAAAGCGCGTAGTTTTGGCTGGTTTCCAGGCCAATGGCCCGCGCCAGGGAAAGCTTCTGCTTGCGAAAGTCGTTTTCTGCCGCCAGCAGGCGCTGCTGTTGCGACTGCATCTCCACCTGGCTGCGCAAGACATCAATCCCTGGCGAAACCCCGGCGCGGTTCATGTCCACGGCCTGTTGGTACAGCGCCTGCGCCGTCGTGAATTGGGCGCGCACCGCCTCAATGCGGGCCGCGCCCGCCACCGCTTCCAGGTAGAGGGCGCCCACCGCCAGGACGACCAGCTCGCGCGCGTCCTGATACCGGTAGCGCGCCGCGCGCTCGTTCTCCTGGCTGGCGCGATAGTTGAATATTTCCTGAAAATTCACCACGCGCTGCTTCAGGAAACCGCGCAGGTCAAAGACGTTGAAGGGGCCGAGGATTTGCGGAACACCGGGAAATGCGGAAAAACCGAGCGCGGCGAGGTTCACCTGCTGCTCGGTGTCGGTCACTCCGGCACTAAGATCGGGCAGAAGTCGGCTGAGGGCGCGCAGCCGCGCCCCCGAGATCTGGCGCTGGCTTTGGCCCGCCAGGTACAGGCCCAGGTTGTATTGCAACCCCAGGTCGAGGGCCTGCTTCAGGGAAAGCTGCTGCACATTGATTTTGTGCGGCAAGCTGCCAAAGAACGGGTTTTGCGCCGTGGCATTGGACTGCTCCGCGGCCGAGATCGCCGCCTCGGGCGACGATGTATCGCTCGCGCGCGAACTCATCGGGCTGGTTGGGGCTAACGGAGCGCTCGAGAGGGTCTGGGCAGCCGTGGGCAGCGCCGCCAGCAATATCGGAATGACAAGAAGGCCGGTAAAGCAAACTTTCTGCCTTGCCAGTCGCAATGCGAACCTCCTCCAACCACCGTACAAGAATTGCGGGTCCCATGAGTGCCGCCCAGACCGATGACTCCCCGGGCGCAACCTTAGTTGGATTCGCAAATCAGCATTCGCGTCGCTCTTCTTTGCCCGTCGGATTTGCCCGTCGGCCGCCGCCCCCGGCGTAGCGCGGAAGAGCGGACCCGCCGCTTTGCACCGGACCGGCGGCGAATGACCTCCGGTTTCCTGGTCGCGCCGAGGTTGCGCCGCGTGCCGCCGCCCCCTCGCGCACATTCGATGTTCTCGGAGTCACGACGACGCTTTTCTCTGGGCCGGAGGACGCCTTCGCCGCCGCAAAGGCTTGCAGAGTGAATGATATAATTTCAGCTTGCGCGCTGGCGACGGTACCCCTGCAGGGCCGAGGCGCGTGGTCGGCGTCGGGGAGTGGCTCAGCCTGGTAGAGCACCTGG
>JAMXLI010000126.1 GCA_024281115.1 Terriglobales bacterium | reverse complement strand
AACCTCTCATCGGGAATGCCTACCACCTGAACCTCCGCGATCTTGGGATGGGTGTAGAGGAAGTCTTCGACTTCGCGCGGATATACGTTTTCGCCGCCACGGATGATAAGGTCCTTGGCGCGGCCTGTCAGGTGGATGTAGCCGTCTGGGCGCATGACACCCAGGTCGCCGGTGTGCAGCCATCCCTCGGGATCCACGGCGCGGGCGGTGGCTTCGGGTTCGCCGTCGTAGCCTTTCATCACCATGTATCCGCGCGCACAGACCTCGCCCTGCTGGCCGATGGGCAGAGTTTCGCCGTCCAGGGTGGAAGCAATCTTCATCTCGGTGTTGGGCAGGGCCTTGCCCACGGTGCAGACGCGAACTTCGAGCGGGTCGTCGGGATTGGACATGGTCACGACCGGAGTGCTCTCCGTCTGTCCGTACCCGATGGTCAGCTCCGGGCAATGCATTTCGCTGATGACCCGCTTCATAACCTCCACCGGGCAAGGCGCGCCCGCCATCATGCCGGTGCGCAGGCTGGAGAGATCGTAGTTGGCGAAATCAGGCAAGCCGAGTTCGGCGATGAACATCGCCGGCACGCCGTAGAGGGCGGTCGCGCGTTCCGCCTGCACCGCGCGCAGCGTGGCGGCGGCGTCGAAGGTCCAATGAGGGAGGATGATGGCGGCGCCGCTGGCCAGCGCCGACATGGTCCCGATGACGCAGCCGAAGCAGTGATACATGGGAAGGGGCACGCAGATGCGGTCGCGCTCGCTGTAGCGCATTCCGGCGGCCAGCAGCTTGCCGTTGTTCACCTGGTTGCGGTGGGTAAGCAGCACGCCCTTGGGCATGCCGGTAGTCCCGGAGGTGTACTGGATGTTGGCCACATCGCCCGGTTCGACGCCGGCGGTGACTTCACCGGGCATGCGCAGGAGGTCCTCCCACGATTTGGTTCCGAAGAAGATGGTGTGCCGCAGGTGGGGCGCGGGTTGCGAGCGCGCTTCCTCGAGGATGCGGGCGTAGTCGGCGCGGGCATCGCGTTCCCAGAGGAACAAGGCTTTCATCCGCGACTTCTGCAGGGTGAAGGCGAGCTCGCGCGTGCGATAGGCAGGATTGACGTTCACCAGCACGGCGCCGGCACGCGCGCACGCCATGTGCACCAGCACCCATTCGGCGCAGTTGGTGGACCAGAGGCCGACCCGGTCGCCGGGGGCAATGCCCAGGGAACGAAATCCGTGGGCAATGGAGTCGGCCGCCTGGCGCAGCTGGCGCCAGGTATAGCGTTGCCCCTGATGGCAGGAGACCAGTGCCAGGCAGTCGCCCCAGCGCTCCACCCCGCGATCGAGCACCTGGCCGATGGTCAGCTCCCATAGCGGTTCGTCGGGACCACGCGAGTAGCTCAGCATAAGGATCGACGGGCATCCGGCGGCCCGGGTCCGGCCGCGGCCGGCAGATTGTAGCGCATGGCGGCGGCGCCCGGCCTGCTTTTTGACGGCCGGTTTTTTCACCGAGAATTTACTCCCCGTTCATCACCCTGTAACAGGTGATGCACTAAAAAGGGTGCATGAAGACGCCGTGTTTCGACACGGTGATTATTTCTGACCTGCACCTGGGCTCGGAAGTAAGCCGTGCAAGAGCCGCGATGGAGGCGTTGCGGCGGGTTTGCTTCCGCCGGTTGATCCTGCTGGGCGACATCTTTTGCGACCTTAATTTCCGCCGGCTGAAGAAAGAGCACTGGCAATTCCTGTCGTACATCCGGAAGCTTTCCAATCCCAAGCGCAACGTGGAGGTGGTCTGGGTAGAGGGCAACCACGACCACGGTCTCTCGGAAATCATGTCGCACCTGGTGGGAGTGCGGGTGTACCAAGAGTACGAATGGGAGTACGGCGGAGCGCGCCACCTCGCCATCCACGGTCACCAGTTCGACAGGTTAGCTCTGAGCAGCAGCCTGGCCAGTGAGCTGTTCACTTCCTTCTACCTGCTGCTGCAGAAGCTTGATTCCCGCAACCAGCGGCTGGTTCGACTGATTGACCGCCTGGATACCGCATGGCTGCGCAATTCCAACAAGGTAGCGCGGGGCGCGATAGCGCACGCGCGGGATCGCGGAGCCCAACGGGTGTTCTGCGGTCACACGCATGAAGCCATGCACCTGCGCGACGACGACGTCGAGTACTGGAACACGGGATGCTGGACCCGGCCTGAGGCTACCTTGATCAGCGTGGGCGGGGAAGGAGTGCAGATTCATGCATGCGACGAGCGATTTGACGATTGTTATCCCGGCGAAGAACGAGGCGAAGTTATTGCCGAAGCTGCTGAACTCGTTGGCGCGCCAGGATTATGGCGGGATGCCGGCGACTAAGGTGTATGTGGCGGACGCGGGCTCGACCGACGGCACTCCCGAGATCGCGCGCAACTTCGTCGGAGATTTGCAGGTGGAGGTGATTGCCGGGGGCCTCCCCGCGCGGGGCCGCAACGCCGGAGCCCGGGAGGCGCGCACCCGGTATCTGCTGTTCATTGACGCTGACATCGAAATTGCCGATCGAACCCTGGTGCGCCGAACGGTGGAACTGGCCCAGCGGCGCGGGCTGCATTGCGTCACCACCAACATTGCGTGCCCGGAAGGGGGACGAACGGACCGGCTTCTGTACTCGGGCAACAACCTGATGCAGCGCCTCTCGCGGCTCTACCGGCCGTTCAGCACGGGAATGTACATGCTGTTCGAAAAGGATTGTTTCGAGCGCCTGGGCGGCTTCCACGAGCAGGCTTTGTTCGCGGAAGACTACCTGCTCAGCTGCCAGGTGGCACGATCGCGATTCGGAATTGTTCGCGGAAAGGTGCTCACCACCAACCGGCGTTTCCGCAAGATGGGGCGGCTACGGGTGGCCCGCCTGTTCTTGAACACGGCCTTGCACACGGGCAAGCAGGATTTTTTCCTGCGCGATCACGGCTACTGGCGCCCCAGGCTGGAAGAAGAGGCGCTTAGCCCGGCGGCGAAGAGTATTGCCGGATGAATTCGGCGGGAAGGCTGTTCCCGCGCGCGATCTGCGAGTAGAGGGCGGCGCTGGGACGGGGATGACGGCGCTGCGTTTCCGGATCGAGCGCAAACAGTCCAAAGCGGAGGCGCCATCCATGCGTCCATTCAAAGTTGTCGGTGAGAGTCCAGTGAAAGTAGCCGCGCACGTCGCGGCCCGCGGCGATCAGCTTGTGCACTTGGCGGATGGCATTCACCAGCAGCCAGGGCCGGATGCGATCCTGCGCGTCGGGCACTCCGTTCTCCAGGATGTAAATGGGCTTGCCTAGCGGGACGGCGGCCTCCACCGCTTCAACGATGGCCTCGGGATAGGCCTCGCCGTAAGGCGCTTGCACGCCGTGGTCGCCTTGCGGCACATCGTGCGGCACGAACACGCGCCCGAATAGCTGCCCGGGAAAGCGCAGGTCGAAGGCCACGCGCATGCGGCTGTAGACGTTCAAGCCCACGAAATCGCAGGCGCCCTGCACCGGATCAGGAAAACTTCCGTCCGCCAGGTGAAAGGGAAAGGGAAGGCGCCCTCGCGCCAGCAGCTGCAGGAAGGCGTCATCGAAGAGCTTGCGCTGCAGGGCGGCTACCCAGCCATCCAGCGGCAGCAGGCGGCGCGCCGGTTCAAGGACAAGGTAGTTGTGGGCGAAGCCCACCTGCGCCTCAGGTTGCAGTTCGTGGATGGCGCGATAAGCGCGCGCGTGCGCCGCACCCATGCCGGAAAGCGCGAGAATGGCGCCGCGCAGATCGCCCGTCCGTCCGGGTGGAAATTCGCCCATCACGTAGCCGAGGCCGCTGTACACGTTGGGTTCGTTGAACGTGACCCACATCTGGCAGAGGTCGCCCAACTCCGCCAGCACTCGCCGGACGAAGCGCTCAAAAACTTCCGGGGCGCCGCGGGCGGTAAATGCGCCGGCGTCTTCGAACCAAAGCGGGTGGGTGAAGTGATGCAGGCAGACGATGGGGAGGAGGTTGCGCTGGCGCAACGCGGACAGCATCCCGCGGTAGCGTTCCAGCGCGCCGCCGTCCCACTCCCCCGGGCGGGGCTCAATTCGGCTCCACTCCACCGAGAGGCGGAGGGCGTTCAACCCGAGTTGCGCGGCCAGGTCGAAGTCCTGCTCGGCGCGGTTCCACCAATCGCAAGCCAAACCGCAGGCTTCTCCGGAGCGTATGTTGCCGCGCTCTTCCCACCAGGACCACTGGTTCCGGGTGCCTCCTTCCACCTGGTGCGCGGAGGTGGAGACTCCCCAGAGAAATCCCTGGGGGAATTGCAACGCCGCGGGCGCCACTTCCTCAGAAGGGGGCAGGGCCATGCTTCTATTGTAGTGTCGCGGCTTCCAAGGGGCGGCCATGCAGGATGACCCATGCCGCAGCGCGAGCCGCCGGGGGAGAACCTCCCCGGCAGTCGTGCGGCGCGGTCGCCGAATTTATCAAAAATTCACAACGAACATCCCACCCTGTTCCTACTATTAACCTTCAGTCGCCACCCGCCATGCCCGCCTTGAACCGGACCAGGAAGACGAGGCCGCAGCATCAGTTAACTCGCCTGGCGTTGAGCGCGTGCCTGATTGCGAAGGATGCAACCCACAACGTCATCGACCTTCTCTCCAACTCGACCTCCCTCGCTTACCTGACTGTGAAAGACTGCGAGAAGGAGTTGGACCAGATTGAGCGGCAGATCGACGAGGAGTTGCCGCGCGCCATTACGCAAGTGAACGAGGACGCGGCACGGGAACTGCTTGCCTGCCTGAAGTTCATTACGGACCTGGAGCGGATCGGAGACCTCATGGCGTGGGTGGGCGGTTGCGTGCACCGCGCCCCCAGCAAGCTCGCCCCCGAAGAAGCCAAGAACCTGGTGGAAATGGCAACGGTGGTACAGGACATGCTGGGACAGGTTTACAACAGCTTCGTCGCGCGCGACGCACATGCGGCGTACGGCATTTTGCGTGCCGACCTGCGCATTAACCAACTCCACCAAGCCCTCATGCAGCGGCACCTAAAACGCAGGCTTAAGGCGGGAGGTCCCGAAATTCTCAATGTCATGCTCATGGCGCAGGCGCTGGAGCGCGCCGG
>JAMXLI010000125.1 GCA_024281115.1 Terriglobales bacterium | reverse complement strand
GGCCGCATTTTTTTTTGGGTAAGGTCGAGCTAAAAGAAGGGCGCGACCTGCGATCGAGGTTGACGTAGGTCAGACGACACATTCGATGGAGGAGCTAAATGACTGCGATTTCGACGCTCATAGTTCTGTTTCGTTGTGTGATTTCCGCCACGACTGCCCTTACTTTCATGGAAGTGCGCAGGTCCCGTCTACTCGTATCTCAGTGCCACTATGGGATCCACCCTGCTCGCCCGCCGTGCCGGCACATAACCGGCAAGGCCGGCTACCACAGCCAACCCCAAAGTGCAGCCCGCGAAGACCGCCACATCCAGGCTCACCACTCCAAACAGAAAGCTGGAGAGCACTCGTGCCAGCGCCAGCGCTACGGGAATGCCAAGGGCCAGCCCCACGGCAGCCAGAACGACAGCGCGGCGCACCATCAGGCGCAGAACATTTGCCTGAGTCGCGCCCAGCGCCATGCGCACCCCGATCTCGTGCGTGCGCTGCGCCACGAGATAGGCCATGACGGCGTAAAGTCCTGCCGCCGCGAGCACCAGGGCGATGACGCCGAACATGCTCATGAGCCGCGCGGAAGACTGCACCCCGCTCATGTTGTCGGAAATTTTCTGCTCCAACGTACGCATGTCGTAGACAGGCTGGTTGCGGTCCAAAGCCTCCACCTGGGCCCGGGCAGATGCTCCCAGGGCCAGGGGATCCCCGCCGGTGCGGATGGCTATCCCCATGGAAGGCTGTGGTTGTTGCGAAAAAGGGACGTACACGGTGGGATCGGCCTGCAAATCCAATGGCGCCCGCACAATGTCCCCCGCAACGCCCACCACAGTACGCCATGGCGCGTTGGGATCATCGCCCAGGCGCGTGCGCTTGCCCAGTGAGTTTCCGCCCGGCCAGTAACGCCGCGCCAGGCTTTCGCTGATGATGGCTACGGGCGGCGCTTCCGCCCCGTCTTGCGCGGTGAACAGCCGGCCGGAACGCAATGGAATCCGCAGGGTGCGAAAGAACTCGGGGCCTACCAGCTCGGAGATCGCCAGCCGCATCTCCCCCGGAGGCAGCGAGCCCTGACCCTCTACCGTAATCCGCGTGCTGTCCCAGGTCCAGTCGGCGGGCAGGCTGTTCGCTACCGCTGCCGATTTCACTCCCGGCAGGCTCTGCACGCGTTCGGTCAATTGACGATAGAACTCCCACATCTGCGCCGCAGTGCCATACTTCGCCGCCGGGAGAGCGATGTGGAAGGTCAGCACTGCATCACGGTCGAATCCTTGGTCGCGCTCCATGATGGCGCGGAATCCCCTTACCATCAGCCCGGCGCCCACGAGCAGAACGACAGCCAACGCCATCTCTGAAACCACCAGCAGCGCACGTAGACGGTGCCGTCCCGCCGCGCTCCCGCCGCGCACTCCTTCCTTCAACGCCTCATTCAGGTCCGGCCGCGACACCTGCAACGCCGGCGCCAGTCCCGTAAGCAGTCCCGCCAATCCCCCCAGCACTAGGGTGAACTCCAGGGCACGATAGTCCAAGCGCATGTGTTTCAACCCGGGTACATGCTCGATAATGAACGGAGGCACCGTGCGCATCAGCAGCGGCAGCCACCAACTCGAAATCAGCAGCCCGGCCGCGGCGCCCAGCACGGCCAGCAGCAAGCTTTCCAGGAGCAACTGCTGAAGGATGCGGCGGCGACTCGCGCCCAGGGCGGTGCGCAACGCGACTTCCCTGGCGCGTCCTGTGGCCCGCGCCAGTTGCAGATTAGCGACGTTGGCGCATGCCAGCAGCAGAACAAAGAACGCCGCTCCCAGCAGCACTGTTAAAAACTGGCGAGAGCCCTCGCTCAGGTCCTCCACAACCGTAAGCAGGCGCACACTGTGTCCGGCGTTGCTCCTGGGAAACTCCCGCCCCTGCCGCGCGGCGATGGCCGTCAAATCGCTTTCCGCCTGTGTTTGGGAGATTCCGGCTTTCAGCCGGCCGATGACCGTCAAATAATGATTGAGGCGATCTGCTGCTTCCGCCCCGCTCAGAATTAGCGGCGCCCACGCCTGCGCTCCCGGCGGGAAATCGAAATCGCGCGGCATGATGCCCACGACGGTGCGCGCCTGGCCGTCGAAGGCGAGCGTCTTGCCTACCAGCGCACGGTTCCCTCCCAGGTGCTGCTCCCAGAATCCCCGGCTAAGAACGACCACAGGAACATGAGTGCCAGCAAAATCGTCTGCGGTCAGCGCGCGCCCATCCTCAGGGGGCACGCCCAGCAAGCGAAAGAAATCGGCCGTGACCTGATAGCCTTCCACCCGCTCCGGATTCCCGGCCCCAGTCACATTGGCACTCCAGCCATGCATGGCTGCCAGAGATTCGAAGCTGTGGTTCTGCTGCTGCCAATCGCGGAAGTTCGCCGCTGCAGCGCTCGCCCGGCGGATGTTCTGCCTGGGTGCGGTCTCCAAGATGACCATGATGCGATCCAGTCGCGGAAAAATGAACGGCCGCAGCAGCATGGCATTGATGGAGCTAAAGGTCACCGTATTGGCGCCGATGCCCAGCGCCAGCGTGATCACCGCCACCGCCGTAAAGCCGGGCGACTTGCGCAGCATGCGCAGCCCGTAGCGAACATCCTGTAAGAGGGAACTCATGAGGGCTTTAGAAATACACCGCCGCGACCTGTGGTAAAGCAGTTGACCTGCCACAAGGATGCATCTGCAAGTAGCTGAATTGAAGTTACATAGCCAAGATGTCGCAGAGGGAACTGATGTTGAAGTGTTCGCTTCCGCTACGCCGCTGTCCGGAAGCGGACGATTGCCGACTGCTGTAGCCGGGTGGATAAAACAGGGTCTCGGCTCTTGTGGGGTAGTCTAGCCGAGTGGTCGGCAAACATTCCTCCTGTGCTCCACACACTTTCGCAAGAAAGCTTAGTTTCTGAAACGCACCGAGCCTGGATCTGTTACGGCGTATTGCACCTTTCAACAGTGATCGGCTAGCCCAGTGCCGTCGATCGTTTCCGTTGACCTTTCCCCAAGAGTCGACCTAAGATTCGACTCTCTGGCCATGGCTAGTCCCTCCCAACTTATCGGCCAAACCATCTCGCACTACCGCATCATCGAGAAGCTGGGCGGCGGCGGGATGGGGGTTGTCTACAAGGCCGAGGACACGGAGCTTGGCCGATTCGTTGCCCTGAAATTCCTGCCCAAAGAAGTTGCACACGGTCCGCAGACGCTGGAACGCTTCC
>JAMXLI010000124.1 GCA_024281115.1 Terriglobales bacterium | reverse complement strand
CGGCACGCCGCCGCGAGCGCTTGCGTGATCGCGCCCATGCCTCCTATTACGTGCCCGTAATAGCCCTGGACCTCGTGCTCGCCGCCGCTCAGCAGGTGGAACAAGAGTCCGATGGCCGTGCCCGGCTGATAAGGCCCGCCGTGCTTGCCGTACACGTTGTTGGCCAGGAAGAGCGCCTTCACTTTTTCCGACTGATAGTTCTGGTCGAGGAATTCTCCCAGGCTGCCAGTAAGGAATGCGATCAGTTGCGCCACTTCCGGCTCACTGATTCCGCGAAAACGCTTTCCCGCGCGCAGCAGATCCATCCAGCTGCCAAAACCGTTGACGGCGATGCGCGGCGGAGGCTCGAGGAAGAACGGTTGCAGGTAACGCGCCAGTTTCTTGAGTTGCTCGTCCACCCGCACGAAGGTGGCTGCGTCGCGGGGGGAGATCGTGGCCAATTCCGCCACGGTGCGCTCACGTTCGGCCCACCAGGGCACGAGGTGGCCATCGGGGAACGGCACCTGCAACGCCGGATCGCAGGGCACCATGCGCAGGCCATGCGCCGGCAATTCCAGGTCGCGGATGACCTCCGGACGAAGCATGCTGGCGATGTAGGACGTGGTGGAGGCGCGGCAGCCGGGCGCGATTTCCTCGGTGACACAGCAGCCGCCGACAATGTCGCGGCGCTCGACGACCAGGGTGGCCAGGCCGGCAGCGCCCAGGTAAGCAGCCGCTGTGAGCCCATTGTGGCCCGCCCCGATGACCACCGCGTCGTATTGTCGTTGCGCGGACATCTATGACCCTAGGTCAACAACCCCTGCAAACTCAAAGAACGAGGCCATCATACAAACAACTTAGATTCTGCGTGAGATTTTCTTGCGTCGGCAGAGCGGAAGCGTTATACATATTGACCCATGGTCATGCAACCTACGGACGCCGCCGCTCCATCGGCTATCGCCCCGGCGGGCCGTCCCGCGACTGTGGCCAAGCGGGCGCGCATTGTAGAGGCGGCAATGCGGCACTTCGCGGAACATGGCTTCGAAAATGCGCGCGTGGGGGATATGGCAGATTCCCTGGGCATCGCCAAGGGTTCGATCTTCCAGCATTTCGGCAGCAAGAATGGGCTGTTCTTCGAAGTTTACAAACAGGCGGTGCGATCCCTCCCGAGCTACCTGGATGCGCCCGCCGAGGTGCTACAGCGCGGCTTCTGGGACGTTCTGCGCTATTGGCTGGAGCGCACCGAGCACCTGGTGCACGAAGACTGGATTCCTTACCGGGTGTCGCTGCTGGGCAATCACGGAACCGACCTGGCGCTGAAACGCCAGATCAACCGTTTTCTGTTGACGGAAGATCCTTATGGCACGATTGCTTTCGTCCGCCTCGGCCTCAACCGGGGCGAGCTTCGCTCCGATGTTGACCAGGAGATGATTGTTTCCATGCTGGATTGGACCATGGAGCGATTCCAGGACGCGTTGCTGACCGAAGAGCTTGATCCCGGGCTTTTTCATCGCCACGGCAAAAGTGCAGAGAAGAAGCAGGCGCGCATCGCGCAGTTCGTCGAGCTGCTGCGCAGCGCGATTGGCCCGCGCGCTTCCAAACCCTAGGTATCGGCCAGCGCTGCCCTCGGTGTCTTCTTACGCTTGCCCATCCAGTAAAGAAATGCCCCGATCAGCAGCAGCACGCCGGTAAGACCCACGATCTTCACCACGGCCAGCGGCTGGTTGGGCTCGTCGGGACTGGGAAAGAGCGACAACACGATGGTGAGGCTGGTGACCACAAATCCCACTCCCGAGATGAGGATGGCCGCAGGACGGCCCCCAGGGACGCGGATGACGTCGGGCGCGGCGGGTTCCCGCTGCAACCGGATCATGGAGGCAAACAGAAACAGGTACGGAATGAAGTACGTGATGACGCCGATGCTGACCAGCACGTCATAGGCGCCCTTGACGGTGGTTCCAGCCTGTCCCAGGAAGACAAAAAGAACGCCGCAAAGAGATTGCAGAATCAAAGCCACGTACGGTGTGCCAAAGCGGGGATGAAGCCGTCCAAAGGTGGCGGGCAGGAAGCGGTCGATTCCGGCAACGAAGGGCAGGCGGGCCACGGCGGCGAGGTACGCGCCCGCAGCGCCCAGGTTGCTGATGGCTATCAGCGCCGCCGCCAAGGGCACCACCCCGAGAAAGCCTATGCGACTGCCACTGACGGTGATGGCCTGCATCAGCCCCTGCAAGTCGCTGACTTGCGAGTGCGGCATGGCCAGCAGCACGCAAACCGTGCCCACGATGTAGCAGAAGGTCACCACCAGACCGCCGGTGAACAACGCCAGGGGAATGGTTCGGCGCGGGTTCTTGATCTCTTCGCCCATGAACGACGCGGTTTCGCATCCCCCGAAAGCGAACGTGAGGGTTGACCAGAAAATCATGTCTTTCCAATGGAGGCTGGGCAGGATCGTGGCGGGAGTAAAAGCGGTGGCGCTGCCAAAGCGTTGCCAGGCAACAACTCCCATGATGATGACGATCATGACCGGGATCCACATGGCCAGGGCGCCGAGGTTGTGCAGCCACTTGCCGACATCCAGTCCCAGCACGTTCATGAGCGTGACGATGGCGAGCGCCGCGATGGAAAAGACGATATAGAACCTGGGGCTGTTTGACAGGGAGCCCCAGCGCTCCTGACGCATGAACAAGGCATTGCTGGCGGCAAAATAGAGCACGGCGGGAAAGTAAGGCAGGTTGCTGGTCCAGTAGACCCAGGCGGACATGAAGCCGGCGAAGTCGCCGAAGGCCCGCTTGCTCCAGACGTACAGTCCGCCTTCCTGCGGGTAGCGCGAGGACAACTCGATGACGGAGAGCGCCAGCGGGGTATAGAACAGGAGCCAGGCGCCAAACCAGATGGCGATGGAACTGGGCCCGGCGGCGGCGGCGGTCGCGATCCAGCGCAGACTGATGCCCGTGACCACGTAAAACAGGACAACGTCGAAGAAACCCATGACCCGGGGAGCATTGGTGGGAGGGCGGTCAAGGGTGGCGCCCTGGCCGGGGACCGGAGGAGGCAGAGTCACCCGAGGGCGAGTGGGTTCGGGCATCGCGGCTATTGGCGTGCTATGGTGCCTGAAAATTCGGGCGAAAGCGACGCTTATTGTAGGCCGGCGAGGCTGACTGCAGGTCAAGCGGCCGAAACAGAGTGCTCGCGCCGCTGCGCGCTGCATTAGAATCAGGGCTGTATTCGTCCTGCACGGGAGATCCGATGAGCACTCAGGTGACGCCCTCGGCCCAGACACTGCCGGCACGTTACTACACCGACCCGCAGCTCTATCGCGAAGAACTCGAACGTTTTTACTTTGGAATGTGGATTTGCGCCGGGCGCTCGCAGGAGATTGCTAAGCCGGGCGACTACTTTCTAAGGTTGGTGGGAGACGAGAGCATTATCGTCACACGCGATGCCGGCGGAGCCCCGCGCGCCTTCTACAACGTGTGCCGCCATCGCGGCACGCGCATCGTTACCCAGCCGGCGGGAAGCTTTGCCGGGCGCATTCAGTGCGGGTATCACGGCTGGAGTTACGGCCTGGATGGCCGGCTCATGGGCGCTCCCCACATGGAGGATGCCGGTTTCTGCCGCGAAGAGTACCCGCTGAACAAAGTGCATGTGGAGGAGTGGGAAGGCCATGTGTTCATCAATCTCCGTCCCGCTGCGGAGCCCCTGGCGCGGCAACTCGCGGACCTACCCGGTAAATTCCTGCCCTGGCGCATGCACGAACTCAAGCTGCACAAGCGGATCGTCTACGATGTGCCGGCAAACTGGAAACTGATTGTCCTCAACTACAACGAATGCCTGCACTGCCCGGTGCTCCACGAAACTCTGAACCGGCTGACCAACTACCTGGGTGCGGACAACGAGACCCCGCAGCCCACGTATGTTGGGGGGGCGATGGGATTTAAGGGCGCCGCGCAGACCATGAGCCTGGATGGCAAGCGCCGCCGCGACTACCTGCCCGGCCTGGGCGAGGAAGAGCGGCAGAAGGTGTGTTACTACGCCATTTATCCCAACTTCCTGCTCAGCCTGCATCCCGACTACATGATGACGCATACGTTGTGGCCGCGAGCGGTAAACCGCACCGAGGTCGTATGCGAGTGGCACTTCCATCCCGCGGAGATGGCCAAACCCGACTTCGAAGCCAACGACGCGATTGATTTCTGGGACCTGACGAACCGCGAGGATTGGGGCATCTCGGCGCTCTCGCAATTGGGCATCCAGTCGCGCGCTTACAAGCCCGGCCCTTATTCTCCGCGCGAGTCGCTGCTGCACGCCTTCGACGAGATGGTGCTGAGAAAAGAACGCGAGGGCTGAAATTCAGCTTTCGCCGACGCGGGCGCTGCCATGGATACCGAGCAAATCGACGAGCAACGCAAACGCAAGGCACACGAGCGGCTGTTCGCGTATCGCGAAAGCTGGCCGGAGCTGCCGTTGGAAGCATGGGCCGACACCTATGCCACTTTGCACATGTGGACGCAGGTAGTCGGCAAGGTCCGGCTGGCGCTCACCCCGCATGTTAACCACTGGTGGGAGGTGCCGCTATACGTCAGCGCGCGCGGGCTGAACACGTCCGCTATTCCCTTTGAAGGCGGCATTTTCGAGATGGAGTTTGATTTCATCGACCACCGCCTCGATATCCGCAGCAGCGACGGATCGGGGCGCACGGTGGAGTTGAAGCCGCGCACCGTGGCCGACTTTTATGCCGCCACCATGCACGCGCTGTCTTCGCTGGGCATCCGGGCAAAAATCTGGACCATGCCGGTGGAGGTTCCCAACCCCGTCGCCTTCACCCAGGATGTAGTACATGCCGCCTATGATCGCGAATACGCGCACCGCTTCTGGCGGGTGCTGATCGCCGCCGACACCGCGATGAAAGAGTTCCGGGCGCAGTATGTGGGCAAATGCAGCCCGGTTCATTTCTTCTGGGGGAGCTTCGACCTGGCAGTCACGAGGTTTTCCGGCCGGCGGGCGCCGGAACGGGCCAATGCCGATGCCATTACGCGGGAGGCGTATTCGCACGAGGTCAGCAGCGCCGGGTTCTGGCCCGGAGCCGGGCTGGGTAGGCCGGCTTTTTATTCCTACGCGGCGCCGGAGCCCGCGGGCTTCGCTTCCCGGCCGGTGAAGCCGAAGGCCGCTTTTTACCATCCAGAGATGAAGGAGTTCCTGCTGCCGTACGACGACGTGCGCAGCGCCTCAAATCCGCAAGCCACACTGCTGGAATTTTTCGAGAGCACGTATGCCGCCGCGGCCGACCTGGGCGGCTGGGACCGCGCGGCGCTGGAGAAAGCGGCCTAACGCCAGGACACCGCGACCGCTCAGCTCACCCCGAGTAACAGGCGGAACAGCAACAGCCAGCGCTTCACGTTGGTGGTCATGAGGAAATTCTCCTTAACGTGCTCGCGCCCGTTCTGTCCCAGGCGGTGGGCGAGTTCAGGGTGCGTGAGCAGGTAACGGATCTGGTAGGCGCAGCCTTCCACCGAGTGCACCAGCATTCCCGTCAACTTGTGAATCACCTGCGTAGGAATGCCGCCGACCGCGCCCGCAATGGTGGGCTTGCCTTTCCATAGCGCCTCAGTAACCGTAAGCCCAAAGCCCTCCTTCAAAGACTTCTGGACCACGATGGTGGAGGCGGTCTGCAGGGCGTTGATTTCCAGGGCGGACCAGGGCGGCAGGTTCAGGATGATGATGTCGGGATCGTCGCCCGCGGCTTCCATCACCTCCTGCAGGACCACGGCTCCCTCGGGATCGTCGGTGGCGCCGCCCCCGGCGAGCACCAACTGGCAGTCCACGTAGTTCTTGGCCAGCTTGAAAGCCTGAATGACGCCCACCGGGTC
>JAMXLI010000123.1 GCA_024281115.1 Terriglobales bacterium | reverse complement strand
CGGTCATGATGAAGCCGGGAGTGCAGAAGCCGCACTGCGCCCCGCCCCAGTCCCCATACGCCTTCTGGATCGCGGCCAGGCTCCCGTGCTCGCTCACACCCTCGATGGTGGTGACTTCCCGCTCCTGGCAGCTCGCGGCCAGCAGCGTGCAGGACAGCATAGGCGTCCCATCCAGGTGCACGGTGCAGGCGCCGCACGAGGAATCGTCACAGCCACGTTTGGAGCCGGTGAGACCCAGGTCTTCGCGCAAGACGTCGAGCAGCAGCTTACTGGGCTCGATTGCCAGTTCGTGACGGCGGCCGTTCACCCTAAGTTCTACTAATTCCTTTTTCATGCGATCAGCTTCGCGGCCCACGAGATCCGGCCTGTGCCTCAATAGCCAAAATCGGTAGCCGCTGCATATGCGTGGCGTTTCACGCCGAGTTCCTCCACCCGGCATGCCCCCAACTGATTCATGTATTCGCGGCGGTCGCGCACGCCATAAACCCAACGTTCGAGCCAGGCGCGCGTGTCGGCCGTTGTCCTGGTCTGCTCGTGATACTGGCGGAAGAACGCATCATCGCGCGCGTAGCAGCCCTGCACCGGCGAAGGGTGGGCGCCGTAGGCGCATTCCACCACCGCGCTGACCAGGAATCCCGGGATGACGGTACGATTGGGATCGCTGGCAATCACCTCGGGTTCGACCACCTGCTCCGCCACCACGATGACGTTCCGGGCAGCCCGCACCGCCTCGATCATGACACCAAAATTACCCCAGCAGTGTGCGTTCCCTTCTGCGTCGGCGCGCTGCACGTGCACGATGGTGACGTCGGGATTGAGCGCCCGCACCGCCAGCAGCGGTTCCTCCCCCTCAAAAGGCGAGGACACGCGTCGGAAAAAATGGTTCTCCACGGGCACGTCGCTGCCTAGGGCGGTACGCGTGGGCAAATACGGCACACCCATCGCACCCGCCTGCAGGGCCAGCGCGAGAGTGAAATTAGTCATATTGATGGCGCGGAAAGATGTGGCTCCATCTTCGGCGTGGGGCTGAGTGCGCTCCTCGATGGCGCGGCGGAAATTGTAGGCCGAACCCATCATGACGTTGCCCACCCAGGCGGCCAGAACGGCGCTGGCGCATCCGGCACCAATGATCTGGTCGAACAGAATGTCGGAAATCGGACCGATCAGGGTGAGGTCACGCTTCTTCTGCCGGATGATTTCGTGCCCGGCGGCGAAGGGAATCATCTGCTCGAGCTGTAATCCGAGGGCGACACTGCTGCCGTCGGAAACATGACGTGCGATGGCGTCGTGCATGGAGAGCAGCTTCATGCCGTGGTGTCTTCGTGGGCCCCGGGTCCCGGACCTTACATCAAGTTTTTTTCCACTGCGGCTTGCGTTTCTCCAGGAAGGCGCGGATGCCCTCGTGGGCGTCCTGCGTCTGCATAAGCTCCTCGAGATAGATTTTCTCGGCCCGCGCCAGCCCTTTATCCATGTGGATGGAGTCCCAGGCGTACAACGCTTTCTTGGTCAGCGCAAGCGACGTCGGGCTCAACCCGGAAAGACGCTCACAGGTTTCATGCACACGGCCCTCGAGTTGCGAATCCGGCACGCACTCATTGGCCAGGCCCATCGCCGCGGCCTCCGCGCCAGAAATGGTCCGACCCGTGAGAATCAAATCGGCGGCCTTCTTCTGGCCGATGACGGCGGAAAGCACGGCAGCCGCGACCGGCGGAAAACATCCCAGGCTGATCTCGGGAAAGCACCACTTGGCCGAGGCGGTGGTAAACGCCAGATCGCAGACGGCAGCCAGTTCCGCCCCGCCACCCAGGCAATTTCCATGGACCGCCGCGATGGTGACCTGTTTGCACGCAATGAGACTGCGGATCACGGAGTGGAATCCGACCAGCATGTCCCGGACCTTCTCGGGAGTATGTGCGGCCACGTCCACGCCGGCGGAGAAGCCGCCGCCGGACCCGCGCAGCACCAGGGTGGAGATTCCGGGATGGTGCGCAGCTTCTTCCAGCGCGGCAACCAACTCCGCCATCATTCCGGTGGTGATCACGTTCAGCGGCGGATGCTGCAGCGAGAGCCGCGCCACTGGCCCGTCGTATTCGAGCGCGAGCGTGGCAAATCGGGAGGTGGTGGGAGTGGCCATGGTCAACTCGTCCAGAAGCCTTCCTTGTCATAGTCCCGAATCACTTCCAGCTCGTTGGAGGTGGGTTCCGAGGTCACCGCAATATCGTCGGATACGCGCAGCTTCCAGCCGGTGTTCTCGACGACGTCCTCCACCGCAATGCCGGGATGCACGGAGGCGAGGAAAGCCTCTCCATCGTCGCCAAAGCGCAAGACCGCCTTGGTGGTGATGACCGCCGAGGGCCCGCCACGCGCCAATCCCGCCCGCTCTCGCCATCCCTTGCCCTCGCCAAAGCCGGGGCTGGTGATGTACGAGACGCGCTGGGGCAGGCGGCGCTTGTCATGGTCCAGTAGAACCACAAAACGCTGCGCCAGCGAGGCAATGTCGCATGCGCCGCCCGAACCGGGGAGCCGGACCAACCCCTTGTCGCCGCAGACCTGCGTGGAGTTGAGGTTGCCGAAGCGGTCCACCTCGGCGGCGCCCAGAAATCCCAGGTGCACGCGGCCCGATTGCAACAGGCTCATCACGCCCAGCATGTCGAGGCACTGGGTGGCGCCCAGCAGGTTGGGCGGATCGGCCATGGTGTAAATGAGTTCGGAGGCCGGCGTGGTGCGAATCACGCCGTTTTCGAACAGTCCCACCGCATTGGGGGCGTGGGTGCGCTTGGCGACCACGAACGCGATCAGCGGCAGTCGCATGCCTACAAACACCACCTCGCCGTCCCGGATTTCGCGGGCGGCTGCGGCCACCATGAGTTCCCCCATGGTGTATTGCGCCGCCGCGCGGGTGCTGGTGGCTTGGGTTGTCATTCTTTCTGAAACGCTCTGGTTCCCTTCAGCCCGGCCCTGCCGCGCCGCTTTCTAAGGCCCGTCGGAAGTTGCCGTCAGACTTCCGACCCCAAACTAGATATTGATGGCACTTTTGCGCGGTTCGCCGATGGTCGCCAGCGGGTCGCGGGCCGCGGCGCGCGACGAAATCCAGCCCTTCTCGTTGGCAATGATCTCCAGCAGCAGTTTCTTGTCTTCCGCCGAGGGCAGCCATTCGCCGATCTGCTGCTCGTAGGACTTTTCGTCCAGGGGCTCACCCGTCTGGGGATGAAACTTCTGGTTGGCCCAGCGGCCAATCGTGCGGTTGAAGCGGACGTCGGGGGCATAGAGGCGGCTCTGCCCCGGCTTCAACGCCTTATTGAAACGCTCGATCAGGCCCGCTACCTCATCGTGGTAGAGCTTGCGGTTGTAATCGTTGATGTCGTCGAGATCGGGGTCGTGCTGGTTCTTGGGCTCGTCGTAACGCCCCTTGATTCCCCACACGTAAGCCCAGTGGGCCGAGGAGGAGTGGTCGGTTCCGAACAGGTCGTACGATTCGGAAATCCATTTATTCAAGTATTTCTGGATCAGCCACACGGGCACGAGTCCGGCTTCGACCACGCGGCGCAGCCCGGTATCGCCGCAGCCCATATGGAACGCTTCCTCGCGCAGCATGTACGACATGGAGCGTCCTAGGGGAGCGAAGGCCGAGTACTTCAGCATCTGCAACTGAAATTTTCCGTCGCGATCCACGAAGTCGGTGTAGGCAAACAGATCCATCCAGTTGTCCACTTCCTCGTTGAAGGCGTTGAGCAGGCGCCGGTTCTCGAAGGCGCGGCGTTCGAGCATCTTTTGCGCCTCCACTTTGCCGGTCTGGCCGAAGTGCTCGATCAGCAGCGCGCACATCTGCCAGCCGTGGCGCATTTCCTCGATCATGATGCGAATGAGCGAGCGACGGTCGTAGTCGCTGGGCGCGCTCTCCAGCAGGTAACGCTGCTGCTCCACGGAGGCAAACTCGGTGTCCCCCTGGTACACGATCATGTTCAGCAGGGCGTCGCGCATGTTTTGGGTGGGAATCTGGCGCACGGTTTCCCACTTAGGACGCCCCTTGTAGTGGCCGAATTGAATGTCGCCCTCCTCGACCTGGCCGTACAAGGTTTCGAATTTGAAGGCCTGCATCTCCTCGGTGTTCACGCCAATATCCTTGCGCCACTGTTCGAACAGGCCCACCCAGTCGCTGAAGGTGCCGATTTTCGCTACTTTGCCAGGCATAAGATTCCGTTACTCCCTGCTTGTGGGGTGTTGCCGTACCCTTGGTGCGAAGCTCACGCCAGGTTTACCCACACGCTTTTCACTTCAGTGTAATAATCCAGCGCTTCTCTTCCCAGCTCGCGCCCGAAGCCGCTCTGCTTGAAGCCACCGAACGGCAGGGCCGCGTCGTACAAGTTGTAGGTATTGATCCAGACCGTGCCTGCCTTCAGCCGGCGCGCCAGGCCATGGGCCTTCTTAATGTCGTTAGTCCAGACGGCGGCAGCCAATCCATAAATGTTCTGATTGGCCATTTCGGCAACCTGATCGAGATCGTCGAAAGCAATCGTGGCCAGCACAGGGCCGAAAATTTCCTCCTGCGCGATCTTCATCCGATTTTCCACCGCGTCGAAGACGGTGGGCTCGACGAAGAAGCCCTTGCCGCCGTCCAGGCTGACGCGGTTACCGCCCGCCACCAGCCGCGCGCCTTCCTGCTTTCCCGATTCGATGTAGCGGAGCACCGTCTGCATCTGCTGCTCGCTGACAATCGCGCCCAGCCGGGTCTTGGGATCGAGCGGGTCGCCGGGCTTGATTTTCCGGGCACGGTCGGCCAGCTTGCCCATGAATTCATCATGAACTTTCTTCTCGACGAAAAGGCGCGAGCCGGCGGCGCACACCTCTCCCTTGCCGTAAAAAATTCCCGTGCTGGCCCCTTTGACGGCGGCCTCGAGGTCAGAATCGGCGAAGACGATGTTGGGCGACTTGCCACCGAGCTCAAGCGTCACCCGCTTGAGCGTGTCGGCGGCGCCGCGCATGATCTCTTTCCCCACCGAGGTCGAGCCCGTGAAAGCGATCTTGTCCACCCCTGCATGACGGACCAGGGCTTGTCCCGCCGCCGGGCCGCCGGTAACGATGTTGACTACCCCCGGTGGGAAACCGGCTTCGGTGAGCAGCTGCCCGAGACGTAGAGCCGTGAGCGGGGTCTGCTCGGCGGGCTTGAGCACAACGGTGTTGCCGGTGGCCAGCGCCGGTCCCAGTTTCCAGGAAGTCAGCAGCAGGGGAAAATTCCACGGGATGATGGCGCCCACCACGCCCACCGGCTCCCGCAGGGTGTAGGTGAAGGCATCCTCGCGCGAATTGATGGTTTCGCCGTGGATCTTGCTTGCCCACCCGGCATAGTAGCGCAGCACATCCACCACGCTGGGAATGTCCACGTAGCGGGATTCGAAAATAGGCTTGCCGTTATCGAGAGTTTCAAGTTCGGCAATCTCTTCCAGGTTGCGCTCCACCAGGTCGGCAAGACGCCAGAGCAGCTTGCCGCGGTCGCTGGCCGAGAGCTTGCGCCACGGGCCGCCCAGGTCGTCGAAGGCGCGGCGCGCGGCACGCACCGCGCGGTCCACATCCTCGGCGCTGGCCTCGGCTACCTGGGTGAGAGTGTCGCCGGTAGCCGGGTTCACGGTGGCAAACGTGCTCGAGCCCTCGACCCACTCGCCTCCGATCAGGAGCTTGCCGGGTTCGATTTTCGCTTTGCTGGCTGCGATCATTACTTCGCCTTGAATTCCGCGGGACGCTTCTCCACGTAGGCGGCCAGCCCCTCTTTTGCGTCCTCGCTCTGGAACAGCAGTTGCTGGTTCTCGCGTTCCACGGCGAGGGCGGCTTCCAGCGGAATTTCCCAACCCGTTTGCACGGCGCGCTTAATTCGACCCACCGCCTTGGAAGCCTTGTTGGGCGGGCAGAACTGGTGGGCGTACTCCATCACGTTCTCCATGAAGTTTTCGCGGTCGTAGATGTCGTTGATGATGCCGTACTCCAGGGCCTCTTCGAAGCTATAGGTGTTGCCGGTCACCATGAGCTCGATGGCCTTGCTCTTGCCCACCAGGCGCGACAGGCGCTGGGTGCCGCCGGTGCCGGGCAGTACGCCCAGATTGACTTCAGGCAATCCGATCTTGCCCGAGTCCTTGCGGGCAATGCGAATGTCGGCCGCCATGGCAATTTCCAGCCCGCCACCCACCGTGTGGCCGTTCAGAGCGGCGATGACCAGCTTGGGCGTGTGCTCCAGGCGCAACAGGGTCTCGTTCGCGTGCAGGCAAAAATAATATTTGAACGTGGGATCCACGCTGGCCAGCATCTTGATGTTGGCCCCGGCAGAAAAGAACTTGTCCCCCGCCCCGGTCAGCAGCAGGACGTACACGTCGTTATCCATGCGCGCCTTGAGGATGGCATCGTCCAGCTGGCGGTTCATCTCGTAGGTGTAGGTATTGGCGGGCGGATCGTTCATTTCGATCACGGCCACGCCGCCGTCGGTGCGGTAGTTGATGAGCTGCTTGGTGGTTTCGGCGGTTGCCGGCTGGGTGGTAGTTGCCATCGCAAATCGCTCCTTAAGATTCAGATCTTCAGCTGGGTCGTTTCCCGTTTCGTGCGGCCCGGGACGGCTGTCCCAGGATGCCGCGTACAAAAATGTCTCCCATGCTCCGGGCAAGCTCGTCCGCGTCTGCATCCGTGCGCGGATTGTGCCAGGTGTAAATCCAGTTCATCATGCCAAACAGGCTCAATACCGCCAGCCGGCTGGGAAATTCTAATCCGCGGGCGCGCTTGAGCGCGTCCACCAGCTCGCGGCAGGTCCGGTAGTACTCACGCTTAATGGATGCGATGTCCTCGCCCCAGGCATTCTTCAGGACATCATCTTCGTGCGAGAGCACTTTCATCGCGCGCGAGTGCGCCAGGAAGTACTCCAGATGGTTGTGCACGAACACCCGCAGGCGCTGCTCCGGATCGTGCACGTGCTGCAAACGTCCTCGCAGGCGCTCCAGGATGGTCGTGAAAGTGTGCCGCTGGATGAGGTACAGCAGCCGTTCCTTGGACTCAAAATAATGATAAAGGCCGGCCAGCGACATGCCAGTGGCCCGCGAGAGGTCCCGCATCGAAGCCCCGGCGTAGCCTTTTTCGCAGAAAACGTCGGTGGCGTGAGCCAGAATATGGGCGAGGCGCCGGTCAAACCGCGTGGATGCTTTCAGTGCAGGCCGAGCGCCAGGGAGCACGCGGCGCGGTGAACGCCTGACAATCACGGCGGTGGCACGGGAAGAAGCCATACGAAGGGTGCGGGCCCGGCGGGCATTCGAACGTTCGTTCGAATAAATGAATGATAGCTTGCCCGGCGCGTCCCGCGCAAGCCCGCTGCGGGCGGCCGCACGTCCGGCGCCTCTTCCCGCCCGGAGAGCTCAACTGTTTCCGGACGGCTCCGACAGAGCGCGGGCTTCCTCGCTGCCGCTGGAATTCCACCAGGCGCGCCAGGCATCGGCGTCGTCGGGCAGGTCTTGGCGGGTGATCTGGCGCAGCGCCGCGTACAGGCGGCTGCGCGTGGCGTCGTCTACGTGACGGTTCCAGACGGAATGCAGCAGGCCGGGCACGGCTTTCATGCGCTGGCCCGGGGTAAGCATGGCGGTGCTGCCCAACGCCTCCGCCACCTGCTGGCGAACGCGCAACGACGGATCGCGTTGCAGGACGACCAGCAGTCGAGGGATATCGCGCTCTCGTCCCAGGTTGGCCAATCCCACCACGGCGGCCGCGCGGACGTGGTCAGCCGGATCGTCCAGATACTGGAGCAGAACGCGCTCCACCCGGTCCGGCTGGACGCCGCGGTTGCCCAACATGCCCAGGCTGATCAGCGCCCAATTGCGGTTGGGCGGATCGGCCTCCGCCATGGCCACCAGGTGCGTTACCGTGCTCGCGTCTTTCGCCAGGTCGTAGCCCGCCAGCTCCACGTCGAATTCAGCCGCCCGCACCGCCAGCTTGCGCGAGCGCTGGGCCGCAAGTTCCAGCGCCTTCAGGCGCGGGCTGAAACCGATCGCCCCCGTCCAGCGGGACGCCATGGCGGAAGTGAGTCGGGCGGCCGGATCCTGGTGCACGACAGCCGCTTGCAGAAGCTGTTCGGCCTGCTGCTGCGGCGCCATCGCGGCCATGACGGCGATATCGCTGCGGGAGGGGCCGCCGCCCTGCAGAATCACAAGGTCCTCCTGCCGCGCGTTGCCGTTGCGGAAGCGCAACCACTGCGCGACCACGGCCTGTGGACGCCACACCCCCAGCACGAGCGGCAGAAGGACCACTCCCACGATCACGCCTTCCAGGCAGCGATCGATCAGCAACCCGCCCTGGCCGCTTGCCGCCGAGCGCCCCGATCGAAACCCGCTGCCGGCGCGATCGCCATCTCGCATGGGCCGCAGTGTAGACACGGGCGTGTACCCGGTAAAGTTACGGCGATGCGGCGGCTTGGTTACACCAGTACCAGTCGCAATTCCCTACCCCGCCGATTCGGGCTAAGGCATCTATTCGGCTGTCCGGCGCAATCTAAGCTGGTTGCCGGTGGGGTCCCCATCCTTCAATTGAACTCTCTCGAGGTGCTGAATGCCGCAATTCATGCAAGATGTTGAGCAGATCCGCGAGCGCGCGCGGCGCAAGATCGAAGACGGCGCGATCACCGATGCCTACAAAGGCGACGTGCAGCACGCCATCTCCTTGCTGAACGAAGCGTTGGCGACGGAAATCGTGTGCGTCCTGCGCTACATGCACCATTACTTCATGGCCACGGGGGTACACGGCAAGTCAGTCGCCGACGAGTTTAAGGAGCATGCCGACGCAGAGCGCGAGCATGCCGATGAACTGGCGGAGCGCATCCAGCAACTCGGCGGCAAGCCCGACTTCAATCCCGGCTCCCTGGTGCAGCGCTCGGCGGCGCAGTACATCGAGGGCGAAACCCTGGCCGACATGATTCGCGAGGATCTGATCGCCGAGCGCATTGTGATCGAGGTGTACAACGACATGATCCGTTACTTCGGAGATAACGATCCCACCACGCGGGGGCTGCTGGAACACATCCTGGCCGAGGAAGAGGAGCACGCGTCCGAACTGAGCGACCTGCTCTTTATCGTGGATCCCCATACCGGAGAAGCGGAGGGGGAGGACCCGGGCACGAATCCGCTGCAGATGCATTCCGGGCGGGAGAAGCCGGATGCAAATGTCCCCGGCCGCGGCTCGGACGAGCCGAAGGGTCAGGCGGGCCGGGCGCAGCGCAACAAGAGCGACGAGCGGGAAGGGGCCAGGATGCAGGCAGGTAAATCCAGCGCGGACAAGGAAGCAGTCATTGAAACTCCGCGGGGAGCGCAGCGCGCCCAGCCGGGCGGACGCCCTGCCAATGTGCGTCCGCAGCAACGCATGGAGACGGAGACCGGTTCGCCCGAGGAGGGCGGCCAAGGCGGGGCGACGCGGGCCGTACGAGTCACTAAGCCCAACCGCAAGAAGCGCGTCGCTTAGCGCGAGGCGGGAGAAAAAAATCCGAAGGCCGGGCGCTAGTTTCGGATGTTAGCGAGCAGGCGCTCGACTTCGCTTTTCTGTTCCGCCTTTAGCGGCAAAAGGGGCAAGCGCGGCGGACCTCCGAAGTAGCCGTTGAAATCCATGGCATATTTCACTCCCGGGATCCCCAGTTCCCCGGCCACGCGCTGCGCAGCAGCGGCGATACGTTCCTGCTTCTCCCGGGCAAGCGCCAGGTCGCCTTCTTTCCAGGCGGCATAGATTTCAAAGCAGGCGGTCGGGGCGGGACAGGCAAACGCCAGGATCGCGCCCACCGCGCCCGCCGCGAGCGATGGCTCAAGCTTTTGCGCTGCGCCCACCAGGACCTGGAAACCGACTTCCTTGCTGCGCGTTCTAAGCCCCCCGACCACCTTCACGGCCGCAGAGGAAGGTGGGGAGGCAGGCCTGCCGGTTGCGCTTGTTAGCGCGCCGACCGGGACCAGTTCCCCGTTGCCGTTGCTGGCTTGACGAAGCATCCGTCCCGTCACCGCGGCGAAGCTCTCGGTAACCGTGGCCGCACGCTTCACCGAAGCCGTGCCAGACACCATCTCGCGCACCTTCTCGACACTGCCGCTCGACTCCTTGATTCCGATCACGTTGGAATGCTGCGCCAGTTCCATCACCAGCTCGCAGGGAATGTCATATCCCGTGGCCTGGGGGAGGTTGTAAAGGACAATGGGCAGCGGCGAGCGGTCAGCCACGGTGCGGTAAAAACTCAGCATGTTGAGCGGATCCATTTGCGCGCGGTAGTAATAAGGCGTGCGCACCATGGCGGCGTCGTAGCCCAGCTCTGCGGCATATTCGGTGTGCCGCAGCGTTTCAATCGCCGACTCGGCCCCGGTGCCCGCCACCAGGACCTTGTGGGCCGCAGCGGCTTCCGCAGCCACCCGCAGCACGTCGCGGCGTTCCTGGTCGGAGAGCATGATGGCCTCTCCCGTCGAGCCCAGCACCACGATCCCTGCCGCCGGAGTCTTGGAGAACTGAGCGACATTGGCTTCCAGCTTCTTGTAGTACACGCTGCCGTCGGGATAAAACGGCGTGGGAACGGGAGGAAAGATTCCGTGAAGGAGCATGGCTGTGATCCAGGTTCAGTGTACCGCCATCCGGGGCTAAACCATGCTCATGGGGAACTAGGACGACCGGCGACGCATCTACACGAATTCTTTTATCGCCGCCCTGCAATACGAAGCCCAAAACCTGGCTCCGCTTAGGCTTATAGATTTTCGCCAAAGGTCTGGGGCTGATCGCTCCTCACTTCGCCTGGCCTACGATCTGCTGGATCAGCGCAGGATCGTCAGGCAAGAGGCCGGAATGAGGCAGGCGGGGCGTGAGCGTGACCCATTCCCTGTGGGCGGCAAAAGCTTGCCGGAACAGCGGCAAGGCTTCCTGGACCCGGCCCATGTTGACCAGGGCTACCGCGTGCCAGTAGCGCATTTCGGCCAACCGGCTGGGATCAATGCCGGTGGCATTTTCGGTCAGCTTCTCGGCGGCGGAATACTCGCGCAACGCGCCCACGTTGTCTTTGTTCTCGACCGCCGCGTCACCGGCGTTCATGTGGTTGTAGGCGCGCTCCAAAGTGACCAGGCGCCGCAGTTCCTTGAGCGGCTCGGGGCTGTCGTCCACGCGCAGATCAAAGATGCGGTCCCGCCAGGGCCGACCGGTGTTCCTGGCTCCCACCACCAGGATGGCGGCCGATTGACGGCCGCGAATGTCGCCGCCGGCAGCCTGCGCCGCATCGAGCGCTGCCAGGAGGCGCTCGGCTAAATCGCCGGACGCGCTCTGGAAGGCTTTGGCCATCGCCGGCCAGATCTGGTCGTTGGACATCAGGTTGGCCTCGACCGAAAACTGGTTGCCGACAATGTGGCCGGCCGAGGGGATGTCGCGAGCGCCGGTCCAGGCATCCACGCGGCCCTGGCCATCGATCATGGCGACCTGGCGCACGTCGCGGCCAGGGTCCGCCTGCAGAAGCCCGTGCAGCGCTTCCGGAGCGCTGCGCCCCGCGCGCATCAGGTCAAGGCCAAGCTTGCCGTAGCTCGGGTCAATAAAGGACTGCGTGGCGACAGCCCCCACGCCGGCCTCGGCCCAGATAACATTTGCGCCCACCGCGAACCAATGCGATTGCACCGCAACCCCAATCTCGCCGGTTTGCGGATCTCGCGCCACGATGGAGAAAGTGTGCACCGGGCGAAGCGGACGCGGTGCAGCGGCCTGAGCGGCAGCGGAGGCACCGGCCCCCAGCCAAACCGCGAAGCAGAGGAAAACAGCGCGCGAGCAAGCGTTCATGAGTCTCCTTGCAAAAGCCGAGATTGTATCGCGAGACGGCGGGGAAACTTCCCGGCAAACAGCCCGCCGGCAGCTTGCGTGCTACGCTGAAGCCGCTCAGCCGGCATGCACCTGGATACGCTCGACCTCATCATCGTGGCCGTGTATCTGGCCGGCATTACCCTGTTCGGGCTGCGCTTCCGCGGCCAGCAGCGCTCCTTGCGCGGCTACTTCCTCGCGGACCGCACCATTCCCTGGTGGGCGATTGCGCTCTCCATTGTTTCCGCCGAGACCAGCACGCTCACCATCATCAGCATTCCCGGCCTGGCCTACGACACCAACTTACAGTTCCTGCAGGTTGTACTCGGATACCTGGTGGCGCGCGTCCTCATCTGTGTTCTCTTTATTCCCGCGTATTTTCGCGGCGAGATGCTGACCGCCTACCAGTTGATCGAGCGGCAATTCGGACCCAACCTGCGCTCGCTAGCGGCCGGACTGTTCCTGCTGACGCGCGCCGCGGCCGAGGGCGTCCGCATTTTTGCCATCTCCATCGTGGTGGGCATTGCGCTGGGCACCGGCGAGGTCGCCTCCATTGCCATCATTACCGTGCTGACGCTGATCTACACTTTTGAGGGCGGCATGGCCGCGGTCATCTGGACCGACGTGGTACAGCTCTCCATCTATATCGCCGGTACCCTGGTGGGATTGGCGGCGCTGCTCCATCTCGTGCCCGGCGGCTGGAGCGGGGCGCAGCAGGCCATCGCCTCCGCCGGCAAGTTTCAGGTGTTCGATTTCAGCTTGACGTTGAGTAAAACCTACACCTTCTGGGCGGGATTAATCGGCGGCATGTTTCTGACCACCGCCAGTCACGGCACCGATCAGCTCATGGTGCAGCGGCTTCTGGCGGCGCGCAATCAGCGGCAATCCCAGCTGGCTCTGCTCTCGAGCGGAGTGATCATCTTCTTCCAATTTCTGCTTTTTCTGCTGGTGGGGCTGGCCCTCTGGGTCTTTTACCGCAGCTTCCCCACGGTACAACCCCTGGGCCGCTCCGACCGCATCTTTCCCACCTTCATCGTGACCGAGATGCCCCACGGCATCGCCGGCCTTCTGGTAGCGGCCATCCTGGCCGCGGCCATGTCGAACCTGAGCGCGGCGCTGAACTCACTGTCTTCCAGTTCCATGGTGGATTTCTACTTGCGCCACAAACCTGGCACCAGCGAGGCCGACCGCCTGCGTCTCTCGCGCCTCTCCACCGTTACCTGGGGCGTGGTTTTGTTCGTCCTCGCGCTGCTCTCGCGCCGTGGTGGCCGCGTGGTGGAAGTCGGCCTCTCTATTGCCTCGGTGGCCTATGGCGCGCTCCTCGGCGTGTTCCTGCTTGGCCTGCTCACGGGGGAGGCCAATGAACGCGGCGCTATGGTAGGCATGGCGTGCGGCTTCGCCGTTGAAGTGTACGTGTGGCTGGGCACCAGCATTCCGTGGACCTGGTACGTGGTCATCGGCACGCTGGCGACCTTCGGTATCGGATACATCGCGAGCCTGGCCTTCGCCCACCAGGATGGACAGCCGTGAACGAAGTAGTGCCCCGTTCCCGCGGTTCCTCCCCCTTGGAGCTTGCCCGGGATCTCACCGTAAGCCACGCCGCGGCCATCGTGATAGGCACCATTATCGGCAGCGGCATCTTCCTGGTGCCGGCGGAAATGATGCAGGCGGTCGGTTCAGCCGAGATGGTCTACCTGGCGTGGATCGTGGGCGGCCTGCTCTCCTTCTTTGGCGCGCTCAGTTACGCCGAACTGGCAGCCATGAAGCCGCAGGCCGGCGGCGAATACGTTTACATGCGCGACGGCTATGGCCCGCTCGGCGGTTTTTTGTATGCCTGGACCTATTTCCTGGTCGCCAAGCCAGGCTCGATGGCCACCATCGCCACCGGCCTGGTACGGATTCTGGGTACGTTTGCACCACTCGCCTTTCTGCCCCGGCCCATCCTCCTCCGGCCGGTGTTTCTCACCTGGGGACAAGTGTTCGCCATCGCGGCGGTTGTGTTGATTTCCTTCATCAATTACATCGGGGTGAGAAGGGCGGGCGCCTTCCAGTTGTTTTTTACGCTGCTCAAAATTGCCATCATCCTCGCTATCGTGGGCGTGGGCTTCGCCTACGCCGGGGGCAACGCGGGCAATTTCGCCAGCCATTACCTGGGAGCGCGCGGCGGCTTTGCGGGATTCATGCTGGCGCTGATCGCCGCGCTCTGGGCGTATGACGGCTGGAACCTGGTGACCACGGTCGCCGCCGAGATCCGCAATCCCCAACGCAGCCTGCCGGTGGCGCTCATCGCGGGGGTGGCTACAGTGGCTGCTCTCTACATGCTGGTGAATGCGGCAGTGCAGTACGTGATGCCGGCCGCAGCCGTGGCGGCATCGCCGCGACCGGCGTCGGAAGCCATGGCCCGTGCGCTCGGCATGGCGGGCGCAGCCATCGTTTCCGCCGGCATGGCGCTCTCCATGCTCGTCACCCTCAACGGCAGCACCATGACCGGCGCCCGCGTCCCCTTCGCCGTGGCCCGCGACGGCTATTTCTTCCGAGCGCTCGCCCAGGTACACCCGCGTTTTCGCACGCCCTCGACCGCGCTTATCGTGCAAGGCGCGCTCGCCGTGGCCCTCCTGCTGTTTGCGGGCAGTTTTCAGCAACTCTTCTCACTGACGCTGTTTGCCGAGTGGCTCTTTTACATGCTGGTGACCGGCACCGTGTTCATCTTCCGCCGGCGCGAGCCTAGCGCGGAGCGGCCTTACCGCGTTTGGGGCTATCCCCTGGTGCCGGCGTTGTTCATCGCCGCTTCGGCGGTGCTGCTCTATTACAGCTTTGTGGAAAACGTGCGCAACTCCCTGGTTGGGACCGTGGTAATTCTGGCCGGCATACCTGTTTTTTACCTGTTTCGTCGTACAAACACCGGCGCTGCTGCTCGTTGATGGCGGAAGTTAGCCGCGCCGGACTCGCCTTTCACCTTTACTCTTGACGTTCAAACCGCTCATTTCGCGGTTCATTGGCCGTCAATACCTGATCGTGCCGTTATAACCAAGGTACATGAGCGCCAGAAACGTTTACCTCCACAGTCTTGCCCGGCTAAGTTAGAGCCTCCCGCGCGTTCTCCCCGCGCCCGGGTCCTTCTTGTTGGAGATTGCATGGCTGAGTGGTCGGAACACGCGCCCTTGGGTTTGTTGCCGGAACCAAGACTGAACTGGCGTTCCCTCGTCGCCAGTTACTCGGCCCAAGCAATTGT
>JAMXLI010000122.1 GCA_024281115.1 Terriglobales bacterium | reverse complement strand
CAACGCTATGGCTCGTTACGCGGCGGTGATGAAGGCGGCTAATGCAAAGCCGAAACAGCACGGCACTGAGAGGCCCAATTGAATGAGCACTAAAGTGCAGTTGGCCCGATTTTGGCCCAAGCACGCTGTAAGTCGCGGCGCGGCAGTGCAAACAGGCCACTTAGTGAGGTTCGCAGAGGGTCTGCAAAACCTTTATTCGCCGGTTCGATTCCGGCCCGCGCCTCCAATTTGACATCCTGCTGCCCGAGCGGCCGCCAGCCGCCACCCTCCACGGCGTTTCCGGAAAGTGGTAGCATCCTCCCCTGCAGTTCAACGTGACCGCTCCCCGGAGTCGGCGCAATGCGATTTGCAGGAGCAGCCCTTCTGTTCGTTTGCCTGGCGGCGCTTGGTGGCGCGCGCGCGGCCTCTCCCAACAACCCGCAAGGCGCCGCAGCGGGAAACGATGCCCGCGCGACGCGTTCGGAAGGGTTGGCCGCCTGGCAGCAGATGTACTCCGTCCTGTCTCATCCGCGCTGCATGAATTGCCACACCGCCGGGGATTATCCCGAGCAGGGTGACGACCGCCATGTGCACCGCTTTCACGTGGTGCGCGGGCCGGTGAATTTTGGCGTGCCGGGACTGAACTGTGCCACGTGCCATCAGCGGGCCAACGCCGACAGTGCGGGCGTCCCCGGGGCGCCCGGGTGGCACCTGGCGCCACTCTCCATGGCCTGGCAGGACCTCGACGGCCGGATTTTCGACAGCGCCGCACTCTGCCGCGCCATCACCGACCGTGACAAGAACGGAGGCCTGGACGGGCCGGCCACGGTCAAACACCACGCGAATGCCGCGCTGGTGCTGTGGGCCTGGGCGCCCGGCCGACGTGCCGACGGCAGCGCCCGCACCGTGCCTCCCATCAGCCACGAGCAATTTGTTACCGCGACCCGCACCTGGAGCGCCGCCGGCACGCCCTGTCCCTGATCTGCCGGTTCGGAGGCCAACATGGAAACCTATCGCTTGACGGTCAATGGCCAGAGCCGCGAGGTGACTGCCGATCCCTCGACCCCTCTTCTGTGGGTGCTGCGCGACGACTTGAAGATGACGGGTACGAAGTACGGCTGCGGGGTCAGCGCCTGCGGAGCGTGCACCGTCCATCTGGGGAGCATGGCCACGCGTTCCTGCGTCGTCCCCATTGCTCTGGTGGGCGATCGCCCTATTACCACGATCGAGGGCATCGGCACCGATCCAGTCGGCCGCGCCGTACAAAACGCGTGGGTAGACCACGACGTGGTGCAGTGCGGATACTGCCAGAGCGGCCAGATCATGACCGCCGTCGCCCTGCTGAAGCACACACCCCAGCCGACGGATAAGGACATCGAGGCATCGATGGGCGGCAATCTCTGCCGCTGCGGTACTTATGTCCGCATTCGCGAAGCGATTCATATGGCTTCGCGGCAGCTCAAGTAAGGAGGCGCCATGTCCGCCGCTGTGCCACGCGAGGTAACACGCCGGGCGTTTCTGGGTGTTTCTGCCAGTGCCATGGGAGGCCTGGTGGTGGCGCTCTATCTGGACGCGCCGCTGCGCGCCCAGGGTGAGAAAGTGAAATATCCGCCGGACGCGTTTATCGCCATCCAGCCTGACGGAAAAATCGTGCTGCAGGTCAATCGCCTGGAATTCGGCCAGGGGGTGGCAACGGCGTTGCCGCTCATTCTGGCCGACGAACTGGATGCCGACTGGTCGCAGGTGGTGCCGCAGCTCGCGCCCGCTGCCGACATCTATAAAGACCCGGTGCGCGGGATCCAGTTGGTGGGGGGCTCGGGGTCGGTCCGTACCTCGTTCCAGCAGTACCGTGAACTTGGAGCGCGTACGCGCGCCCTGCTGATTTCCGCCGCTGCCCAGGGTTGGGGCGTTTCTCCCGACCAGTGCACCGCCCAGGCCAGCGTGGTGCACGGGCCGGGCGGGAGGACCGCGAAATACTCCGAGCTGGCGGCTGCGGCGGCGCGCCTTCCCGTTCCCGCAAGCGTCCAGCTCAAACGGCCAGAACAGTTCCGCCTCATCGGGAAAGGTGCGAAACGGCTCGACAGCCGCGCCAAGTGCGATGGCTCGCAAAAATTTGGCCTGGATCTTGATCTGCCCGGGATGCTGGTTGCCGTGGTAGCGCATCCGCCTGTGTTCGGCGCCAAGGTCAAGAGTGTGGACGATTCCGGCGCGCGCCAGGTGGCGGGCGTTCGCGATGTGTTCACGATTCCCTTGGCGCGCGGGGCGACGGGCGTGGCCGTGGTCGCCGACAAGTTTTGGACGGCCAAGCAGGGTCGCGACCGGCTCAAAATCGAGTGGGACCTGGCCGGCCTCGAACTCGCCGACAGCGCCGCATTGCAGTTGAAATTTCAGGAGCTCGGGCGCACCCCGGGCATGGTTGCCACCTCGCGGGGCGATGCCGGCGCGCTTGACGCCGTCCCCGCGTCGGACCGCATCGTCGCGGAATTCCACTTCCCCTACCTTCCGCACACTCCCATGGAGCCGCTGAACACCACCGTGCGCTTTGATGGCAAAGGCGCAGAAGCCTGGGCCGGCTCCCAGATTCAGGGCGTGGACCAGAAAGCCATCGCCGAAGTCCTTGGGCTCAAGCCGGAGGAGGTGAAGTTTCATACCCAAATGGCCGGCGGCGGCTTCGGACGCCGCGCCGTGTTCGATAGCCACGTGCAGCGCGAAGCCGCGGCCATCGCTAAGCAATTGCCGGGAACCCCGGTGAAGCTGATCTGGACCAGAGAGGACGACGTTCAAGGCGGTTACTACCGCCCAATGTGCCTCCACCGGGTGGAAATAGGTGTTGGCGGCGACGGCCTGCCCCGCGCCTGGCGGCACGTGATCGTGGCCCAATCCTTGCTTGCCGGCACTCCCTTCGGCGCCAAGGGCGGAGTTGACGACACGGTGGTCGAGGGCGTGGCCGACACTCCTTACCGGGTGCAGAACTTCCACGTTTCTGCGCATCAGCCCACCATCAACGTTCCCGTACTCTGGTGGCGGTCGGTCGGCAACACGCATACGGCCTTTGTGATGGAGACGCTGATGGACGAGCTCGCGGCACGCGCCCAGGCCGATCCTTTTGAGTATCGCCGCAAGCTCCTCGACCCCAAGGCTGCCAAACTGCGCAATGCCCTCGATCTGCTGGAAGAGAAAAGCGCCTGGCGCAACCAGCTCTCACCCGGACACGCCTGCGGACTGGCATGCCATTATTCGTTCGAGACGGGCGTCGCCTGCATCGCCGAGGTCTCCATCGAGAACCAGCGCCCCCGGGTGCATCGCGTGGCGGTTGCCGTGGATTCCGGATTGGCCGTGAACCCGCTCACCATTGAGAGCCAGATGCAGGGAGGCATGACCTTCGGCATTTCGCAGATCGTGCCCGGCGGCGCCATCACGCTCAAAGATGGCCGCGTGGAACAACGCAACTTCGATGCCTACATCCCGCCCTACATGGGTGACGCGCCGGTCGCCGTGAACGTGCACATTGTGCCCAGCAGCGAGCCGCCGAGCGGCATAGGCGAGCCGCCTGTGCCCGTAATTGCGCCGGCGGTGATTAACGCGCTGGCAAAACTCACGGGCAAGAGATATCGCACCCTGCCACTGGCGAGTCTTTGAAAACCTGAAGGCGCCTGACTCTGAGTTCCTCAGGGGAAAAGACTTGCTACGCCGCCTTAGCTGCGCTGGCCATGCGAATTACGGGGATCGGAATGCGCACGGTTCGTTCGTCACCCGCCCCGCGCGCTGAAGTCGCCCGGACCACGATGTGCTCACCGTCGAGAAATGGTTCGGATGTGATTTGCAGATCTTCGCCATAGAGCCGCATGCGCGCACCGGCGCGATACCCGAAAGATTGCAGCATTTTGCAGGTCTCCAGCAGCGGCATGGGATGAACACCATACCATAGGCCGCCGGATCGGAGCAGCAGTGTCAGCCCCGCACCTCTGCCGCGCCCTGGAAACGAAGCCAGTGAACTTTCAAGAGCCTTGCATGGGGATTAAAGCTGCGGGAGCGAGGCTCTTGGAAGGCGGGGCATTCTAAGCTGGAGGTAACTCTGGGCCGCTTAGGCTCATCGGGCCAGCCCGCAACCGCAACCCCAAGCAGGGTCCCGCCTGGAACCACGTGAGCCAACCTTAATAGCTGGTCCCATCGTCCAATGAAGTGTAGCCCTCCGCCGCAGTCGTCGCCTTGATGGCTTTATCCAACCTGGTGCAATCATGGGTCGTATCTTTCGCTTATTAATGCTGGTAGTGTTTGCCGCCACCATCTGTGGCGCACAGGTCACCATTGACTATGGCGACCGCGCCTCGGGCGCTGCTAAGCCTATAGCTCCCGGGGTTTTAGGCACGCAACTGGGATTTCTGCAGGGAACGGGAGCGCTCAACCAGTTAAAGCAGGGTGGCTTCAGCAAGATACGGATCAATGCGCAACTGGCGAATATCTATGCGCATGGGGGATCCAACCCCGATTGGACAGCGATCGATCCCTTGCTGAAGCAATTGCAGTCGGCCGGGCTGAAACCATTGATTGTAATGGGCTTCACCCCAGGATGGCTGCAGCCGACCGTGACCCCGTGCCCCACCACGGTGCTGGGCGTCTCGCCGTACTACGCCGCTCCCACCGATATCGGTCGCTGGGCACAACTTACCGTGCAGTTTGTGCGGCACGTGGATTCCGCGTTTCCTGGGCTGGTCAGCGACTACGAGATATGGAATGAGCCCGACCTTCCCAGCGCGCTATGCGTCTCCCCGGATTCCGACACCCTCCGCCGCTCCACTTACCTGCAGATGTATGACGCCGCTGCTCCCGCCATGAAAGCGCAGGCGCAGGCGGATGGCGCCGGCATCCGGGTAGGGGGGCCGGCTTTTGTGCGGCTGAGCACGACCTGGCTGAACGCCCTGCTTAACGATCCGGTCGCCTCGCAAAACCTGGATTTCGTCAGCTACCACTTTTACCTGGGCTACACCGAGCTTATAGCCGCCGGAATGAACTGGGACGGCTCCGGAAACCATCCATCCATGTTGCAGTTGACGCAAGACCCTAGCCACGGGTTCGCGGCAACGTTCAAGTCCATTTCCGCGCTGGTCAGGGCGGGCAAGCAGCCCAACGCTTCCAGCACGCCCATTTACCTCACCGAGTACAACGACGACTCCGCCTTCGAGAACGACTGCTGCCGCAACAGCCCGCAGTTCTCTCCCTTGTTTAACACCATGGTCGTTTCCGACATGCTCAACAGTGTCTATTCCGGGGCGCAGAACGTACCTGGAAACATGACGTATTTTGCCGCCAGCGTGGATATCGGCAGCTTCTGCTTACTGGGAATCATTGATCCCCTGATGGATTGCGCGACCACCCCGGGCACGATGCAGCCCTATCCGCAGTATTACGCTTACCGCATGCTGGCTGCGCCGCAGTTCCTCAACCTCGCGGCCGGTGGCAATATGCCTTTGTCGGTATCGGTTCCTCAGCCCCTGATTGGCACGGCGTTTTACACCTCCAGCAATAACGCCGTGGTCCTGGTGAACCCAACGGGCTCCGATGTTGCCAATGTCACCGTCACCTTGAACAATCCCGGCAACGCTTCTACCGCCGCGACCATGTATCTGCTGAATGCCGCCAACCTGCCTCCCGCCAGCAGCCCGTTGTCGCTCACCAGTTCCAATAACTCTCTGAGTGCCCCGGTGACTGTGCCCGCTTACAGCGTAGTTGGGCTTTCGGTGCCGGCGCAGCCCACCCCTCCAAGCTTTACTGCGGCGGTGTCGCCGCAGTCGGCCACCATCAGCCCTGGCCAAAAGGCGCAGTTCACCTTTACTGTGGCACCGGTGGCAGGCTTCAACCAGACGATTTCGCTGACCTGCAGCGGGGCGCCGAGCACGGCCAGTTGCGCGGCTTCACCCTCGTCGCTGACCCTCGACGGCTCTCATCCCGCATCTGCAACCTTCACCGTAACGACGCAGGCGCCCAGCATGGCATTGCTGCTGCCGTTGCGGCTGGCGCCCTGGCTTGCGGCGGGCATTTTTGGATTCCTTTTGCCAGCCAAGCCCCATCCAGCGAGACGGCGTTCGCAGCGGTTCTGGGGCTTGCTCGCGATGGCGCTGGTACTTGGGTTGCTGGCCTGCGGCGGGGGTGGCGGCAGTTCCGGCGGATCAAACAACGGCCCCGGTACGCCCACAGGATCCACCAATCCAGGCACGCCGGCAGGCAGCTACACGCTGACGTTAACCGCCACCTCGGGCAGCACCAGCCAGAGCACACCGGTTACAGTGGTTGTGAAGTAAGCACTGGAACGGTTGTTGCCGGGGGGCCTGATCGCAGCCAGCCCAAAGGCCAATTGGCTGCCCGCCCGCCGGGTGAAATCAGCGAATCGCGGCCCGCTGCACCGGTTCCGACTGGGTTGCGCCGCGACGGGCCGAACTGAGGCGGAGAATAGCAACGGCAGCGCTGTAGCGCACCGGCGGCTTGGCGTCCTCCAGCAGGGGCGCGAGAAGCGGCATAAAATCGCGCTGGCGCATCCCCCCGGCAGCGCGAGCGCCAGCTTCGCGTACCGTCCAATCCTTATCCCAAAGCGCTTTTTTGAGCATCGCGAGGGTGGCCGGGTCGGGATCGTGCGCCAGTAGAGCCACCGTCAGGGCGCGCTCCGAGCTGGCGGGACTTGCGAGCATCTGCTTGGCCACTGGAATGCCGAAAGAAAAGGGCCCCAGGAGGGCGCCAGCCCCTTTTTCCGCTCCCATCGCCATCAGCCCCTTGGGATTCTGCAAGCGGTGGTGGACCTCGCGCATCTCGGAATCCAGCAGTCCGTCGGTGGCCGGTCTTTCGCCTGCCAGCACTTGCATCAGCAGGCTTCTGCCCGCCCGGTCCCCCAAAGCACAGAGCGACTGCGCGGCAGCAAAGGCCACTCCGGCGTCCTTGTCTTCGAGCGCTGCCCGCAGCCGGGGAATCGCGACGCGGGCCCTCATGGCGCCCAGGGCGAGTGCCGCCTGCTTGCGGACGTCCCCATCCTTGTCGTCCAGGCTTTGCTCCACCAGGCGTACGCCCCCGGGAATTCGACCCAGGTCACCCAACGCGACCAGCGCCGCAACCCGGTTCGCTGCCTTTTTATCCTCCAGCCCGTCGCGGAGTACCTTCCAGGCGGCCGAGGAAAGCGAGGATTGCCCGTCTGGCTGCTTTCCGCCGGCATTTGCGGTGGACCTTTTGGAGGCGGGAGCGGTCTGAGCCGCCCTCGGCGGTTGCGCGGCTGAACAGCACGCGCACAGCACCAGGCTAAACACCCCTACACAGGCAACCCGCTGCATAGCTGCTTAGAGCAGAATGTGCGGCGGCGCGTTGTCCGGGAAGCTGGTTGGCGTCCCGATCAGCGCTGGACAACGCGGAACTGGACGATCATCTCAGGACTGTAGGAGTAGGTGACCATGCCATGCATACCGGGCAGGACCGGCAGCTCGCCGTGGTGCCAGATTTCGACCAGCTTGCCTTCGTCCGTGCGGTACTTCACGACATAGCACTTATCGGTGAAGGGCAGATCCAGAGCGCGGATGGACACCACGGTCCCAGGGCCGACGGTGACCACCCCCGAAAAGGGCGGAATTGTGCCATGACCGGGGGTGCGGCTGGCCCACGCCATGTGGAAGAGCACCGATAGCAAGCCCACGCAAAGCAGAGTTCGTTTCATTGCACGCTCGAAGCGAACGGCGCATCCTGTGCGCCGGCTCAACGGGAAATCTGTTCAGGAACGTGGGCCTATTATGGCGGCACGGCGGTCTGGCGTGAAGTGACTTAGGTGCTAGGGTTTTCGTCCTACCCGGCGGTGCCCGCCCAACCGGTGGCTCCTGCGCGACTATTCACTCGCGCTGGTGGGAAAGCTGTGGAAACGAACTTGCCGCATCACTTGCGTGGCGAGCAGAGTCGGATATTATGGCCGTGAGCGAGAGAAGCTGGTTTGCAGCCGACATCCGTGCCATCTCGCGGCTGATGGCGCATCCAGCGCCATTTCTCCCATGTCTGCGCCTCTTCCGAACACTAATTCAGCGGCATCCGACGCCGCCCTCGTCGTGGTTGGCTGTGGGAACCCGGCCCAGGGCGACGACGCGGTCGGACTGGAAGTGGTACGCCGGCTAAAAGCGGAATGTAAAGACGCACGCTGCCACTTCCACTTGCTTACCCAAGCCGGGGTGGAGCTGCTGGACCTGCTGGGCGCCGCTGAAGTGCTGGTAATCGTCGATGCCATGTGCACGGGCGCGCCCGCGGGAAGCCTGCACTTCCTGCCTTTTCCGACCTCGATGATCGGCAGCGCCCGCCCGCCGCTGTCAGGACATGACTGGGACCCGTTCAGCATCCTGGAACTGGCCGCCGCTCTCGGCAGGCGCCTGCCTCCAGTCATGCTCCTCGGAATCGAGATTGATGCCGCGCGCACCGGCAGCACTCTGTCGGACCCTGTGCTGCGCGCCGCGCAGACCGTCGTGGCCCTGTTCCCGGCGCTGGTGTCGCGCCTGCTACCCCAGTCGGCCGCTGCGGCGTCGGCCCCGGCCTAGCGGCAAGTTCGGCCAACTCCCCCTGTAACAACTTGTTACAGTTTTTTACTGTCTATTTACATAGCCGCTGCGCCCGCAGTGTTTAAATGCCTGAGGTTCAATCCACGGCACCAGGGACTCAACATGCAAACCAGCCTGCAAGTGGTCAATCGGCCCCGTCGATCGCATACGGCGGCAGAGCGTGATTTCATCGAATTAGTTGCGGAAGAGATCTGCAACGGTATCCACGGTGCGGTGGGGGCGTGGATGTCGAAGGTGGAGGCCATCCTGGCATCCGCCTCCAGCGACGCCCAAAAACTGGCGAGCATCCGCGCCCTGGTTCGCCGGTACGAGGGATGCCAGGCCGGACGGGCAGTTACGGCTGTCTAGCCTCATTACCGGAGGGGGTCCGATATGGCTTCTCTAAACGATTCTTTACCTCCTTTTTACATCCCTATCTTCGCAGCCATGTTCCAATTGGTCAGTGGCGGTCGCGGGGGCTCACGATCGTCACAGTAAACTATCGGTGGCCGGCTGCTTCACTCTCCTTCGGAGCCGGCCACCGCGCTTCTTTATCCCCTTTCCTTTAGCCATTGGTTCCATATCCGGTTTCGGGTCTGTTTCGGCCAGGAACTTTGCCGGATCGCCGGGGTTCGAGTTCAGAGCAGCGCAAGGCTGCAATCGACTTCTACAAGCTGGAGCTCCTCATGCGATCCACACTCCTTTCATTGTCTCTGGCGCTGCTTCTGGCCGGCTACGGATTTGGCCGCGTAACCCAGGAACAGGCACCGGAGCCATCCAGTTCCGCAACGGCCCAACCGCAGGATCAATCAAATCCGGCGCCGAGCGGGCCCGGCCAGCCGCAGGGAACTGCTCCTGAACCGAGGAGGGGCCATGGCCGGCATGGCGGCTGGGGAGGGCGGCAGGATCCCGCCAAGCGCGTTCAACGCCTCACCAAGAAACTTCACCTCAGCGCCGAGCAGCAGAGCAAGATCCGGAGCATCCTGGAAGGGCAGCAAACCCAGGCGCAGGCTATCCGGCAGGATACGTCGCTTTCGCAGCAGGATCGCCGTGGCAAGATGATGCAACTCCGCAAAGACACACACGAGCAGGTCCGCGCCGCCTTGAATCCGGAGCAGCGCCAGAAATTTGACGCCATGGCGCAGAAGCACGCGCAAAAAATTCGCAGCCGTCGCCCGCAGGACAGCAATGCTGAGCCGGCGCCCAGCCCGCAGCAGTAGCATGTGAATTACTGACCCGGAGCGGCGCCTGCTTCGTCCTGTGAATAGCGGGAGCCGCGCTCCGGAACGACCACCACTCGCTCAACCTGCCCGCCTCCCCCAACTTTCGCGGCTTCTTTTTCCCGCTGCCGCCGCTGTATTACACTCGGTTCAAGCCTTTCTTGGGGGCTAGGCGGAGCAGGAACGTTAAGCACCGGAAGCTCGGGTGCCAACCTAATCTCCCGGCAAACACTGGGGCCGCTGCTATATTCGTGGCGACGGATCTCGGCGCAGAGCGAGAGCGCTTTCTCGTCTGCCAACCGAAGCTTTCGGTCCGCCACAGACAAGTTGCGCGCTCGAACACGCTATGGTCGGTGACATCTTCCTCATCGTCGCGTCCACAGGTCTGATCGCTAGCACGGTATTCCTGCTCCTGCTCGGTATCGCTTTCCTGCGCTGCCGGCGGGAGCGCAGGGACGGAACCCCCGCCGGCCACGGCTCTCCCTTCGTGAGCTTGCTCAAGCCTCTGCACGGCTGGGAGCCGAACCTGGAGCGCAACCTGGAGAGCTTTTTTCAGCAGGACTATCCTCGCTTCGAATTGATTTTCGCCGCGCGCAGCGGCAATGATCCCGGGCTGCGCCTGGTGCGGCAGTTGCAGGAACGCTACCCGTCCGTTCCGGCAACCATCGTGGTTGCGGGCGAACCCGACTCTCCCAATGCCAAGGTCTGCGCCCTGGAGAAGATGATGGCAGCCGTCTCCTCCGACTACATAATCGTCAGCGATAGTGACGTCCACGTTGGGCCAGGCTATGTAGGTGAAGTCATGGGCGCGCTTCTCGCGCCCGGCGTTGGCCTGGTCACCTGCCTGTATCGCGGGGTAGCCACGGGCGGGGTGTGGTCGAAGCTCGAGGCCCTGGGCATGTCGGTGGAGATGACCGCGGGAGTGCTGGTCGCGGATCTGGTGGAAGGAATGCGCTTCGCCCTCGGCCCCACGATGGCGCTGCGCCGCGACCTGCTGACCTCCATCGGGGGGTTCCGCGCGCTGGCCGAATACTGCGCCGACGACTTTGTGCTGGGCCAGCGGGTACACGCGGCCGGGCAGCGGGTTGTGCTCTCGCGCTACGCCGTCGAGCATGTGGTCCTGAATCAGCAACTCGCCGATTCCCTGCTGCACCAGGTGCGCTGGATGAAAAGCACGAGGTTTTCGCGCCCCCTGGGCCACATCGGGAGCGGCCTCACCTTCGCCATGCCCTTTGGCATCCTCGGATTAGTGGCGGCCTGCGCGGTGGGCTTGCCCCTGGTGGGCATCGGCTTTCTGGCCTACGCCATGCTCAATCGCATGGCGGAAGCGCTGATCGCGGGCTGGGGCGTGGTGAGGGACCCATTCTGCCGGCGGTTCTTCTGGCTGTATCCCGCGCGCGATCTGCTGGGCTTTTTCCTCTGGTGCGCCAGCTTTTTCGGGACGACGATTACCTGGCGCGGCGAACGCTACCGCCTGGCCAGGGGTGGCCGCATGCTGCGTTGCGCGCCACCGAGCCTGCAGAAGGCCGCCGTGATCTCCAAGCCGGCGCGTGTTTCAGAAACCTGATTACGGCTGGTTGGAATAAATCGTTTTTCCGGAAAGCTCCGCCACGACGCTCCGCCGCGGCAGCAGGCTTTCTACCTTGGCTTTTTGCTGCGCCGGCACGAACAGAAAAATCCTTTCGCTCTTCTCCCATTCCTGCGCTAACGCGGCATCGTCCAGGAAAATCCTGGGGGCGTCCGGGTAGGTGGACCCGAACCACATGGAAGTGGTGCGCCCATTCACCAGCTCCACGGGACGGCGCAGATAGAAGAGGAGCGAAGATCCGAACGCCTGATCTCCATAGATGATGACGCGGTCGCTCGGCTTCGCGCGCACGGCGATCTGGTCCGCCAGCCGCGCGGACGAGAGGTAATTGCCGAAGCGGGCGAACGCCAGGTGCGCGGCCACCAGCAGCACGGCCATCCCTGCCGCCAGCGCCCATCTCCCCTCGGCCCGCCTGTGGCGAAGTTGCAGCCATAAGGCCGCCAGAGGAGCAAGGAGCAGCGCGATTGCGGCCAGGATCGCCGGCAAGCGCAGCGCCGCGAACGATTCCGCGCTCACATCCAGGGCATGCGACATGGAGAGCGTGTCCTTCGCCATGTCGTGCCTGGCCAGCACGGTGGCTACATCCGGGGTAAAGGGCAGGTGGCGGGAGTTCCACAAGCCGGCAGCCAGAGCGGCCCCGGCAGCCAACGACACCAGCACAATGGTGGCCATGCCCAGATTCAGAACGCGGCTGCCGTCCGGCCGCGCTTCGGCCTGCGCCATTCCGTCGGCGATCAGCAGGAGCAGCGGCAGGTAGGCGGGCAGGGTGTAGTACTCCTGGTTGGTAGAAACCGAAAAGAAGAGCAGCACCACGCCGGCAAAAATCCAGCACAGGAGCCGCGTGCGGGTGGCGAAACTGCTCTCGTTACGGAGGAAGTGGCGTTCCCGCCAGAGCGCCCGCAAGGCGGCGGGAAAGTAGAAGCTCCAAGGGAACAGCCACACCAGGTGGAGTCCCCAGTACAGCCATGCCGGCAGCTTGTTGTAGTCGCGGGGGTAACGCCGCCCCAGAAAACGCAAAAGGTGTTCGTTCACGAAATAGAACCAGAGGAAATGCTGGTTCCGAACCGCCGCCAGGATGTGCCAGGGAGCGGCGATGGCCAGCAGCAGCCCGGCGCCCTTTAAGATCTGAAATTCCCGCCAGCGCCGCCATTGGCCCGTGACCGCCAGGTACAACAGGGCAGAGGCTCCAATGAAGACCAGCGCCACCAGTCCCTTGGTCAAGACGGCCAGAGCGGCGCAGGCATAGGCGGCATACCAGCGCCATTTCTCCCGGGTTTGTTCCAGCGCGGTAAGAAACCAGTACAGCGACGCCCCAATGAACAAGCTGAGCAGGACGTCGGGGATGAAGATGCGCGTGAACAGAAACACGCCCGCACAAGTGAGCACCAGCAGCGCGCCAGAATCGCCGGTCGGCTCCCCGAAAGCTCTGCCCGCCCAGGCGCGGGCCAGCCAAGCGAGCAGCAGAACGGCGAGCGCGTTGGGCAAGCGGGTGGCAAACTCGTTCACTCCGAACAGCCGGTAGGAAAAGGCTGCCAGCCAGTAGGGTAGAGGCGCCTTCTCCAGGTAGCGGATACCGTTCACGTGCAGGGTGACGTAATCGCCCGTGGCGAACATCTCGCGGGCCGCCTCGGCATGGGTGGCGTCGGCATCGTCGAGCAAAGGAGGAGAGAACATGGCCCCCAGGTAGATGACCGCGAAAAACGCGACCAGGGCGGCCAGTCGCCATCGCCGGGCGGCGGAGAAGCCCGCAGCCGGCAACCGGCTCTCGACGGCAAGGGTAGACAAGGAAGTTCCTCGGGGAAAAGGCGTCACTGCATCTTAGCAGGCGACCGCGACCCTGCTCCTGCAGGAGGCGGGCCCGTGGCGCTGGGACCTCGTGGCGCGTGGCGTCGCGCCGGGGATCATGAGATGATATTGCGACCCGGGTCAAAGTCCGATGACCAGCAAACGAAAAAGCATGTTGCCCACGCGGGCCGAGTTGCGCATTCTGCGCGTGCTCTGGGATTTGGGGCAGGCGACCGTGGAAGAGGTGGTGAGCCATCCTCACTCCGCGCCGCGGCCCAACTACAAAACTATCCAGACGCTGCTCCGCATCATGGAGCAGAAAGGTTTTGTGCGGCACGTGAACCGCGGCCGCGTCTTCGTGTTCGTACCGCGCGTCAGCCGCGACGAAGTCGGCAAGCTGTCGGTGCGCAATCTTCTGGAGCAGAATTTCGGCGGCTCTCCCAGCGAGCTTATGGTGAATCTGCTGGAAGCCAATCCGGTGGACGAGTCGGAACTCGAGCAACTGGAAACCTTGATCAGAAACTATCGCGCGCAGCGCAAGGAATCGGCGCGCTAGCGCTCCCTTCCCCCGGGGACGACCATGTCGGATGTAGTTCTGCAAATCGCTGGCCTGCTGATTTCTTTCGTCCTTCGCCTGGCCCTGTTCTACCTTCTCTGCCTGGGAGTGGCGCGCTTGTGCCATTCTCCCCGATACCGGTTTGCGCTCTGGTTAGCATTTCTCGGGACGTCGGTCGCTTACTGGTGTGCACTTTGCTGGGAGGCGGCGGGAGTATGGAGGGACGCCGGCGCGGGATCCTCGGCCCATGCGTGGGCCGCGGGCGGCGTCTCTGGCGGGATGCGCGCGCTCCTGCTTCCAGCCTCGTGGCACGCGCTGGTTCGCGTGAGCGGCTGGCTGGCGCCAGCCGCCTACCTTCTGGGTGTGCTGTGGCTGGCCGGCTGGGTAGCCTGGAAGCACGCGACTTTGCGCCGGTCGCTCCGGCCCGCCGTGCTGCCGTCGCCTGCCTTGGAGCGCATTTTTCGGCGCACCTGTTCGTTGCTCGGCATTCAATGCGAGTTGCTGATCGTGCCCGGGCTAAGTTCGCCGGCGACCGCATTCTGGTGGCGTCCGCGCGTCTTGCTTCCGGAAGCCTGCAATTCTCCTCGCCCGGAAGCGTCCGTTACCGACGCGCTGCGGCATGAATTGGTGCATGTTGCCCGCCGCGACTATCTCTGGGCGGTGCTGGCGGACCTGGCGCATTGCCTGCTCTTCTTTCATCCTGTGGTTTGGTATGCGCGCGCGCAGCTGCGCATTGAGCGCGAGCTGGCGTGCGATGCCGCGGTGGTCAGAGCATGCCCGCACCGCCGTGCTGACTATGCCGAATCGCTTACCCGGTTCGCTCGCCTCCGTCTCATGCACTGCAATGGCCTGCTGGGGGTGGATTTCGTGCCTTCCGCTTCGCTGCTGCAGCGCCGGGTTCGCAACGTTCTAGCCGAAGCTCCGCGGCCGTCGAAATGGGCGCTGGGCTTGCGCGCCGCCGCGGCCTTCCTGCTGCTTGTGCTGGTCGCGCCGGCCTGGCATTTATTTGCCGTGACGGTTGGCTTTGTGCCCACGCGCACTCGGGAACCGGCGGTCCGCGCCCAGCAATCGTATTCTTTGCCCGAGTCGGCCCCGGTGACGCGGCGTGCGCACTTGGCGAGGAGAACCGTCCTGGGCTTCCGTGCCGCCGCAAATTGGCAGCAGGCCAGGCTTGCGGCGGCCCCTCCCCCGTCGCTGGGCGTTCCCTCCAGCCTTCCCGCATTTGTCTCGGTGCCGGACAGCAATGGCCCGGAATTCAATGACTCGGCCGACCCTGAGTCTCCAGTTGCGGGCACGGCCTTGTCTTTCACCGCCTCCGAGCAAGCCTGGTCGGAAGCGGCCCCGTACGCCCGCAAGCGCTCAGCCGTGGTTGGCGCAGTTGCGGCGCGAGCCCTCGGCGCGATTGGAATCATCGGACTGGATCGCAATAGCCGCACTATCCGCGGCCGGGGACACTGGCGCATTTCCCCACGAGGGCGGGAATCAACCATAAGTATTGGCGACCGGCAACCGATCGGCGTGGTTAGCGACAGGTGAGCTCTTGGTCACCGGGATTGCCCGCGCGCGTGAGGGCGCCCTTTTAGTGGGGCAGCAGCGTGTGCAGTCCCCAAGCTGCGGCCATGCCGAGGATGGCCACGAAACTCACGCCCACAAGGCGACCTGGCGTGCTGCTGGTGCTCCAGCCCTGGAGCACGGCCGCGATTCACGCCAGAAACAGCAGAATGGCGAGGGCGGCAAGCGCTTTGAGCAACATGGGGTGCTCCTTCCTGCCTGCTCCATCTTGCGCGCCTGAGAGCGGGCGGCGAAAGCGCGCGTGTCACACTTGAGCGTGATGCTTGACTGGCGTTGACTCCGCCGGGTGGGAATGGCTGCTGGTCATAGCCGCCACGGTTGAAGCATAGGCGCGCTCATACCCTGCCCGGTACGAAATGCGATCCTTCTCGGTCGCCCAGCGCCCAGCAGCGACGTGCGCCGGGTTCGCGCGCTTCGCGTCCAGAGCGCCGTGAAACAGCCCGTCCCGAAAGGCTCCATCCCTTGCCTCTCCGGCGCTGTGGGTCGGCGCCGGGGGAGCCGAGGCGATCTTTAAAGCCGACGTGCCGAAGACAAAGATTGCGAGCGCAGAAATAGAAAATTTCCTCATCTTTTCCATCCTTTTCATTAATTGGCTTATTGCTGGATTAGACCCGCGAGGCCTGCAGGGAGGAGTAAAAAGGCTGTAAGCGCGGTGTAAGGGATCGTCGGCGGGTAGGTGGTGCCGGCCGCGCCGGCAATGCTGACCGGAGGCGGACTAGAAAGACCCGCTAGAGCGAGCTGGGTTCGTCGGGGGCTTTGAATTGCTGCCGACGGCGGTAGGCGATGACGAAGACGCCTGCTGTAAGGCCCATAGGAGGAATAATCAGGATCAGGATGCCACTTTTGAGCGCCTGGATCATGCGTGCGCCCGAAGCAGCCGCCTGCGTGTAACACAGGGCGCAGCTTTGCGCATGCGCGGTTGCGGGAGCCATGAGCGCTGGCAACAGCGTCAAGGCGAGCATCAGGCGTCGGATTTTCGGCCAGGGACTCACTGCTGCACCACTCCGGGCCTGGGCTGCGTGTAGGGAACGCCGGTTTCCATGCGATTGCTGTCCGTCCAGCCATACTGCATGGCTGCCAGTACGAAACCGGTGAAGATCACAACAAACAGCAGGAAGCCTCGCTTTTCCGCCCACAGGTGCATGAAAAACATCAGCGCCAGGCCCGCCTCAGCCAGGGCGACGAACAGCATGCGGGCAAACATAGCAGTAGTGTCCAGGCGAGTATAGGCGATCACGAACTGCAGGGCCGCCAGCACCAGGATGCAGACGTAGATCACGATGTAGCGGTTCACCGAGTCCGTGTACCGCGCCGCCGGCTCATGCGGATGCACATCAGGGGCATCAACCATGGTGTCTCCCGTAACTATCGCGCCAGGTTCAGCAGATACACAAAGGGCACGACAAACATCCAAACCAGGTCCACGAAGTGCCAGTACAAGCCCATGACCTCCAGGTCGGCGTCGCCCAGCCGTCCCCGCCGGTAGCGCAGGCCGACCACCAGCAGCGCCACGATCCCGCCAACCACGTGCGAGAGATGCAGGCCGGTCACGGAAAAGAAGGACGCGCCAAAAAGCCCGGTACCCCAGGGATTGTGGAACAAGGTCATGCCTTCGCCGATCAGGCCCATCCACTCGCGCACGTGCAGGAGCGCGAAGACGATGCCCGCCACCATCGTCACCATGGTCCAGCGAAAAGCGGCGGGCCGGTCCCCGGCTTTGGCGGCACGCACTCCCAGCAGCATGGTAAGACTGCTGCTGAGCAGAATAAAAGTCATGAGCGCGACATTGACCACGCTGTGAAAAGGGCGCGGCCAATGGGCAGTCCCGTTGCGCAGAAATCCGTAGGCCACCAGGCAGGCCGCGAAGGTGGCGGCGTCGGCAATGATGAAGAGCCAGATCGCCATCTTCTTGGCGGGTACCACAAAGGGCGGCAATCCGATCGTCATGCCCGGAGGATGATGCGTGCCCATGGTGAGGTCGGCTTCGCTCACAGCGTCTCCTTGTTTACGCCCGCTTCAGATCTTGAACCAGAGCAAGACCAGCAAGTACACCCACAGCGCGTCCATGAAGTGCCAGTACCGCGAGGTAGCGTCGAGCGTGCTCCGACGCAACGCCGAACGGCCCAGTTTGCCGATCACCCGCGCCAGTCCACCCAGCCCTCCCAGCACGTGCAGGGCATGCGCGGCGGTCAGCACATAAAAAAATGAGCTGCTCGGATTGGAGGCCAGGAATAGGCCTTGTTCGCGCAATTGCCGCCAGGCGGCATACTGTCCCGCGACGAATACCAGGCCCAGGCCCAAGGTTATATAAAGCCAGCGGGCGGGATGAGCCGCATCGCGGCGGCCCGTCATGAACGCCGCCACGCGGCGACGTCCCACCTCCAGAGTAAAGCTGCTGGCGAACAACACAACCGTGTTGACGTAGAGAACCGGAGGCAGGGCGAAGGGGCGCCAGTCGAACGCGCTTCCTTTGCGCACCACCAGGGCGCTGGTGAGCGCCAGGAAGGTCATGCTGATGCCGGCCAGGCCCACCCAGATTCCGGTCGAGGCCGGGGGCGGCGCGTAGTGCTGCACCGAGCGCAGGGAGCCATCGGGGACCAGGCCGCGGCCTCCGCCGTTGCCCGAACCGCTTACGCGCTGCGGTGGTTCATGAACCGTGGTTGCCATGAAATCAAGCTCCTAAGCTTCCGCCTCAGGCCTCGTCGTGCCCGGACTGGATTTTGTCTGGCGAGGTCTGCATGACGTAGTCCCCGGTCGAGCCCTCGATGCCGTACTGGTAAGGATCATGGTAAACGACGGGCAGTTGGCCGCCGAAGTTGTCGAATGGCGGCGGCGACGAGGGTGTGCTCCACTCCAGCGAGGTCGCCTCCCAGGGATTTTCCGGTGCGGGCTGCCCGCGGAAAAGGCTGTGCACCAGGTTATACAAGAAAATCAGCTGGGCGGCCCCCGTGGCCAGCGCCGCCACCGTGATGAACTTGTGGACCGGCTGCAGGGGCTGCATGTACTCGGCGACGAAGGCCTGGTAGCGGCGCACGTTGCCGGCTAAGCCCAGGTAATGGAAGGGCATGAAGATGCAGTAGGTGCCCACAAAGGTAAGCCAGAAGTGGACCTTCCCCAGGGTCTCGTTCATCATCCGGCCGTACATCTTGGGAAACCAGAAATAAGTGCCGGCGAAGATGCCGAAGATGGCCGCCACTGCCATCACCAGGTGGAAGTGGCCGACCACGAAGTAGGTGGCGTGCAGCATGATGTCGATGGACGGCTGGGCCAGAAAGAAGCCGCTGACCCCGCCGCTGATAAACATGGAAATAAAGGCCAGCGCGAACAGCGAGGGCGTGTTGATGCGCAGCTTGGCGCCATACAAGCTGCCCAGCCAGATAAGCACGATGATGGTGGAAGGAATGGTAATGATCAGAGTGGGGAAGGAGAACGCGATCGAGGAATACGGGTTCATGCCGCTGACGAACATGTGGTGCCCGTACACCATGTAACTGAGCACCGCCAAGGCGCCCATGGAATAGATCAGCACGCGATGGCTGAGCAGCGGGCGACGGGTATTGGCGATCAAAACGTGGGAAACGATGCCCATTCCGGGCACAATCGCGATGTAAACCTCGGGGTGGCCAAAAAACCAGAAAAGGTGCTGCCACAGCAGCGTGGATCCGCCCGAGTGCGGCTGCAACTGGTCATTGATCACCAGGTTGGAGGGAACGAAGAAGCTGGTCCCGGCAACGTGATCCAGAATCAACAGGATGCAGGCGGGCATGAGCACGGCAAACGCGGTCAGGCCCATGATGGAGGTGATGAACCAGCCCCACGTAGTCAGCGGCATGCGCCACAAGCTCATGCCCCGGGTGCGCATGTCGAGCGTGGTGGTGATGAAGTTTAATGCGCCCAGCAGTTGTCCCACGCAGAACAGGGCGATGGAGGCTGCCCACAGGACCACGCCCAAGCCTTCTCCGGGACCGCCCACGTCTCCAACCGCGCTTAACGGCACATACTGCGTCCAGCCTCCCAGCGTCGGACCGTCGCCCACAAAGAACGACGCCATCAGCACCAGGAAGGCGGCGAACGTCACCCAGAACGACATCATGTTGAAGCGGGGGAACGGCATGTCCTCGGCGCCCACCTGAATGGGCAGGAAGTAATTGCCGAAAGCGGCGAAGGGAGCGGTGGTGAGGACGAAAAAGACCATGATGGTGCCGTGCATGGTCATCAATTGCAGGTAATACTCCGGCGTCATCACGTTGCCCGGCGCCCCGTTGCTCGACAGCAGGTGCAGGCCGGGAATGGCAAACGACGGCCAGCCCAGGTGAAGGCGCATCAGCCAGGAAAGCACCATCCCGATCAGGACGGCCAATAGGGCCAGGCCGTAGTACTGCTTGCCGATGACCTTGTGGTCCAGGCTGAAAACGTACTTGCGAATGAAGCTGGTGGGCGCGTGGTGAGCCGCGTGGGCAGAAACATCGTGCATAGTGGCACCTGCCAGAGGCGCCAGGCGCCTCTTGGGGGGATCGCGTTCAACTACTGTAAGGCCGCCTGTTTCTTCAGCCAGTTATCGAAGTCCGCCGGCGACAACACCGACAGATACGCTTTCATGTTGTAGTGCCCCAGACCGCAGAGCTGGGTACAGACGATCTCGTACCGCCCAACCTTGGTGGCGGTGAAATGCAGCGCCAGGTCGAGGCCGGGAACAAAGTCCTGCTGGATGCGCAACTCCGGCACGAAGAACGAGTGACCGACGTCCTTGGAATGCATCAGCAGCAGGATTTCGCGGTTCACCGGGATTGCCATCTCGGCGGTCACCACGTCATCTTTGGCATCGGGGTCATGGTCCTGGTCCAGCCCGTAGAAGTTCTGGTTGGCTTCGCTAATGCGCTCGGGGTGAATAGGGCCAAACTTGCCGTCGGCGCCGGGATAGCGGAAATAAAACGCGAACTGGCCGGCCTGAACTTGCACCGGCATGGCGTTGGGGGCGGGTGGGCTGAAATAAATCTGTGCCCACGCCTTGACCCCGAAGGCTCCCAGGGCCAGCACCTCCGTTCCCACCAGCAGAAAAGCGCCAATGACCATGGTCATGGCGCCGCCGGGGAAATTCCTGATCTTCTCACCCGGGCGCCACGACGAAAATTTCCAGATGAAGAAGGCCAGCAGGATCTGCGACGCCAGGAAGGAAATCCCGGCCTCGGCCATGGTCTCCGACATCTGCTCGTCAATGGCGGCGCCATGCGTCGAGATGTCCTGCGGCATCCACCAGGTGTGGCGCAGGATGGGAATGGCGGAAGCGATGGCAATCAGGACAATCGTTACCGCGAAGAATCGTGCCATGGCATTCTCGGTGGCCCGTTCTGGATTCGAGGCAGCCCATGCGCGGGAGCCTCGAATCCGGGGCCTGCTCCAGTTACTTCGCCTTGAACGTGAAGTCGGCCTTCGCGGGCTGACCCGCGGCCACCGTCACCTTCTGTGTCTGCGTGCCATATTCCTCCTGCCACGCAGTGACCGTGTAGCTGCCCGGCGGAACATTCTTGATGGTGTAGTTCCCGCTCTCGTCGGTTACCGCGTACGGACCCTTCACCACTACGTGCCAGCCGTGCATCCAGGGATGGATATTGCACTTAACCGAAATGGCAACCTCCTGCGCCTTCCAGTTGGTCTCGATGGGAGGAGCGCCCGGCGGCTGCGACTTGTTCCAGCCGATGTTGCCACCGCCCGGTTGGGGAAGCGGGTGAATGTTGTGCGTGGTCTGGTCCGAGGTCGTGACCTTGTACTTCTGGTTCACGTCCAGGGGCAGCACGTGCGGCGAATACATGCAGTTTTTCTGGTCGAAGACGGGCACCTCGGAGGGCGTAGCCGAGGCGGCGGAGCCGCTCAGACCCTCGGAGATATACAGAACCACGTTTTGCAGCCCGCCATTGGAGCCCACCACCACGTTCTCCATCTTGGCGGGACTGCTTTCGTGCGCCTTGGCGCAGTACGGGTCCTTGGACATGTCAATGCCCTTCATGTGCGGCGCGGTACCGCTCAGTTTCACCGAACCGGCGATGGACCCGTCCCCCGCCGCGCTCACGTTGCGCGTCAGCAGCAACGTGCCTAGCGCGAGCAGCAGCAATACCGAAAACACAACGTACTTGCTTTGGTGCTGAACCAGCATGACTTTCTCCCGTGGGACTAAATTCCGCTTACTTGTTGTTCTGCGGTGCCGGCGCATTCGGATTCACCGGCTTCAACCCAAGTTGCTCCGCCATGGCCCTTTCCGGCGAAGCCATGGGCTGCAACGAGCGCAAATAGAACACCAGGTTCCAGGCCTCGTCCGGCTTAATATTGTCGGAGAACGACGGCATGGGCGTGCCGTCCAGGCCTGTCATGAAGATGCGGTACAGGTCCTGGTCCGTCTCACCGCATTTGAAGCGGGTGCTGTCGTGAAAATTAAAGGGCCGGATCGGACGGCCCAGGTCGTCGGTGAGCGTGTCTGCCGAGGGGCCATTGGCACGGCCTTCCACGCCATGGCACTTCCAGCATTGCACGCGGTTGAATACTTCCTGTCCCGCCTTCACCCGTTCCGGAGTCAATTTCGGCTCAGGCGGAATCTGGATCGGCGCGCCCGGCTTTTCCGTGGCGAAGCGGGGCGAGAAGTGCTTGACGTAGGCCACGAGGTCGGCACGGTCCTGGTCGGTCAGGGGGAACCAGCGCGGCATATTGGAGTTCACGATGCCGCGTCCGACCGTATTGAACAGATCGGAGTCCAGGGGCAGGGTGCCGGTGGGAGTGGAGCGGCACTTGAACACCCCCAAGGTGAAGTTGCGGGGCTTGGGGTCGATCCATTGAGCGTTTTCGCCTTCCCCGTCTCCGAAGGCGCCATGACACCCCACGCAGAAGCGGCGGTAGGCCTTGGCGCCTTTCTCGGCAGTGCCAGTCAAATTGCCGATATGGCTGGTCATGCCCATCTGCTGTTGCTCCTGGTAGCCGGTCACCTGCGCCCCGGACCATCCTTGCAGCGTCAGAACAGCGGCGCCCAGCATCAGCGAGACCCAAACCACGTGGCCATTTATGCGCATGGAAACCTCTGGGATCCTAAAAGTCGAAGTCAAATCCGACGAACACACTGCTGGAACTCAAGCTGTTCCCCTCCGGGGCGGTGTGTTGCTGCCGCGCGAGCGAGTATTCGTTGTGAAATGCGAAGCCAGCTCGGCTGTTGATAAATGGGTAATAGCGGTACCCAAACGTGTAAGCATCAATGTCGCCCAGGTTGCCGGGAGTTCCCGGTAATGCCTGTTGCGACATCCGCACAAACTCGTCCCGTTGGATGAAGATAAGCTGCGGATTGACCGTGTAGTGGGTCTCGACAAAACCGCCGTTCCAGCTGGGGGCACGGGCGCCTGCGGGCAGCGGCTGATTAGCTTGCGTGGCTGCACCAAAGAAGGCACTGTCCCAGCCATGCTGATAGAACAGCGAGAAGTCCAGTTTCTTGGCATAAAGGAGGGCGAAAGCGCCTTCGCGGTGGAACGGCTTGTTGCCCAACCCGGAGCCCGGGATGGCCACCCCGTTGGCGTTGAGGAAGTAAGTGGGCGCGCTGCCCACGAAAGCGTAAGCGCCGACGCGGTCCAATCCGCCTTCATACCCAAAGTTGAAGGCCCGGCTGGCGCTCACGAAGGTGCTGTAACTGTTGCCGAACGGCAAGTTGACGTTGCCATCGTTGGAGCTGAGCAGCGCCGCCGAGTAGCGCGTGCGGTCGTTCTTGGAGTGGCCCATCACTTCCAAGCCGAGTTGGTTGTCGCCCATCTGACCGAAGAAGTTGGTGTCGCCCTGCGGAGAAAAGTGGTAGAGCTGGTAAAAACCTCCGTTCGCCGACACGTTCATGATGCGCTTTTCCGAGATCACATTGTCGAGTTCAAACTTGCCGACCTTCACGTTCAGCCAGGGACTCTTCAAGAGGTTGTCGAAGCGCACCCAGACGGATTCGAAGTGGAAAGCGCCGGTGTTATCCGACGAGGGCACCATGAGGAATGAAAAGTTATTGCTGAGCGTGCCGCCGGAGAGGATGTCGAGCCCGGTGAGGTCGAAGCCGTGCGAGTTGATTTCCCGAACGCCGGTGAGCGGACCCGCCTGGGTATCGACCGCGACCCGGTTCACGCTCTCGCGGTGCCAATGGGGGGTAATGCGGAACGTGACCGGCCAATAGGCGGGATTCTGCCAGATGGGAGCGTCCCGGTCATTCATCAACTGGTAGCCGTTATCCTTGAAAGTTTGCCCGAAGATGTTCAGCTTGGGCCAGGCTTCGTGGCAGGCCGAGCAGGGTAGGCCGTACTTGCGAGCAAACGCAGGAAACCCGAAGGCGCTGGGCGCCCAGCCCAGGATTGCAATCGCGACTGCTACTGTCCGGAGACCACCGAACCTGAAGAAAGAGGCCATTCAGCCCTCCCGCGCCAGTAAGGATCGAAAACTGCTTCCGTTCAAACTTTCTTGAGGTCGTGCGAATTGCTTAAGGTACGGCAAACTGCGACGCCCACACACGTGCGCAGCGACGCACGGTGGTAGCACATCAGGAATCTGAGGTCAAGCGATTTTGGCCAAGTGGCGGGGAGAAAGGCTGGCGGGGAATGGCGCAACATCGAGGGCTGCGCCGCAAGAGCTCGACTTCCTTAGAGATGCTGCGCTACCACCCGGGCAATGCGCAGGCCTATTTCTTTTGCTTGCGCCCGGTCCCCGCCGAGCACCACCGGGCGGAAAAACCCGAACATGAAGCCGAGCACGCCGGTGAAGTGGGCCAGGGTTTCAAGTTCCGTGGGGCTGAGAGCGGACTTGCCCTGGCGCTTCTGGAGCCGGTCCACCAGAACGGGGGCGCGGCGTCCTGGCCCATGCGCCCGTAGGACGGGTCCGAGAGTGGGATCCACCAGCGCGCGCGGAACAATCACTTTGTAGAACTCGCGCTCCTCCCACATGCGGTCAATCTCGAAGGCCACCAGCTGCAGCAGTTCTTCCGCAAGGGTGGGCTGCGGGGGCAGATGCTTGCCCAAGTCGTCTACTTCTCGGGAGATGCGCTGCTTGATCAAGGCCAGCAGCAGTCCGGCTTTGCCGGAAAAGTAGCGGTGAATGAGCCCTTCGGCGCAGCCTGCCTCGATTGCGATCTCGCGGGTGGTGGTGGACTCATAGCCGCGCATCGCAAAAAGGCGGCCTGCCGCCAGGATCAGCGCCTGCTCGCGCGCCTCGCGGCTTTTCGCTCGGCCAAGCCTGACTTGCGCAGAAGACATGCGACAGTCCTGGGCGGCGGGTCGGGGCGGCGGGCAGATTTAGCAGGAGGGCCGCCAGCTCGCCATAAGCTGGTCTTACTGGTCCGGGAGGGTTCTGTATCGAACCGGACCATTGGGAAAGATATACTCCGGGCGGTCGCTTGACACAATATAATTACTTCCGAAACGTTCCCTGCACTCGCCGTTATAGTGTCCACGAGCGGCGAGCCCTGGGCCGGCGAGTGTCGCCGGGCTTGACAGGGGCCTGCCGGGCGGATTAGTTATCCGCGAGCGATGTTCTTCTCCGTAAACGGTGCTCACCTCCGTGAGCACGGGCCGAGCGAGCCTGAAGATCGGACCATGGCGTCCCTTCCTGCTGTTTTTCTGGTTGCATGCCTTGTACTGGCGCCCTTGTTCCCCCTGGCTTCGGCGGTCCGGGAAACGAGCGTCGAACCGGGCTTTCAGGCCCGCATCGAAGCTCCTGAAGCGCAGGTCGAGAAAGCGGTCCAGCAGGTCGTGGAAGACGAAGTGATCCACGGCACTTTTTCCTACGAGAAAGAACGCACTCTCACCGGCGCGCACGCCGCTTCCTCGTCTTCGGTGCTGGGCGAGGGGGAAGCGGGCAGCAAGGTGTTCTACAAGGTGGCGGAGAACGTGCTCGCGCCCCGCTACTTCAAGCAAAGCGGCGACATCGGCACCATCACCGTCCGCTACATCGTGCGTCCCGTGTCGGAGAACGCCACCACCGTCCGCATCGACGCCGTGTTCGTGGATGCGCGCCACAGCGTGCACCGCTCGCAGGGAGAGGTGGAAACCGCCGAGTACGGCATGATCCAGCAGCATGTGCGGGAACTGCAGGCGATGCGTGAACAGGCGGAGATGGCCGCATCCCGCAACGCCGAGCAGCGGGAACAACGCGCCAGCGCCCGGCCAGCCCCGGAAGTGCCGCCCTTGCGCGCCCTGGCGCAACCCTTGCCGCGCCTGACCGCGGAACCGCCGGCGCCCTCCACTTCCACGGCGGAGGAGGCGTTGGAGCAGCGTGTAAATGAACTCCGCCACAAGGTGGAACGCCGCGTGAAAGGGCCCGGGGCCCCGCTCAAATCCGCTCCGTTCCGAAGCGCGACGACCCTGCAGAAGTTGCCTGCCCAGGCGGAAGTGGTGGTGCTCATCCTGACGCCGTACTGGCTGGGTGTGGAAACCGAGGATGGGCATCGCGGCTGGATCCACCGCGACCAGCTGGAGGCCCTGCCGTGAGAGTGCCCATCCTATCGGGGTCGTGGCGGCGGTGCACCTGGATGCTGGGACTCTTGCTTGCCGCTGCCGCGGCCGTGGCGCAGACAGCTCCCCTGGAGCGCACCTTCCCCTACTCCAAGGAGCAAGTGGAGCAAGCCGTCCGGGTAGTGCAGCCCTTCGCCTCCGGCAGGCTGCCGGTGCTGGAAGGATTCGTCCTGCCGGTAGAGGATTCCCTGGATCGCTTCAGCAGCCCCTTCTTCCAGGATGTCCTGCAGGTAAATGCCATCGGTTCGCATGATGCCCGCGTGAGCGTCGCCACCAAGATCACCGCCTGGTATGCGGCGGCGACGACCTCGCAATCCGGTTATCGCGTTCTGCCGTCGAATGGCCGGCTGGAAGCGGACCTGCTCGAGCGCATTGCCGAGGCCCTCTCCGGCAAAGCGGGGGCGCCCGACGCACCCTCAGCGGCGAAGCCAGGTGCGGCAACGGCGCAAGCCGTGGGAAGTGCGGCTGCCCCTGCGCCTGGAGCCGGGCACCTCAGCATGCCGCGGGCCGGAGCGCCAGGCTCGCGCCCCGCACCTATGGATGCCGCTGACGACAAGCACATGAAAACGCTTGCCGAACAGGCGAGCGCCCTCGAAGAGGCCTTGCAACACCAGTCGCACCCCGACAATCTGGCCGTGGTAAAGAGCTCGCGCACGCCGGTCTTAATGCATCCCGCCGACACCGCGCAGCTTCTCTTTATGGCCGATGCCGAGGATGAATTTCAGGTCCTGAACATGACCCAGAACTGGGTGCACGTGCAGATCACGGGCATTTCGCGCGGCTGGATCCGGCGCTCTCAGCTGGCGCTTCCGTCGCAACCATCAGCGGTAAGCGCGCGCCCGGCCGAGCCAGCGCCCGCCCGGATCGCGCAAGAGCCAGCGCCCTTCCGGCAGATGCGCCAGGAGACGGCTGTCTTTCCTGGCAACTGGGAAGCTTTGCGCGGAAAGACGGTGAAAATTATCTGGGTGCAACCCTCAAGCGGGGTTCCCTCCAATGACGAGAGCAAGCTGGGTTTCGCCAAAAATGTTTTTCGCGGCGCTTACGTGGAACTGGCGCGCAGCCAGCCTCCGCCGGCAGGCGTGGTGATCATCTTCGACTCGGAAGACGGCGGGATGGCCGCGGCTACTTTCGCCAGCCTGCAGCAATGGACGGCACACCATTTGAGCGACAAGGGATTCTGGCAGCGCTGCTGGTTCGATCCCGCCGATGCTTTCAAGCTGAGCGACTGAGCTTGCCTTGAAGTGCCCGCCAGGGCGCCTGGCATTCGGCTATTGACCCGGATATTACCTCAGTACTCTTTGCGTAATCCCTCGGCGTTTAGACAATGATCGCCAGCCAAGACTTGGGGTCGCGCCGTGAAGTTTATCTCTGTTGCAGCAGTTCTGGTCATGTTGCTGGGGTTGAGCTGCCTAGCCGCCTGGTCACAAGGACATTACGAAGTAATCAGCGTGACTGACGGGGGCACCATCAGCGGCACGGTGACCTGGTCGGGGCCAGTGCCGCGTGCCGAGTTGTTCCCCATCACCAAGGACCCGCAGATCTGCGATCCTCAATCGGCCAAGAAGGTTGATCTGGAGCGTCTGGTGATTGGCTCGTCCGGCGGGGTCGCCAACACCATCGTGTATCTGAAGAACATTGAGCGCGGGAAAGCGCTCGAGTTGCCGGAGCAGCGGCGCTTTCTTGACCAGAAGCATTGCCGCTACGAGCCGCACATTCTGCTGGTTCCGCAGAACGCTGCCCTGCAGATGCGCAGTTCCGACGCCACTCTGCACACCATCCACATGGAGGGGGCGGCCAGCTTCAACCTGCCGTTTCCGTTTCCCGGACAAGTCATCTCGCGCGACCTGAGTTCGCCGGGACTGGTCACCCTGAAATGCAACGGCGGCCACGTTTGGATGAATGCGGAGATGATGGTGGTCCCGCATCCTTATTACGCCGTGACCGACAGCAGCGGGAAATTCGAACTCACCAATGTCCCGGCCGGCGACTACCAGCTGGTGGCCTGGCATGAAGGGTGGACGCTGCGAGGCCGCCAGCAGACCCTGGATGTGCTTTCCGAAGCCACGGTACAGCGGCCCGTGTTCAGCTCTCCTGAAACCTGGGAAAAAACCGTAAGCGTCAAATCCAAGAGCCGCAGCCAGGTAAATTTCGTTATCTCCGGCCGGTAAGGGTCGGGTTCCGGACGCGGTCTGCTGTGTGCTTGGGCGGGTCCTTTCTTTCCTCCTTGTCCCGCTATCTCAGTGTAACTACACTTGATTGCCCACTTAGACGAGTAGGGCGCGGCCCTGGCACGGAGTTAGCGAAGCGATGCGTCGAAAAATTCTCAGCAGCCTGGTTCTAACCCTCTTTGTATGCCTGGCAGCAGCGCAGCAGCCTCCCGCCTGGCACGACGATCTGGTTGACCACTTTGTCGGGAGCTGGAAATTGGAGGGGGCTGTGGTGGGTAAGCCGGCCCACCACACCGTAGTGGCGCAATGGGTGCTGGGGCACCAGTTCCTCCAAATTCGCGAACAAACCAGTACCAATGCGCCTGCCGGCGAGTCGCGCTACGACGCCACATGGTTTCTGGGTTATGACGATGTGAGCGACCGCTACGTGCTGCACCTGATGGATGTGTTTGGAGCACGGTTTTCAGAAACCCTGGGCTATGGCACGCGCGACGGCAACGATCTGCGATTCGTCTTCGAGTATCCGGACGGCCCCTTTCACAACCGCTGGCACTGGGTTCCTGAGTCGCAGACTTGGGAGTGGCATCTGGAGCAGAAAAACAAAGCCGGCAAGTGGGTGCCTTTCGCGGATTTCAAGCTGACGCGCGAAGGCGCGAAGTGAGATGACCCTGATGCGGCGTGGAGAACAGCAAGTCAGCCCAGCGTTGGGCAGAGTCAGCGTCCCGCGCTGCATGGTACGGGTGTCTGCAAAATTGGAATTTCGCGCCTCGGCCCAATTCGCGGGTGTTTGAAGTGATTGGTCGGGGAGAGAGGATTTGAATTTCTCTACCCGTACTAGCGGATTCCCGCGGATTTCTTGTAAGTCTCTGACTTCAAACTAGAACCTAATTCTGATAGGGCGCCGCGT
>JAMXLI010000121.1 GCA_024281115.1 Terriglobales bacterium | reverse complement strand
GCCCACGCGCGTGATCTCCCGCTCCTGGAGCACGCGCAACAGGTCGGTTTGCGTTTTCAGGGTAATGTCACCGATCTCATCCAGGAACACGGTGCCGCCTTCGGCAATCTCGAACTTTCCTTTCTTGCGATACTGGGCGCCCGTGAACGCTCCTTTTTCGTGTCCAAACAGCTCGCTTTCCAGCAGCGTTTCCGTGAGAGCCCCGCAGTGAATTGCGACCAGCGGTTTGAACCGCCGCGGACTGGCGGCGTGGATGGCCCGCGCCACCAGTTCCTTGCCCGTGCCGCTCTCTCCCGTGATCAGTACGGTGGCTTCGGTGGGAGCGACAGTCTCAATGGCATTCAACACCTTCTGCATGGCCGGACTGTTTCCGATCAGGTCGGGCGGACGCATCGCCTCCGCCATGGTTTCCTTCAGGCGCAGGTTTTCCTGCCGCGCGCGCCGGTGGGCAAGCGCATTCTTCACCAGGTGCGCGATCTCGTCGGGATCCAGCGGCTTGGTGACGTAATCGTAGGCCCCGTTTTTGAGCGCCGCGACCGCCGTTTCCACCGAGGCGTAGCCGGTCATCATGATCACCAGCATTTCCGGATCGATCTCGTGCAGCCGGCGTTGCAGTTCGATGCCATCGGTGCCGCGCATCTTGATGTCCACCAGGGCGGCGTCCCAGCGTTGTTCAGATACCCGGCCAAGCGCGTCGCTGGCGCTCTCCGCGATGCCCACCTCGTACCCTTCTTCGCGAAACCACTTGCCCAGGGAATCGCGGACGGTGAGTTCGTCGTCCACGATGAGCAGCTTGCCTTGTCCGTTCATGCTCCTACCTCTCTCGTCCCGCCATGGCGCATAGGCCTTCGCTGGCCGTCGCTTTCGCTTCCGCCGGCAGCCGCACCGTAAACGTGGTGCCGCGGCCCAGCTCCGAAGCCACCTCGATCGTGCCGCCGTGGTTCTCCACAATCCCCCGGCTGATCGCCAGTCCCAGGCCGACGCCTTTGCCCGTCTCCTTGGTGGTGAGGAAGGGTTCGAAGATGCGCGGCAAAAGGTCTGGCGCAATGCCGGTGCCGTCATCGCGCACCTGCAGGAGCACCTCGTTGTCCGCAGCCCGCGTGCTCAGCCACAGGTTGCCGCCGCGTGGCAGGGCATCAACGGCATTCATCAGCAAGGCCAGCACGACCTGCTCGATCTGCCCGGCGTCGCAGTGGATGCGCGGCACAGCGTCATCCAGGTCCAGTTGCTGCTGGACCCCCAACAGCTCGGCCTCGTGTTGCACCAGGCGCAGCGATTGCCGCACCACGGCATTCAGATCCGTGGGCGCCAGGTTGACCGGGGCGGTGCGGGAAAATGTAAGTAGGTTCTTGACCAGGTCGCCGCAGCGGCGGCTCTCGCCGGCAATCAGGTCCAGGGTCTGTTCCACTTCTCCCCGGCGCTCAAACTGGTTGGGATCGCTCTCCAGCCAGCGCCGCAGCAACTTGGCATAGGTCAGGATCGCGGACAGCGGGTTGTTGATCTCGTGCGCCACCACCGCCGCCAGCTTGCCGATGCAGGCCATCTTTTCGACGTGCAGCACATGCTCGTGCGCCGTTCTAAGCTCCTTCGTCTTGGCTGCTACCCGCTCCTCCAGGGTGCGCGCCCAGGCGGTGAGCTGTTCCTCGTTGCTGCGGATCTGCACGCTCATGCGGTTGAATGACGCCGCCAATTCCCCCAGTTCGTCCTCGCAAACTGTGGGGAGCTGGTACCCGGCCTGGCCATGGCTGAGCTTCTGGGTGCCCTCCATCAGCCCGTGCACCGGCCGCTCCACCACCCGCCAGACAAATAACCAGCTCAGAAACGCGATCACCATGGCCGCCGTAGCCGTGTGGGCAGCCATCTGCCGGCTGCCCTCCCGGATGCCGGCATCCGCCGCGGCCAGTGAAAGATTGGTATCCAGCACCCCCAGCACCTTTTGGCTGGCCGGGTGCGCATGGCAAGCTGCGTTCGAGCAGATAGCCTGGTTTTGGATGGGCTGGATGATGGCCAGTACCCGCTGCCCGTCGGCGCGATAGATCCGGAAGCGGTCGCGCAGGTTCAGCGTGGTGAGCGGTTCGGGCGAGTCGTGGCAGCCGTGGCACTCGGGGGCGGACTTGTCGGCGCGCGTATCCAATTCGCCGCTGTCGCTCGAGTATCCCACCCGCCCCTTCTGGTCAATGATGCGCACCCGCACCAGCCCGGGCTGGCCTCGCATGGTGCGCATCATCTGGTGCAGGCCCTCGCGGTCGTTGCGCAGCATGTAATAGGACGTGCTGCGCTGGATGACATCGCTGAGTTGCTCCGCGGCCCGCAGCGTGCCCGCTTCCAGGTGCCGCCGGTGCAGTTCCACGTTGAGATAGCCGAGCAGCGCGAAAATGAGCAGCATCGCGCCCAGCAGCATCGCGATCAGTTTGGCGCCCACACTCCGGCTCAGCCGCGTGAAGCGGCGCAGCAGCCGGCCGCGCGGGTCAATCGCCCGCATGGGTCAGCACCGTTTCCGCAACGTCTCCGGTCGGCACCCCGGCCGCCTCCCCGGTTTCCTGAGGCGGAAAGATCGGCAGATACTTTGCCGCCAGCCCAAACAGCGCGAATCCCGTCGCGATGATCGCGCCGGTAACCACCAGTTCGGTCCAGCGCGGGATGTAATGCCGCCCCGCCGCGCTTTCCATGCCGGTGATGCTGACATTCAGACGGTTGGTGACGAAGCCCAGCACTACCAGGACGGCCGTCCAATAAAGGCCTTGCGCACTCTGCCGCACGCGCCGCAGCGACAGCAGTGCCAGCGGCATCAGCAGAGAGAGCGCGATCTCCACCACGAACAGGGAAGACTCGTAGCGCGCATATGCGCCCGTCAGCAGCCCCTGCAGTACGCCGCGGTGCAGCAGGTCCTCCAGGCGGAGAATCCCGACTATGGCCAGCACCACCAGCAGCACGCGCCCCAGTTCCCGCAGGATGGGCAGCTCCAGCTGGCGGCCGAAGTACCGGGCGCTCAGCGACGACTCGAAGATGGTCATGGCCAGTCCAACCGCAATGGCCGAGATGAAGAACTGAACGGGCAGAAGGGGCGAGTACCACAACGGATGCAGCTTGTTGGGCATGATCAGGTACAGCGTGCCCAAAGACGACTGGTGCAGCGTGGAGAGAATCACGCCCACGATTACCAGCGGGATCAAGGCTGTCCGCAGCACGCGCAGCGGTTTGTGCAGATCGAAGCGCTCAAAAACAATGGGCGCGAACTCCAGCGCCAGCACCAGGGTGTAGAGCATCACGCAGTACGCCACCTCGAACATCACCGAGTGCGGGTTGCGCATGATGAGCGGGTGCCAGATGCGGTACGGCCGCCCCAGGTCAAACAGCAGGGCCACGCACACCAGCAGGTAGCCCAGGAAGGCGGTCAGCACCGTCGGCCGGACGATGGCCTCCAGGCGTCTAATGCGCAGCAGATGGACCGCCGCCGTCAGCGTGAATCCGCCGGCGGCCAGCATCACGCCGCACAACACGTCGAAGCCAATCCACAGCCCCCAGGGAAACTGATCGTTCAGGTTGGTGGAGGCGCCCAGCCCCTTCCCGAAGCGCAGCGCCGTGGAATAGAGAGCGCCCACCATGAGCGTGACGAACACCACTTTCCAGAACGTGAGTTTGAATTTCATGGCCGCCTCGCTTTTGCCTGCGGGCGTTTTCTTTCTGCTCCGCTCTTATCTGGTGCCTCGGCCGCGGCCACCTCCTCGCGACGGTGCGTGATCCAATACACCCCGCCCAGGAACAAACCGCCTAGCGGAACGAAATCGGGGATCCGCGACAGTACCCGGTAGGTGTATAGCGGAAGCGGATCCTGGGTGAGGTCGGTGCGGAAGCCGAACTCTTCGAAGGGAATGCTGGAGAGCATCAGGACGGACGTGCCGCCGACCTCGGTCATCCCGTACACGTGGTTGACGTACTTTCCGGGGTTCTCGCGCAGCCGCCGCTGCGCTTCGGCGATCAGTTCTTCACGTTCGCCGAATTTGGTGGCGCCGGTCGGGCACGCTTCCGCACAGGCCGTCGGCTTGCCCGCCGAGACGCGGTCCGCGCACATGTTGCACTTCTGAATGCGCGGCAACAGCTTGCCCCACTCGTATTTCGGCACGCCGAAAGGACAGGCCACCATGCAATAGCGGCAACCCATGCAGCGCCCCTCCTCGTAGATCACCGGCCCTGCCGCGGTCTTGCGCAGCGCCCCCACCGGGCACACCGAGGTGCAAGCGGGAGTTTGGCAATTCATGCACAGCCGCCGCATGTACTTCTCGCCCTTGGCCAATACCACCGTGAACTTGCGGTCGGACTGCTGGTTCTCGGCGGCTGTCGTCGGGTCGTACGGAAGCTTGTTTTTTTCCGCGCACGCCTGCTCGCATTGCTTGCAGTTGATGCACAGCGTGGCGTCGTAAAGCAGACCCTTACTCATGGTTGATCTCCCTGCAACGGCGTCTGGTTCCGGCTGCGCGCTCCCGGCTGTACGCAGCGTCGAGCCCGGGCCGTCCGGCGGTGAATGGCTTGGGTTGATAGCGCGCTCGGCGGGGCAGTGGAGGGAAGCGCTGGATCGAATCCCCGGGTCCTGGCGCACCAGGACCCGGGCGGGCTGACCTTGGGAGCGCTACGGGTCGAAATGGCTCCTGCACTGCGGGGGCGGTTACCCCCATCTCAGCCATCGCTCGAATTGCGGCTGAGCAGTTCATTGCGCCACTTCGGTCGTGCCGAGCCACGTGCCCAAGTCTCACGTGGTGGCGCTCAACCGTGGCCGCCAACGACTATTTCTTCAAGCTGCGAACGTGCGCCAACAGGGCCTGGATCTGCTCCGCACTCAATCCCTTCTGCGAGAAAGCGTGGGAGGCTTTTTTATTCGGGCCGCCGTTGGCGACGAAATCGGTCAGTTCGGCGTCTGACTTCTTCTGGGCATCATCCGAACTGAGGGCGGGAATCTTGGCGGCCGGCTTACCCGCTCCGTCCTGTGCGTGACAGGCGGCGCACTTTGCCTTGTACAGAGCGGCGCCATCCTCGGCCCACGACAGGTTAGGCACAGCGATGAAAAGTGCTACTGCGATAGCTATCACCAGGATGATGAGCTTTTGAGTCTTCATGATTGCGCTTCTCCCAATAAACTTCATTGACGGAACCTGTGTTGCGAAACTCAGCAGCCAGCACTGAGTTCTATGGCAAGTCTCAACAAAGTCCTCGTCTGGCGCTGTGATTCGAGTCACCCCAGGCGGTGACCCGGGTCAAGAAGGAATGTGCTGGCCGGACGCGGTTGTCCCTCCAGCGCTACGGGCATCGAGATCTGGCGGAAGTCGTGGCCCTGGGTTCGAACTGATGGACTGCTCGTTGCGGAAGGGAGAACTACCGCCCGCTGGGCTGCTGCAACGTCTCCCGGAAATTAGTAGGAGGAGGCGAGAAGCGAATCTGTGAATAGGACGGCGCACCTCGCGCCTCCGTTGTGCCCGGCGCGCCGCCGCCAGGCACACCTGGCATCGGCTGAGGTGCGCCGCCTTGGCTCGCCCCGGAGAGAATCCCCTCGCTCTCCCCGAAACGACGGGCCACCCGAATTCCTGCGCGATGCACCGCGCAGGAGCAAGCATCCCCGGAAGGCCCTTGCGAGCGTTCCGTGATTTCCTCTGCATTCATCGTAGTGAGGATGGCAGAGGATAAGTCGAGAAAACGGAAATTTCGTGACTCGTGCTTTCCCAAAATGGTCCATGTCCGGCTGCTGGCCTCCTTGACTGCTAACGGTTCTCCGCTCACTGCACCTGCTATTCCCCCATCACTTTGACCAGCACACGCTTCTTACGACGGCCATCGAACTCAGCGTAGAAGACCTGCTGCCACGGACCGAGATCGAGCTTGCCCGCGGTGACGGGCAGAATTACCTGATGATGAACGAGCAGCGCCTTCAGGTGCGCGTCGCCGTTATCCTCGCCGGTCTGGTGGTGCCGGTACTCCTTGCGGTACGGCGCCAGCCCTTCCAGCCATTGATCGATGTCTTCGATCAGGCCGGATTCGTCATCGTTGACGTACACGCCGGCGGTGATGTGCATGGCTGACACCAGCACCATGCCCTCACTGATTCCGCTCTTGCGTACGATCGCCTCCACCGTGGGGGTAAGGTGAATGTATTCACGGCGCTGGGCAGTGTTGAACGTCAGGTACTCATTAACAAACTTCATAAGACCCTCCGCGGAATTCCGCTGAAACCGGGCCATCTTCGCAGATAATCAGCCTGCACCGTGGACCAGTCCGCCCAAATCGAGGAATTGACGCGAGTACTGCGCGAGCTGTTGGGTCGCGTATACCGCATCGAGCAGCGGCTCGGAATGCGGGAGGTAGCTCCCGTGCAGGACGCTAGGGGCACCGTGCTGTCGCCTCCTGCTCCTTCTCCCGAAGCCGAGCAACCCCCGCCCGCTACAGCGATCGCCACGGATCGGACGGCCAGCGCCGCCGGCCCGGTCGCGCCCTCCGGTACAAATTGGGAGTCTCGCATCGGAGCGCATTGGGCCAATCGCATCGGCATTGCCGCCGTACTCGTCGGTGTGGCCTATTTCCTGAAGTACGCCTTCGAAAACAACTGGATCGGTCCCGCCGGCCGCGTCTGCATCGGCGGGGCGGCCGGGATCGCGCTCGTGGCTTGGAGCGAGTGGTTTCGCGCGCGCGGGTACCGCGCTTTTTCCCACTCGCTGAAAGCGCTTGGGATCGGCGTGTTGTATCTGTCTTTGTGGGCGGCCTTCCAGGTGTACAGCCTTATTCCAGTGACCGTCGCATTCCTGGCCATGGTCGCGGTCACCGGTGCCACTGTCCTGATGGCGCTCCGCGAGGACGCCGAAGTCCTCGCCGCCTTCGCCGTGGCCGGCGGAATGGCGACCCCGGCGCTGCTCTCGACCGGGCAGAATCGCGAGCTGGAGCTGTTTCCCTACGTAGCGCTGCTGGATTTTTCTACCCTGCTCCTGGCCAGCCTGCGACCGTGGCGCCGTGTGCTGGCGCTGGCCTTCGTGGGCACGATCGCGCTCTACACCGGCTGGTACAGCGCTTTTTACGCCCGCTCCGAATTGTGGGTGACGTTGGCCTTTGCCAGCCTGTTCTTCTCCGTTTTCGCGGTTGCGCCGATTACTGGACGAGCGCCCAGTTCCGAATCAGGAGCTAGCCCCTTTCCCCTGGCGCTCGCATTAATCAATGCCGGCGCCTTCTTCTTGCAGGGCTATGTGCTGCTGACTGACGTTAGCCAGGGTGCCGCCGCGTGGTTTGCGCTCGCGCTCGCGGCGGTGTACCTGATGCTGAGCCGCCGGGGCCAGGGAGAGGCGCGGCGCCGCCTGCAACTTCTGCACCTGGCGCTCGCCGTCGGCTTCGTGACCGTGGCCATTCCCATCCGCCTGGAGGCGCACTGGGTGACGATCGGGTGGTTCGTTGAGGCAGCGGCGCTGTTGTGGGTGAGCCAGCGGATCAAGTCCGATTCTCTAGCTGTTCTCTCCATGTTGGCCGTCGCGCTCGGAGTTGTGCGCCTGCTGGCGTTCGACAATTTTTCCACCCAGCACGTTATCTGGAACGCGCGGCTGGGAACTTTCGGGGTCGCCCTTGCCGTGCTCGGTGCGATTGCCTGGTATGCCGGCCGGCGCGGCGATCGGCCGGGGCAGTTTGTCATGCAATGCGCCGTAGTGGCGCTGAATACTCTGGCGCTCGTCGGGCTCAGCCGCGAGGTGGCCGACTACTTCTCGCGCCAACTCCCGGCCACGCTGGCGCAGAACCGGACCCGCATAAGCAACCTGGAGATCTGGTCGCGCTCCAAAAACATCGCCATCGCTCGCGATTTCGCCTACTCGGCGCTCTGGATGGCCTACGGAGCTCTGTTGATGTTTATAGGATTCTGGAGGAAGTCGGCGTTCGTGCGTTGGCAGGCCCTGATTTTGATCGCCTTCGCCACCATCAAGGTATTCATCTACGACGTCTCGGAACTGGAGCGCGTGTATCGCATCGTCAGCTTCATCGTTCTCGGGCTGTTGCTCCTGGCCATATCCTTCGCCTACCAGCGCAATTGGCTGAAGCTGGTTCGCCGTGGCCCATCTCGGGAGGAGAGACCGGGAGAGGCGTAAACGAGCGGGCCCGTCCGGTGTGAAATAGGGTTAAGACCGCGGGCCTCAGCGCATGGACTGTTCGACTTCGTTCAGCCAATCGGGACGCTTGAGCACTTCCCGCGGCTTGGGGCCATCGGCGGCGCCGACAATTCCGTCCTGCTCCATGAGATCAATCAGGTGCGCGGCGCGGCCATACCCAATGCGCAGCCTGCGTTGCAGCAGGGAAGTGGAAGCCTTCCCAAACTCGATGACCAGGCGGACGGCATCCTCGAATAGGGGATCGTCGCTGGGCTCGCCGCCTTCTCCACCGTCGCCCGCGGCAGCGTTCGCGCCGTCTTCCTTGGGCGCCTGGAGGAATGCTTCCTGGTACTCGGCGGTGCCCTGGGCGCGCCAGAAGTCAACCACAGCGGCAATTTCTTTCTCCATGACGAAGGGCGCGTGCAAGCGGTGCACGCGCGCCGAACCGGAGGGCAGGTACAGCATGTCGCCGCGGCCCAGCAGCGCCTCGGCGCCGTTCGCGTCCAGAATGGTGCGCGAGTCCACCTTGGTCGCCACGCGAAAGGAAATACGCGCCGGGAAGTTGGCTTTAATCAAGCCGGTAATGACGTCCACCGACGGCCGCTGCGTCGCGAGCACCAGGTGAATGCCCACCGCGCGCGCCATCTGCGCCAGGCGCGTGATGGATTCTTCCACGTTACTCTGGTCGAGCATCATCAGGTCGGCGAGCTCGTCAATGATAATGATCAGGTAGGGCAGCCGCCGCTCTTCCGGATTCTCCTCAAACAGGGAAGGAGTTTCGTCGAAGAGCTGATTGAACTGATCGATGTTGCGCACGCCCTTGGACGCCAGCAGCTTCAGCCGCCGTTCCATTTCCCGCACGGCATTGCGCAGCGCATTGGCCGCCAGCTTGGCCTCGGTAATGATGGGCGTGTACAGGTGGGGCACGCCTTCATAGACCCCAAGCTCCAGGCGCTTGGGATCCACCAGGATCAGGCGGACCTGCTCGGGAGTGGCCTTGTACAGCATGGACATGATCATGGCATTAATGGCCACGCTCTTTCCGGCCCCGGTGGAGCCGGCGATGAGCAGGTGCGGCATGGCCGCCAGGTTGGCCACCACGATGCGTCCGTTGATATCTTTGCCGAGCGCCAGGGTGAGTTTGGACGGCGTGTTGACGAATTCCGGAGACTCGAGTTCCTCGCGCAGCCAGATGGTTTCGCGCGTGCGGTTCGGCACCTGGATGCCCACCGTGGATTTTCCCGGCATGCGCTCCACCAGGATGCTTTCCGCCTTCAAAGCCAGGCAGAGATCGTCGGTGAGGCTGGTAATGCGGCTGTACTTGATGCCGGCTTCCGGCTTGAACTCGAAGGTGGTGACCACGGGACCCGGATTGATCTGCGTCACCTGGCCATGCACGTCGAATTCAGCATATTTTTCGCAAATCATGCGCGCCAGCATCTTCAGCTCGTCGGGATCCACGGCTTGCTGTTCGTCCGGCCGGGTGAGCAGGCTGGAGGAAGGAAGCTTGTAGCCGCCGGCGTGCCGGGGCAGCGTGGTCTTAGGCTTCTGCCCGCTGTCGGCGCGCGCGGTGACCTCCGGCTCGGCTTCCTCGCAGCTCTCGTCGCAGGGCATGCCCAGCACCTCCGCGGCTTGCCGCGAGAGTTCGGCCGCGCGCTCCTCCTCTTCCTTCTCGATGCCGGTCTTCACGGGCTCAGGCATGCGCGCGGGAACCAGTTGAGCGGTGACCAGCGGCTTGGCCGCCCGTTTTTTGTCCAGTTCCTTCTGCAGGCGCTCTTTTTCCCGCGCTATGCGCCAATCCTGGACGCGCTCCCACAGGGCGACGGCAAATCCCAGATGGTTGGGCAGCCACGCGCGCAGCGAAGCGAAGGAGAAGGCGGTGGAAAAATAGAGGGCCACGGCAATGATGCTGGCGCACACAATGTAGGCGCCAGTCAGGTTCAAGTAGTGGATGAGGAAATCGCCCACAATCCGCCCCAACAGGCCCTCGATGGCAATCACGTGGTGCCAGCGCAGATGTCCGGGCAGCAGCGCCAGCAGCGCCGGCACGAAGATGAGCAGCCAAACCGCGCCCAGCGCCTTGGCCACGGGAGACGAGCTCTTGCGCGAGCGGAACCAGCGCCCGCCGAGCACGGCCAGCAGCACGGGGATCAGGAAGACGCCTATACCAAAACCCTGCAGCAGCAAGTCAGCCAGGTAAGCGCCGGCTACGCCAATCCAGTTGCGCGCGCCGTGCGTGGGCAGCAGCGAGGAAGCGCTGTTGAACGAGGGATCCAGCGGCGAATAGGAAGCCAACGCGAGGAACAGGAGGATCGCGGAGACGAACAGCAGGAACCCGATCAGCTCATTGAGCCGGCGGTTGCTGGTCGGAACCAGGGCGCGGGAGAAATACTTCATGAGGCGTGTCGCACTTTCTTCTGAAACTCAAGCAGCGGCGAGGGGTTACGCACCGGGCCCAGTTCAGCAGAAACGCGCGTCGTACGCCAGAGCGCAATGATTATGCCAGAAACCGCTCCCGCCGCGCGGCTAAATTCGCCCCGCCCGGGCAGGGAGTGCCGAGATGAGCAAATCAATGCCGGGCGAGCCAGGCGAACACCAGGATTCCGAGCGCGATGCGGTAGACCGCAAAAGGAGTAAAGCCGCGTTTTCTCACCCATTGCATGAACCATGCCACCACCAGGTAGGCGACCACGAAGGAGAGCACAAAGCCGATGGCGAGCACCAGCCACTCCTGGGCATTCGCCGGCGCGACTCCGATGGGCTCGGCGCCCGGGCGGTGGCGGAAGGATTTGAACAGGTCATACCCGGTGGCCGCCAGCATGGTGGGGATGGAGAGAAAGAAGGAAAACTCCAGCGCCGACGGACGCGACATTCCGGCTATTTGTCCGGCCGCGATGGTCGCCATGGAGCGCGAGGTGCCCGGAAAGACCGCCGACAATGTCTGGCAGGCGCCGATCCAGACCGCCTGTCCCAGGGACATCTCGTTCACGTCCTCGGTGCGGAAGCGGCCCGTGCCGGCGCGCCCACGCGGAGAATCCGGAGGCGGGCAGTAGAGCGCATCCACCACCCACATGACCACGCCGCCGATGACCAGGGCGGCGGCCATTACGCGCACGCTTTCCAGGTTCTTCCCGATCAGCTTGGTCAGCAGGAACGCAGGCACCGCCGTGCACAAAAAAGCGGCGGCAGTCAGCGTCAGAGGATGGTTGGCGACGGAGTGCTTGCCGTCCCGGCCCTGCGGGAAGGTGGATACGAACTCAGCGATGCGGGAACGGAAATAGAGCGGCAGGCAGAGGATCGCGCCCAACTGGATCACGATGGTGTACATCTTCCAGTATCCGTTCTGCAGGTCCACGCCGAGGAAGGCTTCGGCGAGGCGCAGGTGCGCGGTGGAACTCACCGGCAGAAATTCCGTCATGCCTTCAATGATGCCGAGCAGGATGGACAGCAGGTAGACGTTCAAGCGGCGCTCCGTCGGTTTATAAAATGTATTGGCGGCAGAATTCTATTCGACCACGTCGCCAAAAACAGGAATGTCCTGCTGAAGCTCGTATACCAGGACTTGTCCCCGGGCCCCCCAGTCGGATTGCGGGAAGCGGGTGGCCAGGTCCTGCGCGACCCGCAGCGCGCGGCTTTTGGCGTCCTGCGATTTCCCGGGCTGCTCTTCGGTACGGTAGATCTCGACCAGGTCAGCCAGACGATAGGCTGCGTTGTACAGGGCTTCGGCGGCGGCGGGCGAGTCCGGGCGCTCGCGCGCGTACTTCAGATAAATCTCCGATTCTTTCTCCGGGCAGTCGTGCGTTCCTTGCCACTCTCCGCACAACTTATTGTCAATCAGGTGAAAAGCGGCGAGGTCGGCCCACTTGGTGCGGGGAAACTTCTTCATCACCTCTCTCATGTACTTTTCTTCCAGCGGCTCGCGCAGATGCGGGTCTTTCTCCTTGGCGGAGGGGCGTCCCGAGAGGTCGAGCTTGTCGAGCTGCCAGCGTATATCGGCGGAGCGGTAAAGCGACTCTCCCGCCCGCGGCGAATTGGGAAAATACTCGGCCATGCGGGCATACAGGTTCATCGCGTCCTGGGCCGCGTTGCGGCGCCCGCGCGGGCGGCTGGCTTCATTTTCCGCCTCCACGGCGGCCCCATACAAAACGACATCGCCGCCGGGAGTGTCGGCTCGAATCACGCCCTTGTCCAGCATCCAGCCGGTGACGTCACGCTCAGGTCCAAGGTTGGCAAACACGTGGATCCAGTTACGGCTGGTGTCGAGAATCGCGACCTCGCGTCCGCGATCAATGTCGGACAGCTTGGCCGCCGAGGTGTCGGGATTGATGTAGATGTGCGCCGGCCGCACCGTCACCCCGCGCTGGGCGGGTGCGGCATGCGCAAGCGGTCCCGCAAATAAAGAGCTGAGCACAACCCACACAGCCTGGCGCAGGCAGGGCGACTTCATCGGCCGGCTCCAGGAGCGTCGGCGGGACTCTCTGCGGCTTCGAACATCGCGGCAGCTTTCCGGATCTGGATATTCTCGCGTGGCAAGTTCAGCTTATACGCCTTCCACTCCTCATCCTGCTGCAGCATTTTCCTTTTTTCGGGCGGCGCCGGCTCCGAAATGTGGTATTCCGCCGCCGTTTTCGACACGACGTTGGCATCATTCGCCAGGTCCTCCGCCAATTGCTGGCCATGGCTTTCGCTGGTGACGATCACGTAGGTGAGGCTGGCGGTCTGCAGGTGCGTCTTGATGGCCTGGTTCACCTGCTCCGCGGTCACGCCATCAATCTGCTGCAGCATCTCCTCCAGATAGCCGTGGTCGCGCATGTTGTAGAACAGGTCATCGAGGCGATAGCCCGCTTGGCGCGACTTGCTCTCCGCGTAGCTCAGGTAAAGAGTACGGGCCTTGACCTTGGCCAGCGCAACCTGCTCGGGCGTGAGTCCCTCGCGCACGAAACGCTCCAGTTCCGCGGTCATCGCTTTAACAATGAAATGGGCATACTGATGGGCCACCGGGCGGATCCAAATGCTGAAATACTGCTGGTCGCGGGGCGTGTTGGGCGGCGGAAACGAGTATTGCGGACGCCCCGCGTAATACTCAATGTAAGAGTAGTCGCCGTAGTTATACCCCCGCTGCTCCCGGATCAGCTGGTACAGATGGGAGAAGCTGTCGCGATGGATGCCAAACCAGGTGTTGGCGACGAACAGGGGCCAGTAATCCGGATGCGCGCGGGTGACGCGGATCGGAAAACCCAGGTGCAAGCCGGTGGCGATGGCATTCGGTTGGGTGATGATGAGAGCGCGGCGGCCCGGCAGAAGCACCTTGAGCATCGCCTTCATGGGACGCATGACCGGTTCGCCCGGAGGCAGCGCCGCCATAAGCCTCTCCAGCGCGCCCCGGTCGTTGATGGTGGTGGCAACGTACATGTTGCCGGCGGTGTAGTAACGCTGGTAGAAGCCGGCCAGGTCCGCACGCCCCACCGCCTGCAAGCCCCGCACCGTGCCTGCCGGCAGATGGCCCAGGGAAGAGCCGGCGAACATCTCGTCATCCAGCGCAAGCAGTCCCAGCGATTCCTGGTCCTCAAACCGTAAGCCCGATTGAATGTGGGCGAGCTGATCGCGGCGCAGCCGCTCCATCTCGCTCTCCATCCATAGCGGGCGGGTGAACATCGGCTTGAGCACCTGCTCGGTGAATTGCGCGAATGCCTCCCGCGGCACAGCCATGGAAAAGGTGGTCGCTTGCTTGTCCACGCGCACGGTGGGGAATGCGCGTTCTCCCCAGGGACGGACGATTTCGGCCAGCCGTTGGCTGGTGACCGGCGACTTGGCGTCGCCGAAGCCGCCTTCAACCAGTCCCCGCGCTACCAGGTTCGCGGTGCCTTCCTTGCCGGAAGCGTCGTCGCCCGAACCGGCGTGCACCATGATCTTCAGCTCGTATAAGGGAGAAGTGGACGGTACGGTGATCAGATGGGACGAGAACACGTGCACACTCTGGGGTTTGGGCGGCTTTCTCCGAGGTTGTTGCAGCGCGCGGACCGGCGCCAGCGTGCCCGCGATTCCTGCCGTTGCCAGCCAGGCCGCCCACTTCAAGGGTTCACCTCGGAAACCGCGGGCGGCGGATCGCGCCACAGGGTGGTGATGATGCGGCCGGAATCAACAAAGTACTTAGCGGCGTAGGCATCGATATCCCCGGGCTGCAGCGAGTTTACCGATTCGACCAGAGTGTCGAACACGTTTGGATCGCGCTGAAAGCGGTAAAACCAGGCAAACTGCTCGGCAATGTTGGCCGTGGAATCGAAGCGCGCCAGCAGATCGTTGCGGAACTTGCTCTGGACAACCTGCAAGGTGCGGCGCGCGTTGGGCTGCCGCGAAAATTGCTTCAGCGCGTCCACGCCGGCAAGCACGTCGGCCCGCACGTCTGACACGTAGGATTGTCCCTGCGATTGGAAGCGTTCGAGCACCAGTTCGCAGTTCAGCAACAGCAGGTGCGGATCGTTGGATTCCAGCAGTTCGCGCCCGTCCTGCACATCGAAAGCCGTCACGCTTTGCTTCTGATAGCGCAGCTTCTGGTAGAGCGGCGCGGAACGCGAGGTCAGGAGTTCGGGCAGCAGCAGGGTGATGGCGGTTTCCTTGTTGCCCGGCTGCATGGCGGGCGTATGGTAGCCGACGAAAAGTCGGGGCGAGACGTCGGCATCCCAGCTCACATGCAAGCTCTGCGGCCCCGCGGGAGGCTGCTCCGGCGGGATTTGTGGCGGGTGCGACGGTTTCCAGTCGCTATAGTTTTTCTCCGCCAACTTGAAGATGGCGTCGGCGTCCACGTCGCCCACGATGACCAGGGCTGCATTGTTGGGCTTGTAGTAATTCGCGTAAAACTCCCAGGCTGCATCCCAGGCTTGAGGCATGTTTTCCACGTCCGCCGCATAGCCAATCACGGTGTGGCCGTAGGGATGATGCGGAAATGCCGCGGGAGACAATGCCTCGATCATCTTCTCGCCGGGATCGGAGAAGATACGGCGGTATTCGCCCAGCACCGCCCCGGCCTCCACCTGGAAGGTTTTGCGGTCGAGCTTGAGATCTTTGAAGCGGGACGCTTCCAATTCGACGAGACCGGGCACGGCGCCGCCGGGCCGCTGCACCGGACCTTCCAGGTTGGCGCTGAAAGTAGTGGGGTGGTAGTAGGTGAGGTCGTAATCCGTCCAGGCGTTGTTGAAGGCGCCCAATTGCTCCATCGCGTTCTGATAACCGCCGGCCTCGCTTCCCAATTCGTGGCGAAACATAATGTGCTCAAACAGGTGGGCCAGTCCGGTTTTGCCGGCTTGCGTTTCATTGCGCGACCCGGCGAATATCACCGTCGAGAACGTCACGGTTCCGCGAAACTCGGGAGTGGGAATCACCACCACACGGAGGCCGTTGGAAAGCGTCCTGGTTTTGACTTCGTAGGGGAAAAAACGCGGGTGACCGCTGCTCTGAGCATTCATGGAGGCAACCGAAAGGGCCGAAATGATAAGAGATGCTACCAGTTGCCACCGAAACATTCGGACCTCGCGTGCAATCTCAGATTCTACAATGCTGCCGCGCCTCCGGCCCGCGCGGGGGAGCGGCGCCGCTGCGCGTTATTTTCCATCACATCGAAGGGTGACATCGCCAGTGCCTCAGGGCTCAGATACTCTGCGTGAATAGAGGACGCAGGCCCGTGGGGCCGCTCTTTTTGCGCCCAGGTCGGCAGAGGAGCCCGGCGTGCGCTTAGAAGGCGCCTGGCGGCTGCCCCAGGATCCGGTCGAGCATTTCCGGTTCGACGTTGCCGCCGCTGACCACCGCCACGTATTTGCGGCCGGCGGGCAGTTCCGCGGCGCGAAACAGGAACGCCGCCACCGTGACCGCGCCGCTGGGTTCGGCGATCACCTTCGGATTGGTCGCCAGCAGGCGCATGGCTTGCTGAATTTCGAGTTCGGAAACGGTCACTATCCCGTCCACAAAAGCGCGGATGTGCTCGAAAGAAATCTCGCCGATGCTTTGCGTGCGCAGCCCGTCGGCAATGGTGCGGGTGGTCTGCTCGGCGCTGAAAGCCACCACGCGTCCGGCGCGCAGGCTGGCCACCGCGTCCGCGGCCAACTCTGGTTCTACGCCGATCACGCGGACCGCTCCGCGGCCGGACTGCTTGAGAGCGGTGGCGATGCCGCTGACCAGGCCGCCCCCTCCCACCGGCGCCAGTACCACGTCCACGTCGGGCAAATCTTCCAGGATTTCGAGGCCGATGGTCCCCTGGCCGGCGATGATGAACTCGTCGTTATACGGAGGGACGACGATGTAGCCGTGCTCCCGGGCCAGTTCTTCGGCTTTGGCCTGGCGCTCGCTGCTGCCGGGGCCCACCAGGACAAGTTCGGCGCCCATTGCGGCCGTGCTCTCGCGCTTGATCGCCGGGGCTGTCTTCGGCATCACGATGACCGCGCGCACGCGCAAGGCGCGGGCTGCGTACGCCACGCCCTGGGCATGATTGCCGCTGGAGTATGCGATCACTCCCCGCTGCCGTTCTTCCGGTGTGAGGGAGGCAATCTTGTTGTAGGCGCCGCGCAGCTTGAACGAGCCCACCGGCTGCAGGTTCTCGGCCTTGATGTACAGCTGCCGGCTATCGGGCGGCGCGCCGGGCACCGGGAAGTGGAGCAGCGGGGTGCGTACCGCAATATCGCGCACGCGCTCCCGGGCTTGGCGGATGTCTTCGAGGCTGACGATGGGCGGGTACTCCGGTCAGATCTCCAGGATCACCGGCATGATCAGCGGCCGGCGGGCTGTGTTCTTGACGATGAACCGCTTCAGGTCTTGACGGATCTTCTCCTTGATCACGCCGTAATCCGCTTTCTCCTCGTCGCTGGAGACTTCCAGCGTTCCCAGGACGATTTGCCGGGCATGGTCCAGAAATCCGTTTTCCCCTGCGGCAAACCCCCGGGTCACGATCTCGGGAACGCTCTCCACCCGGCCGGTGAGCTTGTTGATGGCGATGATGGGCAGCACGATTCCATCCTCGCTCAGGTGGCGGCGGTCGCGGATCACGAGGTCCTCCACCACGTCGGTGCGCGAGCCAGAGTCGATGCACACGCGGCCCACCGGGACCCGCGCCACCTTGCGCGCGCCCAGTTCGTCGAACTCCAGCACGTCCCCGCTCTCGATCAGCACCACCTGGCCCACGGCGCCGTGCATCGCCCCGGCCAGTTCGGCGTGCCGCTTCAACTGGCGGTACTCGCCGTGAACAGGGATAAAGAAGCGCGGCTTCACCAGATTGATGATGAGCTTCAGCTCCTCCTGGCTGGCGTGGCCGCTCACGTGCACCGGGGAGGAGGAGCCGTCCTCGTAGATCACGTGGGCTTCGCGCCGGAAGAGGTGGTCAATCATCCGGTAGATGGCCTTCTCGTTGCCCGGGATGATGCGCGAAGAGAGCACGACCGTGTCGCCCGCCTCGATCTTGGCGTGCTTGTGATTGTCCACGGCGGCGCGCGACAAGGCCGACATGGGCTCTCCTTGCGTGCCGCTGATCATCACGCACACTTTTTCCGGCGGAAAGTTCCGGATCTCGCCGGGATGGATGAGCAGGCCGTCGGGAATTTCGATATACCCGAGGTCGGCGGCAATTTCGGCGGAATCGGCCATGGAGCGCCCGACCAGCGCGACTTTGCGGCCGTGATCGTAGGCCAGTTCGATGGCCAGCTTGATGCGGTGAATGGAGGACGAGAAGCAGGAGATGAACAGCCGCTGCCGCGTACGGGCAAACACCTCGTCGAACTTGCGCCACACCGCGCGCTCGCTCGGGGTGTAGCCCTTGCGCTCCACGTTGGTGGAATCCTGGAACAAGGCCAGCACGCCCGCCTTGCCATAGTTGGCGAAGGCGTGCAAATCGAAGAGGCGGTTATCCGTAGGCGTGGGATCAACCTTGAAGTCGCCCGTATGGATGACCACGCCCACTGGAGTGTGAATGGCCAGCGCGACGCAATCCACCAGGCTGTGGGTTACCTGGATCGGGTCAACCGTGAATACGCCGATGGTGAAGCGCTCTCCCGGCCGGATCTCGCGCAAATCGGAGTCGTCGAGTAAGCCGTGCTCCTCCAGTTTGTCTTCCACGTAGGCGAGGGTGAACTCGGTGCCGTATACCGGAACATTGATTTCGGAAAGGATCCAGGGCAGTCCGCCGATGTGGTCTTCGTGCCCGTGGGTAAGCACGATGGCACGCACCTGCGCGCGGTTCTCCAGCAGGTAGGTAATGTCGGGAACGACGATATCGACGCCCAGCAGCTCGGCCTCGGGGAACATCAGGCCCGCGTCAATCACAATGATGTCGTCGCCCGAGCGCAGGGCCATGCAGTTCATTCCGAACTCGCCCAATCCGCCCAGGGGAACGACTTGCAACTTTGCTGGTGGCATGGAGTGCAGCTTCGATGCTAGCACAAGGGTTTCGCTTCAATCTCTGCCCGTCCTGATCCCCCCGGTGGCCTTCCGCGCGCGCTGCCGAGTGCGATAACGTAGAGCGATGCCGTTGGGGACAGGCGGTTCGTGGCTGGCTACGCGCGCGCAGGAAGCCCTGCGCCGCGCCTTCACACACGCATATGAAACGGTGCGCGTCGATCCGGCGAGGTTCCTGGTCCACCTGCAGGTCGCGCACCGGCTGCCGGTGTCGTCGTACCAGGGCATGTACGCGCTCGATCCCGCTGTGCTCGACCACCTGGCGGACGAGACCATTCACGCCGGGATGAAGATTGCCGCTGCTGAAGGCGCGGGACTCGGATGGGGCGGGATCGTGACCATCGTGCCCGATCTCAGCATTCTGGCTGGGATCACCTTGCGCACCATCCAAAAGCTAAGCCTGATTTACGGGTTCGAGTACAACACCGACGCGGAAATCGCCGAACTCTGGCTGGCGGTGGCCAGCGCTGCCGGGGTTGATATCGGACGAGAGGTGCTGGAGAAGGAAGTGGTGAACCGCTTTGTTCCGCGCGTGATCCGCGCCGTCGCCGTCAAGGCCAGCGGAGAAGTGGTCGAGAAGTGGTCGGCGCGCCTGGTCCCGCTGCTCAGCGCCTTCCTGGGCAGCGGCTTGAACTACTACTTCGTTCGCGGCTGGGGCCGGCGGGCGCAGAACCATTTTCGCCAGCGCCACCTGGAGCTGCGCCGGCAACCGGCGCTGCCTGCGCCGACTGCGCCGTGAGGGAGTTCCGCTGCGCGGCTATCCTCTTCGACCTGGACGGCGTGCTGGTCACCTCGACGGCAGCAGTTGCCCGCCAGTGGCGCTTGTGGGCCGAGGAACGCAACCTGGCCCCCGAGGAAGTTCTCCGCATCGCGCACGGGCGGCGCACCATCGAGATCGTGCGGCTCCTGGCGCCCGAGTTGGACGCGGAAGCCGAAGCGCAACGGGTGGAGGCGCGCGAGGCTGCCGATACCGTTGGAGTGGAGATCGTTGGCGGGGCGCGTGAGCTGCTGGCCTCGCTTCCACCGGCGCGCTGGGCGGTGGTCACCTCGGGCACCCGCTTGCTCGCGCTGTCACGGTTGGAGCTGGGCAAGCTTCCTCAGCCGCGCGTGCTGGTCACCGCCGATGATGTCCTCGCAGGCAAGCCGCACCCCGGCCCCTATCTTCAGGGCGCGAAGTTGCTGGGCCTCGCGCCGGAAGAATGCGTGGTCATCGAGGACGCGCCCGCAGGCATCGCCTCGGCGCACGCGGCGGGTATGCCGGCGATCGCCCTGACAACCACCTACGCGGCCCGCGAGTTGCAGCAAGCCGACGCAATCGTGCCGGACCTCACCGCGCTGCGGGTGGAACTCGGCGGCGATGGCGCGCCGGCGCTGCGCCTGCAAGTCCTGCCTCAACCTGCGGCTTAACGGGGATTGTTGCCGGCCGCGCCTGTGAGTTTGAGGAGCGTTGACGCGGGGAAACGCGCAGTGTAGCATCCGCCCGATTCCTGGAGGTCAACGATGAAGAGGTGTTCCGGCTTTCTCGCTGTGCTGGGGATGATGGCTTTGGCGGCAATGCTGGCCGGCGCGCAAGAAGCAAAACTGGCCAGCCTTTCGCAGATGAAGTTCACACCCGTTCCGGGCGCGCCCAAGTGTTTCTCCATGTCGGTGGTGGAAGGCGATCCCGGAAAAGGCGCTTCCACATTCGTGCTGCGCGGCACCCCGGGGTGCGACGCGCCCATGCACTATCACACCCCGAATGAGCGGGTGGTGCTGGTCACGGGTAGCGGCTATTTGCAAATGCAGGGCGACAGCCAGGTGACCCTGCTGAAGCCGGGCGCCTTCGCCCTCGCTCCTTCGAAGCACCCGCACCATCTCACTTGCACGGGTGCTTGCCAGCTTTACCTTTTCAGCGACGGCCCGTTCGACATTCATTGGGTGAACGCCGACGGGAAAGAAATCTCCCTGGCGGAAGCGGAGAAAGCCAGCAAAAAACTGGGGCCAGGAAAGAAAGCCGCCAAGACCACCAGCGCCGGCGATTAGCGCAGGAGCTCTTCCAGTTCGGTGGAGCGCATGGTCTTCTCGTCGCGGTACTTGACGATTACCGGCGTGTACAGGGCTATGTTCCATTCCGCCGCAATGCCTTTGCGCACGGAGCGGGCGCCGGGCACAACCACGGCGTTCTCTGGAACCGTGAGCGGCACGTTCTCGGCGGCGCGAATGATGCGTCCATTCACCAGGTCATAGAGCTGCATGGAGCGGGTGAGGATGGTGCCGGCGCCCAGCACGGCGCCCCTTCTCACCCACGTGCCTTCATAGACGCCGCAATTGCCGCCCACCAGCACGTCATCTTCCACCACCACCGGCACTGCGTTGATGGGCTCCAGAACGCCGCCGATTTGCGCGCCTGCGCTCAGGTGGACGCGTTTACCAACCTGCGCGCACGAACCCACCAGCGCGTGAGAATCCACCATGGTGCCTTCGTCCACGTAAGCACCCACGTTGATGTACATAGGAGGCATGCAGACGACGGAGGGGGCTACGTAGGCGCCCTGTCGTACCGCTGAACCACCCGGAACCAGCCGTACGCGGTCGAGCGCCTGGAAGTGGCGTACCGGCATCGTGTTCTTGTCCACGAACGAGAGGCCGGACTCGTCGCCGGTTTCCTCCAGTTCTCCCAGCTTGAAGCCGAGCAGGATGCCCTGCTTCACCCAGGTGTTCACCGTCCATCCGTCGCCATCTTTTTCCGCGGCGCGCACCAGGCCCGCGGTCAGGGCATCGCGCAATTGCGTGAACACTTCGCGCGCTTCCGGGTCCTGCTCGGGATCGGGACGCGAGCAGAGATGTTCGATGGCAATCTTTAGCTCTTCCACTTCCGCAAAGTATAACCGCATACC
>JAMXLI010000120.1 GCA_024281115.1 Terriglobales bacterium | reverse complement strand
AGAACGCAACTTCAACATCGTTCTTCTTGCGGGTGATGTCGAGAGGCTGCGCCAGGAAGGTTCGGAAGCATGGCCGCCAGCTGTGCTGGACGCCATCGAGCAAAACTACACGTTGGCAAAACATTTTGAGTGCCGCTACGCGACCGCGGCTTACCAACCCAAGTCTTCCCTGGCGGCCGCATCCATGTCCGCTGCGACGGCCGGAGCGCGCGCTAACGATGCGGTGGCACGCCCATGAATACCGCCAACCCCCGTGCGGTGGGGACATGGAGCGCGCGGGCGTGAGCTTGGTTTCGCAACCACGGCCGGCCCATGTCTTGCGGGCGCCCGCGCGGCGGATAGCACTTGTGCTGATCGCCGCGGCGCTCACCCTGCTTGCGGTCCGCATCACCGCTTCCACAGCGGGCACAGGCACCGATTTTGTCGAGTATTGGTCGGCGAGCCGGCTCCTGCTGCACGGCTCCAATCCCTATGATCCCGGGCAGATGCTGGCCGCGCAACGCGCGCTCGGATTGTCGCGCAACCAGCCGCTGCTGATGCTGAATCCTCCCTGGTCGCTGCCGTTCATCGTGCCGCTCGGCGCCTTCTCATACGCCGACAGCCAGTCCATTTGGCTCGCTTTCAACTTGATGAGCCTGGCGCTGGCCATCCAGCTTTGCCGCCGCATTTTCGTGGGCCCGGCCCTGGGCCGCGGCCCCGCCTGGATCCTGGGGCTGACGTTCATGCCGGCACTCACCTGCCTGGCCATCGGGCAAATCAGCGCGCTGGTGCTGCTGGGACTGTTGGGCTTCCTGTACTTGCGCCAATGCGGAAACCAGTGGGGCGCGGGAGCATGCCTTCTGCTGGCCGCGATCAAGCCGCATTGCGTGTGGCTGGTCTGGCCGGCGCTGCTGGTCTGGGCCGCGCAGCGCGGCTCCCGCAAGGTCCTGGCCGGGTTCGTGGCCGCCCTCGCGCTCGCGTCCGGACTGGCATTGGCACTGGACGCGCGAGCCTTCCAGCACTGGTGGGAGGTGCTGCATTCGTACGGCGTAATGCGGCGCGACGTGCCTACCGCCTGGGGATGGGTCATGTTCACCGCGGGACTGCACTCGCTGGGCTGGAGATTGGTGCCGCTGGCCTTCGGCTTGGCCTGGTTGAGCTGGGAATATCGCCGGCGAACGAAATGGTGCTGGCGAGAGCGTCTGCCGATGCTGGTTTTGCTGTCGCTCGCGACCAGTCTGTACGGCTGGTACTTCGACCAGGTTGTGGCGCTGCCCGCGCTGTTCTCAGCCGCGCGGCGCGCGCAGCAGTGGTCGAGTAGAAAAAAATGGGCGGCAACGGCGGCCTACGCGCTGTTGAACCTGTTGCCGCTGGCGCTGCTTGTGCGCGGATACCGAGTCTACGCCTACGCCTGGACCGCACCCGCTTGGCTCGGTTTTTACGTGATCGCAAACTGGGGAGCGCCGGCAGCCAATGCTGCGCGAGAAAGCACGGCCACGGGCGTGGAGATTTGAAACCAGCATTGCAGCGGCCAGAAGCCATTTTGGGACGACGTTCCCGAGTGCGTTGCTGCCCGTGTGCCGAAACTCGCCGGGAGTTGGCATGAAATGTTGAGCGTCAGCGCCGAAGAACGGAGTGGTCCGGGGAACGGGGGAGCGAACTGGCGGGTTTTTCTTACCGCCATCTTTTCTTTCGCGCTCGCGCTGAGCCTTTACGCCTTGTACCACGGCGCGATGGACTTCCGGATGTTCTACGCGGCCGCCTGGATGGTCCGACAGGGTCAAGGCGGCCAACTCTATAACCTGGCGGCACAGCGGGCTTTCCAGGCGCAGTACACAGCCTATCCGGGACTGCTGTTCAATTACCCTCCCGTGAGCGCGGCCTTATACCTTCCCCTCACGCTCACGTCTTTGAAATCCGCCTACCTCCTGTGGTGCCTGGGAAACATGCTGGCCCTGGCCGGGGTGGCGGTGACGTTGCGCACGCGGCGAGGGCTGCTGGCCGACGCTGCGAATTTTTACGGTGTGGCGCTGCTTTTCGGGCCGGCACTCTTCACTCTCATCCAAGGACAGACCTCCATCCTGGTGCTGCTGGCATACGCCGGGGCGCTCGCCCTGCTGCGCCGGCGCCGGCCGCTGGCCGCCGGCATCGTGTTGTCCCTGGCGCTGATCAAGCCGCAACTCGCCCTTCCCATGCTGGCCGTGGCCCTCCTGCAGCGACGATGGAGGATCGTTGGCGGCTGGCTCCTCGGGGCCGCCGGAGTGCTGATCGCAAGCGTGGCGATTTGCGGATGGAAAGTTATGACGGAGTATCCGCGCTTCCTGCGCACGATGGGATCGCTGCCATCCACCGGGATCCAGCCTGCCTACATGGCCAGTCTGCGCGCCTTATACATGCTTGCGCGGGGTTCGGAGCCAAGGTTATGGATGCTGGCGGCGGTCACCCTGCTGGCACTTCTGGTCACCACCCGGCACTCCATGGAAACGGATCGCGGCTACGCTTTGGCCACCGTTGTCACGCTGCTGGTGGCCTATCACCTCTTTCCTCACGATCTGGTGCTGCTGCTCATCCCGCTGACGTTTCTTACCGCCGAGGCCGGGCCGTCGCGGCGGCTTACCGTCCTGCTCGCGGGAGCTTGGCTGGCGCCCTTGCTCCTGGTTATCTTTTACCCGCGGGCGCTGCCGCTGCTGGCGCTGGAAATGCTGGCCTTGCTGGCGTGGATCCTGTGCGCGAATGCCCGCCCGATGCAGTCAGCCGTCTAGTTCGAACCCAGAGCTCAGTCCTCGACTCTGATGCAATTCGGGCCGAGGTTGCAAGAGTTGCAGTGTTACGACGCGGAGCCAGCCATTAGACTGCAGAGTGTGTTTCCCGAGCGTTCCCTGACGTTCCGCCATTGCGTGACGCTCCTGGCATTCGTGCTGGCTGGCGCCGCTGTGCCGGGGTTCGCGCAGGATCAGGCGCCTCTCCGACCAGAGGCGGCTTCCATGCCCTGCGGCCGCTCCGATCCCGCGTCCATTCGCACCGCGAACGAAACTGGCGGAATCCCGATGTTCCTGGAGCGCTCAGAAGCCGGAAAGGCATTTCATCTGGTGCGCGAGTCCACCCGGGCCAATGTGGCTACCGTGCTCTGGGCAACCGGGACGTTGCAGGAAACTCGGATCCTCGAGGTTCCTGTGGATTCCGTCAGCCGCCGAGTTACATTCGCATTTTCCACCGACACTGCAGGAACCCAACTGGAGCTGCGGCAGCCTTCGGGAGCGAAAATTGAGCAAGGGGCGGGCGGCGCCGAGATCACCGAGCTGCACTGCGGGCGGATCGTGACCGTGAGCTCGCCCGCGGTGGGCACATGGCAGGCCAGAATTTCCGGCCGAGGCCGGTTCTGGCTCCAGGCGCAGGCGCAAAGCGACATCTACTTCATCGCGGCGGAATTCGTGCAGCTCGGTGGACGCCCGGCCCACGAAGGTCTCTTCCGAATCCCCGGGCAGCCGCTGGCCGGGAAACCGGCGACCCTGCAGGTGTCCATGTCCGCTCAGGCGGCGCGAACCACAGATTTCTTCCTGGCGGGGGAGGACGGACGAAAGATCCAGGCGGTGCGCTTGCGTCCCAAGAATTCCGACCGCGAGTTCCTGGAGTTCGTGGGCGAGGTGAAACTCCCCTCACTGCCGTTTCGCGTCGCCGTGGAAGGACGCGACCTGCGCGGTCATCCCTACCAGAGGTTCTTCGCCAGCCTGAACCATGCGGAGAGCGTCGAGGTTTCCCCGGTTCGGGAGTTTGACGAACTGACGCCGTCGAGCATCGCCGAAGCGAAGTTCACGGTGCGGAACCTGGGCGTGCCGCGCACCTTCAAGATCACGGTCACCGACACCCGGGGCTTCGTGGGCGACGTGGAGCCACGCGAGCTGGCGCTGGGCGCAGGCGAATCGGGAACCATTCGGGTGCGATTGCAGGTGCCGGCCGCCCCGCCCCCGGGCGCGGAGGACGAGGTTGTTGTGGTGGCGGCGAGCACCGCGGACCCGCCAACCTCGAATTCGGCCGTGGCGCGCTTCTCGGTTGCCTCTCCGCCGCGCTGACAAAGACGACTCGCCCGAATTTGTGTGCCCAGCTGATTCCCAAATCAAACCTGGCTTAAATCAGATTCTCCTAATTCCTTGCAAAGCAGGAATGCGGCGGGCACCGGGAAAGGTTTATCATCAGCGGCTCGAACAATCCCGGCGCAAGCTCGCGCGCCTGAATCGGCGGAATCCTGTGAGACAAATCACCGTGGTGCAGCCCGTTCGCCGTAAGACTCTTTCCATCCTGCCCCTGCTATTGGCGGCGATCCTGTCCGGCTGTTCCGGCCAGAAACAACCAGCGGCCAGTTCTCCGCAGCAGCCGCAACCTTCGGCAATCGAGGTCAAAACGGACGGCAACCGGGTGGTGCTGGCTACGGGCAAAGCCGAATTCGAGATCGCGTCCTCAGGTTATGTGCGTGCCTTCTTGCTGCAAGATGGAAGCAGGCTAAGCCTGGATGATCCGCCGGCCTCCGGCAGCAGCGCCGGAAACCACGTGGTGGCGAATGGCAAACGGGTGACGTTTGCGCTCGATGTTGCGCGCGCTCGCAGCAGTGAAGCCAGCGGCAAGCTGGGTCGCGGCAAACGCGTCGAAATACCGGCCGGCGCCTCCGACGGGGGCCTGCAGCAGACCTTCACGGCCGAGGTCTACGACGCCTTTCCCACCCTGCTGCTCACCAGCGTTGCCTACCACAACCAGGGGGCGGCGGACGCGCGCCTGGAGCAGGTGGTCACGCAGACGCACCGGCTCAGTGCCAGCCTGGAAGATCCCAAAGCCGCGCCCTACGACATGTGGTCCTTCCAGGGCTCGAGCTACGACTGGGGCAAAGACGACGTCCTCAAAATGACGCGCGCATTCACGCAGCCCAACCAGATGGGCGCGCCGGTCAAGGGCGGCTACGGCGGCGGCATTCCCGTGGTCGCATTCTGGACGCGCCGGGTAGGCGAAGCCGTCGGCCACGTGGAAACTCTGCCGCTCACCCTGAACCTGCCGGTGCGGGTGGAGCGCGACGCGCGGGTGAACACGGCCGTCGAGATTCCGGCCGATACTGTCTTGAAGCCGGGCGAAACTTACTCGACGCCGCGCACCTTCGTGGCCGTGTATTCCGGAGATTTTTACGAGCCGCTGCGGCTGTGGTCGCGCGTGCTGGCCAAGGAAGGCTGGAACCTGCCCAAGCCTTCGAACGAGGCCTACAACGTAAGCTGGTGCGGTTGGGGATACGAGTTCAACGTCACGCCCGCGCAAATGCTGGGCACCATTCCCAAGCTGAAAGAGATGGGCATCAAGTGGGCTACGCTCGACGATCGCTGGTTCGACACATATGGCGATTGGAACCCGCGCAGCGATACTTTTCCAGGAGACTCCATCAAGAAGATGGTGGACGACTTCCACCGCCAGGGCGAACTGGTGCAACTGTGGTGGCTGCCGCTGGGCGTGGAAGACGGGCAAGGCCGATGGGAATCGCACAAGTACGTCGTTTCCCAGGTGGTGCGCGAGCATCCCGACTGGCTCATCCTCGACAAGAACGGCAAGCACGCGCGCATGACGCGCGACCTGGCGGCGCTGTGCCCCGCGGTCCCGGAGGTGCAGGCCTACCACAAGCAATTGACGGAGAAGTTCATCCGCGATTGGGGCTTTGATGGCTCCAAGCTGGACAACATCTACAGCGTTCCCATGTGCTACAACCCGGCGCACCATCACAAGTCACCGCAGGATTCAGTGAATGCCATGGCCGACGTGTACCGCGAGATTTTTCAGACCACGCGCGCCATCAAGCCGGAAAGCGTGACCCAGAGCTGCCCCTGCGGAACTCCGCCGTCTCTCGCCTGGCTGCCCTACATGGACCAGGCCGTGACCGCCGACCCGGTCGGTGCGGTGCAGGTGCGCCGCCGCATCAAGATGTACAAAGCGCTGCTCGGGCCGGAATCGGCGGTGTACGGCGATCACGTGGAACTGAGCGCCATGAGCCGCGTGGGC
>JAMXLI010000119.1 GCA_024281115.1 Terriglobales bacterium | reverse complement strand
CGCTACAGGGGTGTTCAGCGCTGGCGAAGACGGCGCGCCGCAGCAAGCGAGCCTGGCACATGAAGCTGCTGACGCTTGCACATTACCGACTGCACCGCCTGGCGCGCCGGGTGCTGCCGGCGCCGCTGACGCGGCAGTAGCCTGAGCGAGTGCGCCAGGCGACCGGTCAGCGGGACCGGTCTGCTGGGGCCGGCTCGGGATAGATCGCAGCCCACCCCATGCGCCCACGCAGCCAATTCCCGACCACCGTGTTCAACACAAGGTGCTGGAGTACCTCGTCGCTGGTGAGCTGCCGCCAATCGGCGTTCTGCGACCTTTGAAACTCCACGTTCCCGGCGCGAATACGGTAGCGCTGCACCGCCCCGGCCGGGGACGTGAACAGTAAGTCATTCCGCTGCCTCGGTAAAGTCGCCCTCAGCACCCCGCCCCCCTGTGGGGTTGAGGCAGCGGGGCGGGGAAAGGTTGCCAAGGGCGGGTGCATGGTTCTTTCCAAAACAGCATCGGCATTGTCCGGTGATCAAAACGGCAACCCCGGCAATGTGGTGGTGCCTTCCAGGCGGACCGCGTCCAGCTTGTCGGGATCGAGTCCGAGGGCGTGAAGGATGGTCGGCACCACCTGCCGGGTCTGAACTTCGCCGGTGAAGATGGTTTCCTGAAGCCGAGGGTGGGAAACCAACAGGATCACGTTGCGATCGTCGTTGGCAAACCCGCCGTGCTCGGCGACCTTCGCCTGGTGGCCCGTGTACACGACGCCAACGTTCGGGCTGACAATGATGTCGGGAACGCGCGGATCTTTCGCCGGGTCGCTGAATAGGAGCTGCAGCGAGGGTCCCGCGAATACCTCTCCGCCGCCGGTCGTGGCCAGATTCTTGGAGAGAGTCTCCGCGGCAGACGCGGTCTGGCTCTGATCGCCCAGCCAGATGAGCGATACGTCGTCTTCCAGCGCCTGGACCACATTGGCGCCGAGCAGCGCCGAGGGCGGCTGCAGCGCCGGATTGTCGGCGGGGATCCGAAGTAACCGTCCGGGATCAATTGGCGACTGGCCATGCTTCGCGCTGATGATGATGAGCGTCGAATCGAAAAGGCCGTGCTCCTTCAGTTCCTCCACCATCTCGCCAATGGAGTGGTCTACGAACTGGATTTCGCCCAGCAGCGCCGGCGTAGGCGTTCCCAGCGCGTCCAGGTAGCCTCCGGCCTGGTTATCTGAGCCCTGCACCAGCTTCTGGCCAATGCTCACCGCCTGGAAGTTCATCCCGAAGAGAGCGGGCACCGGGGCGGGATGAAAGCCATTGTGGGTGCGGCCGCGGATCTGGTGCAGAATGCCCTGGACTTTAAGCGTGTCGTAGCACTGAATATTCTGAAAACTTTTGGTCCAATCGCCGGTGTCAGCGGGATTGGTGTCGGGAAGGGTGTGACAGCCGGCAACGTCGTAGCCGGGGAAATTCAGCGGCGTCACGTTGGAATTGATCTCGGGCGCGAAGAAGTCGTCCACGCCTTCCCCGCTGCGGCCCTTGGTCAGCTCGTAGGATTGGTGCTTGTCCTCCCACGCGGTATAGCCGCCGGCGGCCTTCACCACTTCGAAGATGGTATTTACGCGAATGAAAGTGTGCGGATACACCGGCCGGCAGCCGTTCTTGGGGTCGCGCGGCAGGAATGCGGGGTTGATGCCGCCGCCCGCGGTGATACTGGTGAGGTCGCGATCAATCTCTTCGTCATTGCCCACTTGCGTGCCTACCACGGAGGGGCAGAGGTTGGCTCCACCAGGAATCCCGTACGGCGTGGTCTGTGCAGGCGGGGAAAGCGAACGATCGTAGCTGACGTCGTAGTAAGCGCCAGTGGAACGAGGAGTGGCGCCCGTGACCAGCGCGGTTAGTCCCGGGAACGAATCGGAAGGACGCGAAGCCAGGGCCTGCAGGTACTGCACGCCATGTTCCGACAAGGCTGCGAGATGCGGGCAGTAGGGTTGGCCATTGTTGACGGCAGCGAGCCCGCTGGCGCAGTTTTTGAAATCGAGAGCATGCATCCCGTCAATGCTGATTAAGAGCACATGCTGCACCGGGCCGGAGGGCGGCGTGGCATGGGCGAATGCCGACAGAAAAAACGCAATGAGCGCCAGGGGGGCTGAGCGGCGAAGAAGCACTGGACATCCTCCTCAAGAGAAGTGGCGCTGAGTGTAGTGGCGCTGCAGGAGGCGGATGATGAACGCAAGGTGAATCTTTGGTAAAAAATCCGTGACAATGTCTTAACGCGCAGCCCTCTTTTCAGGCTCTCCTGTCAGGGCTGGGTTCGGGGCTTGGCGTCAGCGAGCGCACCCGGTGGCAGGCCGGACTTACAGCGCCCCCGGCCCGCGCGCCAGTTGCAGCAAGGCGTTTTGCAGCAGATTTAAAGCGATCGCCCAACTCTGCTGCGCCTGCGATTCGTCGTCGCCGTAGCCGCTGCAATACAGGGTGAAATAGAAGCCCTCGCGCAGGTCGCCGTCAGGTCCTTCGTGGTAAAAGCAGCGCCGGATGACGAGCTCGCAGGCAGCGGGCATCTCAGGCGCGCGCGCCAGCAGTTTGAGAAAGCGCCGGGCGAACTCTTCCAGGCTGGGGAACGAGAACCTTGCCGCTTCCGGGGGCACCACGTCAACGTAGGAGCAAAACTTTGCCGCCGCTCCGAAGGCTTCGTCGTCCACATCCATCTGGTCCGACGCCCAGCCATCGCACTTAGCGGTTTCGAAGGGCGACGCCGCCGCGTTCAAAGCGGTAAGGAAGTCCCGCAGCGGCGGATGTGCCGCGGCTTCGGGCACCTGGGAGATGAGCTCCGGGTGGCGCTTCAAGTCGAAATAGCGAATGGCGGGATCGCTCGAGCTCCACGGCAACTCGAGCGTGGGGTCCTCGGGGGCAAGTTCAACTGACCAATCCGCCTGCACGCCCGCATGGTAAACCGAGCGGCGTTAGAGGCGGCGGAAGAACTCGATGACACGGTCCTCGGCCCAGCGTCCGTCGCTGCCGCCGCGGGCTGGAGCCAGGAAACCGCAGTGGCCTCCGTGCTCGGTTTCGACGAAGCGCACGCAGGGATTTTCGCGCAGCTTCTGGCGCGATGCGGGCGTGATGCGGATGAAAGGGTCGTCGAGCGCGTGCAGGACCAGTGTGGGCAGCGAGATGCGTGCCACGACCTGGGCGGCGCTGGCCTGTTCGTAGTAATCCTCGGCGCTCCCGAATCCGCAGTAAAAAGCGGTAATGCGGTCGTCAAAATCCCGCAGGCTGCGCAGCCGGCGCAAGCGGGCCAGGTCATAGCGCCCGGCAAAAAGCCGCGCTTTATGACGAAGGCGGCGCTTCAGGCTCCAGAGGAAAAACAGCTCGTAGAGCCGGTTGCTGCGCAGGTGCAGCGCCTGCGCCGAGGCGGCAAGGTCGAGGGCCGGAGATACGGCGGCAACCCCGCGCGCTTGAGCGGGCGCCTGCCCATCCCACTCGCCCGCAAGCTTGAGCACGATATTGCCGCCCATGGAAAAGCCGAGCA
>JAMXLI010000118.1 GCA_024281115.1 Terriglobales bacterium | reverse complement strand
TTACTCCCCTTCCTGCCGGCACGGCTGGACAGGAACTCTGCAGTGCAAATCAGCCCGGTACCGCGCCCTTATGTAGACAAGTGACGGCCCACTACTGATTGGGGGGCCGCGCGCACGAAGCGGCCCTTCCTCCTTCCACCGGCGCAACTCTCATCACCTCGCCAGCACCGCGAAGAGGGTGTGGAGACTCAAGCGGCTTTCACGTAGAAGCTTCGACCAGGCTTCCGGCGGGGCAAATAGCTCAGGCGCGATCTTCGTGGATGATGATGTTGATTGAAGGGATGGAGCCGACGATCGGACTTGAACCGATGACCTGTCGATTACGAATCGACTGCTCTACCAACTGAGCTACGTCGGCCGGTTTGCGTTAACAGTACATCATGACCTTGCGGGGAAGTTCAACACCTCAGGACAGGGCTTCCGAAGTCCGCTGCGAAGATGCCACTGTGACGCTGGGCGGGAGAGGCGAGGCGGTGAAGTTGTGGCTCGGACAATCCCCGCCTTGATCGGCGCTTTGGTCGCGTGAAACATCGCAAGCAGAACGCCTTTGGAGGGATCGCGCCGGCCGCGAGGAATAGCTAATCGTCAGGGCGTCGCGCGATCGAGCGACTTGACTCAAGCGTCCGCGGACTGGAAGCGGACAACCACGCCGCCTGATCGGCGTTTTGATCGCGTGAAACATCGCCACCGGAACGCCTTGGGAGGGCATCGCGCCGACGAATCGCTAATCGCCAGGGCGTCGCGCGATCGAGCGACTTGACTCAATCGTCCTGGAGCGGAGACGATTCGCGACCCAGCAGAACACCACTGCCCACCCTAAGCTGGTCGCCGTCAAGATCGCGGTGCCCCACAGGGCCCACCGGACTGGGTCGGCGCGCGCGGCCCGCACGAGGTAGATTTCCGGCAAGGCCAGCATCAAAGCGAAATAGGCCGGGACCTGCAGCCAGTCAGACCTGGCAAGCCCAGCTTGCCCCAGCCACAGTGCGCCCACCCGCAGGGCTGCAATCAGGCACGCCAATCGCCACACTGCCCGCCAGCCATAGCGATGCCGCGGCGCTCGGGCGGAGAGACGCCAAACTGCGCAGGCGCAGAAGACCAGCAGCAACGAGAAACCAAGGATCAGCATGCGAGCGCCTGTACAACAGTTGAACAGGCTCCAGGCTGAATGCCCAGGATGAGTCTCGCGTCAGGGACAAAGTGAAAGAACCCGCCCTGCGCAGCTGGTGCCTGGGGTGAGTCTGCTCTCATCGTACATCCACGGGTTCGGGTGCTTCTGAATTTCTGTTTACGTGATGCCGGCGACAGGTGTGCTTCTTATCGGGTTGGTTCAACGTCACGCCGAATAGTAACTCGGCTAAGGCGTTCACCCGGCGCACTTATCCGCTCAAGGCTGATCCAGCTAAGGCGTCAGCACGGGATCCGGCTGCGGGCGGACAACTTAATCGCAAGCGAGCCCTGGAGGCGTGCGGCGCTTCTACTAATCGCGAGGAGCGGAGCTGAGCGCACCGGCGCCGGTGCAATCTGACGGGCGCGTCGACTGCGGTCGTAAGCCGTGGCACAATCCCTCTTCCGGAGGAGACCCATGGGCGTGCATTGGAGCAAGGACATTGACGGGACGCTGGCCGCGGCCAGGGAGCAATCCCGTCCCATCTTGCTGGACTTCAGCGCGGCGCCGGCGTGAGGCGCGTGCGCTCGGCTGGAGGCCGAGTCCTATGCAGACGAGAAGACGGCCGAGTTCATCCACGCCAACTTTCTTCCGGTGGAAGCGCACATCAAGGAGCACCCGGCATGGTTCCACCGCTTCGATGCGGTCTGGACCCCAACGGTGCTGCTGCTGGACGCGTCCGGCAAAGAGCGCGTGCGGCTGGAAGGCTACCTGCCCAGGCAGGATTTCGCAGCGGCGCTAAAGAATGGCCTGGGGCGCATCGCCTTCGCGCAGAAAAAATACGGCGATGCCGCGCGCTGGTATGGCGAGGTGGCCGAGCATGCCCGCGACTCGCACTTTGCGGCGGAAGCCATGTACTGGCGGGCGGTGGCGCAGTACAGCGCGACCCACGATCACGCGGTCCTGGGGCAGGTGGCCCAGGAGCTGCGGGACAAGTATCCGGCCAGCGTCTGGAGGAGCAAAGCAATTCCCTGGCTACGCCCGGAGGGTAGTTGAGCGCGAGGAAGTGGGAGTCGTAGCGGCGCTCGCAGCCCTTCCCGCCCGGCCAAGGCGGCGAGATCGCCGGGCCGTTGCCATCGGGGACCAGGGGAAACGCTCCGGCAGCCCCTGGACCGTACCGCGGCGGGGGACGCTTCGGCATGTGGAATATTCAGCCGTGCCGGTCAGAAAAAAACGATTAGAATCGGTCGAGCTTGCATCAGACTTTGATTATGGATGCGGAGAAGACGATTTTCGAAATCGAGTGGCTGGAGCGCCTGCTGGCGCTGCCCGACACGCGGCGCCCGCGCCCGGCCGACCGTGAGGCCGCCAACCGGAGACACGACGAGATGTACGCCTCGAATCCGTGGTTCCGGCTGTGGCAGCGTTACGGGGTGTGCAGCCGCGCCTGAACCGGCGCCGCCCGCTGGGTTTCCGCGTGCGGCCAAGAACGCCGGGCCGGCCTCGACGCCCGCCCTCGGCTGTTTCCAGCATCTGTCCTGGTATCCCGATCGGCGCCATCCGCAGAAAACCTCCACAAAAATTGAGATTTTTTGCCGCCTTGGGAATCTAAGAAGGAGCGCGGCCCTCGGGACCAGCCTTCGCCGTTAGCCCGCGTGGTAGCCTAGATTTTTCTATTCAATTATGCAGCGAGTATCCATGTACGGGGCGGTGTGCGCGATGGCAGCGGCGCTGCTGGCGGGATGCAGCACGGGCAACGTCTCGGGCTCGGCGGCGGCAGCGGCGCCGACGGCCACGCCGGTGAAGATGGAGCCGGTGCGCTCGATCGTGGTCAACGACAGCTCCGATTACGTGGCCACGCTCAAGTCGCGCAATTCGGCGGTGATCAGCCCGCAGGTGGACGGGCAAATCGTGCAGATCTACGTGCGCTCGGGCGAGCGCGTGAAGGCGGGCGCTCCGCTAATGCAGATTGATCCGCTGAAGCAGGAGGCGACGGTGCACAGCCAGGAAGGCACACGCATCGCCAAGCAAGCCGACCTGCGCTGGGCGCAGCAGCAGTACGAGCGGAGCAGCCAGTTGTACGCGGCGGGGGTGGTCTCGAAGCAGGACCTGGACAGCGCGCGGGCGGCGCTGGACTCGGCCAAGGCGCAGCTGGCGGCGCTGGACGCGCAGGTGCGGCAGGAGCAGGTGCAGCTGCGTTATTACCGCGTGCTGGCGCCGCGCGAGGGCATCGTGGGCGACATCCCGGTGCGCGTGGGAGACCGCGTGAACCCGGCGACGGTGCTGACCACGGTGGACCAGCCGGGCGCGCTCGAAGCCTACGTGGAGGTGCCGGTGGAGCGGGCGCGGGCCTTACGCAACGGCATGCCGGTGGAGATCCTCGACGCCGACGATAAGCCGCTGGCCGAGGGGCGGGTGAACTTCATCTCGCCGGAAGTGAGCAACCAGACGCAGACCGTGCTGGCCAAGGCGGCCATTTCCAACCGCCAGGGCACGTTGCGCACGGCGCAGTTCACGCGCGCGCGGGTGATCTGGGGCTCGCATCCCGGGCTGGTGATCCCGGTGCTGTCGGTGTCACGCATCAACGGGCAGTATTTCGCCTTTATCGCCGAGGACAACGGCAAGGGCGGGCTGGTGGCGCGGCAGCGCAAGGTGCAGGTGGGCGACATGCTGGGCGACGACTACGTGGTGCTGGCGGGCGTGAAGGCCGGCGACAAAGTAATCACCTCGGGGACGCAAGTGCTGGTGGACGGCACCGCGGTCACACCGCAAACGTAGAGGCGCCCGGCGCCGAAGGGCCGCAGATCGATCCCCCACATTGGCCCCGGGGAATGTCGCGTTCTCATCGAGCGGGGGCGCGGCAGTCGTGGGGCGCAGGTACGTGGGCGCTAGCGTGCCATCCTTTAGCAACATCCGGAAACCATGTTTGTAGATTTTTTCATTCGACGGCCGATTTTTGCGACGGTTTGCGCGCTGCTGATCATCCTGGCGGGCGCGGTGGCGATCCCCACGCTGCCCATCGCGCAATATCCGCAGCTGGCGCCGCCGCAGGTGGTGGTCAGCAGTTTTTATACCGGGGCGAGCGCGCAAGCGGTGGAAACCTCGGTGACCACGCTACTGGAGCAGCAGATCAACGGCGCCGAGAACATGCGCTACATGACTTCCAGCAGTGGCAACGACGGTACCAGCAGCATCATCGCGACCTTCGACCTGAACCGCGATCCCGACCTGGCGGCGGTGGACGTGCAGAACCGGGTGAACGCCGCGCTGGGACGCCTGCCCAACGAGGTGAAGACGACGGGGGTGACGATCAGCAAGTCGTCGAGCAACTTCGTGTTTGGAGCGGCTTTTTACTCCGACAACGGGCAATACGACAGCATCTTCCTGAGCAACTACCTGGACGTGTACGTGCGCGACGCGCTGAAGCGGGTGCCGGGCGTCTCGGACGTCATCATCTTCGGCGAGCGCAAGTATTCCATGCGGCTGTGGCTGGATCCGTCGCGCATGGCCAGCCGGCAGCTGACGGCCGGGGACGTGGTGAACGCGCTGAGCGAACAGAACGTGCAGGTGGCGGCGGGGCAGGTGGGACAGCCGCCGGCGCGCAGCGGGCAGTCGTACCAGATCAGCGTGCGCGCGGTGGGCCGGCTGAGCGAGCCGCAGCAGTTTGAAGACATCATCCTGAAGACCGCGCCCGACGGCACCCTGGTGCGGCTGCGCGACGTGGGCCGGGCGGAACTGGGCGCGGAAAATTACGGCTCGAATTTGCAGTTCAACGGCCACGATGCGGTGGGCCTGGGGCTGATGCAGCTTTCCACCGCCAATGCGCTGCAGGTCAACCGCGATGCCCAGGCGGAACTGAAGCGGCTCTCGCGCTACTTCCCGCCGGGGATGCAGTACCGGGTGGCGTTCGACACCACGCAGGTGGTCTCGGAGTCGATCTGGGACGTCATCCTCACCCTGGGCGAGGCGATTGTGCTGGTGGTGCTGGTGATCTTCATATTCCTGCAGGACTGGCGGAGCACGCTGATCCCGGCGGTCACCATCCCGGTTTCGCTGGTGGGCACCTTTGCCTTCGTCAAGCTGCTGGGGTTTTCCATCAACACGTTGACGCTGTTCGGGGTGACGCTGGCTACGGGACTGGTGGTGGACGACGCCATCGTGGTCATCGAGAACGTGCAGCGCCACATCACCGAGGGCATCACGGAAGTGCACAATGCCGCCTCGGTGGCCATGCGCGAGGTGGCGGGCGCGGTGATCGCGACCTCGCTGGTGCTGGTGTCGGTATTCGTGCCGGTGGCATTTTTCCCCGGCACCACGGGAATCCTGTTCCGGCAATTCGCGCTGACCATCGCTTTCTCGGTTTCGATCTCGGCCTTCAACGCGCTCACGCTCACGCCGGCGCTTTCCGCCTTGTGGCTGGGACGGGAGCACGGCGGGCACGGACGCGTCTTTGGAACGATCAACCGGGGCATCACGGCGCTTATCGAGGGATACCGGCGGACGGTGAGCCTGGTGATGCGCCACCGCATCCCGGCGCTGGCGGTCTTCGTGGCCGGACTGGCCTTGACCTGGCTGGTGTACCAGCGCGTGCCCCGGGGTTTCGTGCCCAATGAAGACCAGGGTTACTTCATCGTGGCGGTGCAAGCGCCGGAGGGCGCTTCCCTGGACTACACCACGGAGATCGACCGCCAGGTGACCAACGAGCTGCAGAAGATGCCGGAGATCACGGGCGTGTTCGCGGTGGGCGGATTCAACTTTTCGGGCAATGCGTCGAACCGGGCGCTGGTCTTCGCCACGCTGACGCCCTTCAGCGAGCGCAAGACCGACGAGCACAGCGCCGGCGCGGTCATCGCGCGGCTGCGGGGGCCACTTTCGCGTATCTCGGGCGCCATCGTAGTGCCCTTCCCTCCGCCCGCGGTGCAGGGCCTGGGAACTTTCGGCGGCTTCCAGTTCGTGGTGCAGGACCAGGGGGGCCACACGCCCGCCCAGCTGGCCCAGGTGACGGGCGAGCTGACGCAGAAAGGAAACGCGAACCGCAACCTGGCGGGCCTGTTCACCTCGTTCAGCGCCAATGATCCCCAGTTCCTGGTGACGATTGACCGCGAGAAAGCCAAGAGCCTGCAAGTACCGTTTTCGCAGATCGCGAACACGCTGCAGGTGTACATGGGATCGCAGTACGTCAATGACTTCGACTTCAACAATCGCTCGTACCGGGTGTACGTGCAGGCGGACCGCCGCTTCCGCGCGGAGCCGCGCGACATCCGCGAGTATTACGTGCGCTCCGACACGGGCGCGATGATCCCGCTCGACAACCTGGTGCGGGTGGAGCAAACCACCACGCCGCAGGTGATCAGCCATTACAACCTGTTCCGCTCAGCGGAAATTGACGGCTCCGCCGCTCCCGGCCACAGCTCGGGCGACGCCATCGCCACCATGAGCGCGCTGGCGGACCGCGTGCTGCCGCGCGGCTTTACCTACGACTGGACGGGGCTTTCGTTCGAGGAAATCCGTTCCGGGGGCCAGTCGGCCATGCTGTTCGGCCTGGGCATGCTGGTGGTGTACCTGACGCTGGCGGCGCAATACGAGAGCTTCGCGCTGCCCTTTATCGTAATGCTGGCGGTGCCCATGGCGCTGCTGGGCGCGGTGGGAGCGCAATGGCTGCGCGGGCTGGAGAACGACGTGTACTGCCAGATCGGGCTGGTCATGCTGATCGGCCTGTCGAGCAAGAACGCCATCCTGATCGTGGAGTTCGCGGAGCAGTTGCGCGCGCGCGGCCTCTCGGTGATGGAGGCGGCGATTGAGGCGGCGCGCATCCGCCTGCGGCCCATCCTGATGACCTCGTTTGCCTTCATCCTGGGCGTGGTGCCGCTGGTGGTCGCCAAAGGCGCCGGCGAGGCGGGACGGCACTCGGTGGGAACGACGGTGTTTGGCGGCATGATCGCCTCTACCCTGCTCAACCTGTTTTTCATCCCCGTGCTCTACCTGCTGGTGAAGGGATTGTTTGGAAGGCAGAAGGTGCGGGGCGCGGCACTCGACCGCCCCAGCCCACAGCCGGGAGATTAAGAGCCGGCGCGGCTCCGCGACTACCGCTTCAAGGCTGCGCTTCCGCCCAGGACGGGCTTTCTCCGGGTATTTTTCGACCACTTCCCCCAGCTGAGGCGGCTGAGCCGCAAGCTTACGGCCCGGAGAGAAGGAATACCGGATTCTGCGGCGGGGGCTGCGCGCCCGGAGAGGCAGGCGGGGCGGCGCTGGGCGGAGAGCTCAACTGGGTCACTTGCGTGTTGTTGGCGGCATTAATCACGAACGTGGAGCCCGCGTCGCAGCTCGCCAGGTAAGCCCGCGTGTTGTCCGCGGAAGCGGCCACGGACACGCGGAAGCGCACGCTCGAATCGCACGCCTGAGGGACGGGCGTGAAGGGCAAAGTGGCGGTCACGGTGTTGCTGGCCACGTCAATCACCGTCATGGTGGCGGTCACGGCGCCCCCGCTCACCTGCACACTGCCCACGTATGCCTGCCGGCCATTGGGCTGCGCCGCCACCGAGACCGGACCCGGGGCCACGTGAATGGCCGCTACCGGGGTGGGCGGAGTCACGGCGGTGCTGAAGACGTTCACCGTGTCGGCGCCGCTGTTGGTCACGTAGAGCCGGTTCGAGTTCTTCTCCAGGTACATGAAGTTGGGCGAAGCGCCCACCGGCAAGGTGGCGATCACCGTGTCGGTGACCGTGCTCACCACCGAGAGCGTGCCGTCTCCCTGGTTCAAGACGTAGACCGCCAGTCCGTCGGGACTGATGAGGGCCCATACCGGCGCCGCGCCGGAAGGGATGGTGGTGGTCACGGCAAGCGCGCCGGTATCGATCACGCTGACCGTGTTGTCTCCATTGTTCAAAACGTAAAGCTTTTTGCCATCGGGAGTTTCCGCCATGGCAACCGGGTTGGTGCCCACCGGAATGAGGTTGGTGACCACCTCGGAGTTGCCGCCGATAACCCCCACCGAATTGGTGCCCGAATTGGCCACGTACATCCTGGTTCTTTCCGTGGTGGCCAAGAACACCGGGTGCGAGCCGGCGGGCAGCGTGGTGATGAGCGGAGTGACGCCGCTGAAGGAAGGCGAGTAGCTCGCCACCGTATCGTTGCCCCTGTCGGCGATGAATAGCCGGGCCTGCGAGGGCGGCTGGATGGCGGCGTGCACCGGGTGGACGCCCACGGGCAGCGCCGCCAGCTTGCTGTCGCCGGAAACATCAATGTGCAGTGCGCTGCCGGCATTGGCAGAGCCGTTGTCGTTGAGCACGAATTCCAGGTGGAAAAGCCGGGGATCGCCCGGAGGACCGGCGACGGGATTGGCGACGGGGCGGAAAACATCGCCACATCCGGCCGCGAGCAGGGTCAGTGCCAGAGTCAGGGCCAAGCCGGAGAGTGGGAACGTCCGCAGAAATCCGGGGATGCGCATGCTTTCGCTGGGTGGTGGAAGCTCGACGTCATTGTATCGGCTGGGCGCGGAAAGTCACAAATGAGTAGCGCGAGCCAGCAGGCCTGTCCCTCCATAGCTCAGTTCGGCACGGCCGCAGGGCTGGGCTTAAGCAGGCGAACCGCTACGTGCAGCCGCCGAAGGAGTGCAGGCCTTCAGCGGCAGTTCCGTTCGGTGCGATCTTTGGCCTTCGCGGCGGGCACCGTCTGCCACTGCATGTTCGAGGGATCATCCGCTCCACCGCACTCGAGCGGGCGGACGTGATCGATGACGTAGCCGGGACAGCGTCCCGATCTGCGCCCGGTGGAGGGACACGGTTGGCGGCGCATGAAGGCGTCGCGCGCCCGCGCGCTGCGCTTGATGCGGCGATGGGAGCGCCGCGCCCGGGAGTGGGAGCGCGCGTGCGAGGCGTGGGAGGAGCGCCCGCGCGAGGAAGCGTGGGAAGAATGCGAAGCTCCCCGCGGTCCGGCCCCGGCCAGTGCGGCCGCGGCGCAGGCGAGCACGAGGGCAAGGATTGCGGTTCCGCGCATCTGCATAACAGCTCCCACAATGAGCGTGCGGCGCTTATTCTGCGCTGGGCCACGGCTTTTAGGCAATGATTTGTGTTGGGGCGGGGCAGGCGCAGCGGCTAACTTCCCGGCCGGCGTCGCAGCGTAACGTCAGCAAAGCGGTCCGCTTTTCCATCTTTAACATCATCAATCGTCCACTTCCACGTGCCCGACGCGGGATCATAGGTGAACGTGGTGTGCAGTGATTCGGTGGAAGAAATCACGAACACAAAGGGGATGACGTGCTCTTGGGGTTGGGCGCGCGCGGTGGGGACCGACAAACCTCCGCCAGAGGTGTTGTCCAGCCACAGGCACCGGTACTCCTGGGCTTTCGAGTCCCAACCGATGAAGACGATGGCCTCGTACGCCGGGTCGCCATTGTTTTTCTTCGCGCGCGAAACTTCGTGCAGCCGGAGATACTCACGGTTGAGCACCCAATCGGCTTCCACGTCGTGCGTGGTTGGTTTTCCGCCGATCACGCCCTGCCGGACCCAGTTTCCCGCCAGGCGATCCAGGAGTTGGGGCGGTGTGGATGGCTGCGCCAGGGAAACGGCAGCGAACACGGTGATCGCTGCCACACAGCGGAGAGATGTTGTCAGGCGATTGGCATTCATCTTCAGAATTATCGGAGAAGCTTTTGACCGATGTGTTCTGCAAACATGAGCTGCGGCTTCGATTCTAAAGCACGTCAACGACAATCAGCGTGACGTCGTCCTGCTGGGTTACGGCGGCGGGCCGCCAGCTCTTCAGTTCGGAGAGCACCTGGCGCGACAACTCCGCGGCGGGCTGGCGCCGGCAATCGCGTACCACCCTCTCCAGTTGCAGGTCGCCGAACGCTTCCCCAGCGGCGTTCTCGGTTTCGGTAATGCCATCGGTGTAGAGCAGGAGGCGATCGGAGGGCGCAAGCGGGACGCGGCACACGGGATAAGCGGAGTCGAGACTCACTCCGAACAACAACCCATTCGATTCGATAGGCTGAATCTCGCCCCGGGTGTGGCGCCAGCACAGCAGCGGAGGATGCCCGGCAGCGGAGTAGAGCAGGCTGCGGTCCTCGGTGTCGAGCCAAGCATAGGCTGCCGAGACCAACTGTCCCTGCGCTTCGCTCGACAGGATGCGATTCAAGCCGCCAAGCACCTGCGCGGGGTCATGGGCATGGGCAGCAACCGATTGCATCGCCACCTTAATCATGGAAGAAATGAGTGCGGCGGGGATGCCATGTCCGGCCACGTCGGCCACCAGGATGCCCAGATGGTGGTCGTCGGCGCGGACAAATTGATAGAAATCGCCGGCCACGGCGGTCATGGGCTGGTAAGAAGCGGCAATCCGAAGGTTCTCCAGGTCGGGAACACTCGCGGGAAGGATGGAGGATTGTATCTGCCGGGCGGTCTCCAGTTCCGTCTCGATGGCCAGCAGGCGGCGCTCGTTGGTGAACAAGATCTGCAGGGCCACGTATCCCAGGGAAAACAACAGGGCGGCAAACCCCAGTACGTCCACCCAGGGCAGCGGTTGGTAATTCAGCACCGTGCCCAGGTTGGTGTACAGCACCTGCAACGCGAACACGAGAGTGCCGGCCGCCAGCACGCGGTGATCCGTGGAGATCACGAAAAAGCGGGACAATCCTGGAACCAGCACAGCCGCGATCAGCACGAGCACGGCAACAACTGCCAGCAGATTGTTGTAGAACATCCATGAGGCGGAGGGGCCGCCGAGCAAGAACGTGACGATGCCCACCACCGCAATCGCCAAGCCGATAAAGACGCCCACCTGGACGAGGCGCCGAAGTTTGCCCAGGGTCAGCTCGCGCCAGGCGCACAAGGCAGTCACCAAAAGCAGATACCTGACCGCCGTATTCACGTAGGGAGCTGCCGGTTGGAGGAAGCGCGGCAGCACCGCCAGAAGAGTGGGGTTCTCCCCCAGTTTTTGCAGGCCATAGGTCCCGCTGAAAATTCCGCACCATGCCAGGATGCGAGCGCCCCGGCGCCAGCGCAGGGCGGCGATGGCGGAGGCTGTCGCCGCGACCGCCAGGAACACCGTTCCCAGGACGATGTTGATCACATCGCCGCGGAGGCTTGCCAGAGCTGCGTCTGCCGGGTTCATGCCATAGCGGGCGAAGGCCGCAACACTCATTCCCAGGCGCACAGGGGCGATGAAGCCGAATGCATGCGTAGTTGATGATGACGCTGGAGGTGTGTCAAGGATTCTGTGCGGCAGAATCGAGGAGCAGGCTGCGGGCTTTTGAAAAATATGCGGTTTCGTGACAATATCTTTGGCCGCATCGGAATGAAGCTTTCCAGCGCCGGAGCCCACACCCCCATTCGCGTCACCCGCCAACCCAGCTTCAGCCTTACGCGAGTGCTTGCCGCGCGCCGGAGCGCGCTGCTCGCTGGCGGTGCGGGCGCGGTCTTCTTTTTTGTATCGGCTGCAGCGCCGGGGCAGCAGGCGGGCCCGCCGCCGGTGGTGGTGCAACCGGGCGCGCCGGGGGCGCCCAGCCAGAGGTTGCCGAATTCGACGCGGGCGCTCCTGCCGCCGCAATCGGCCGCCGACGCGCAGTTCGTTCGCGACATGATTGTGCATCATGCCCAAGCCATCGAGATGACGGCCATGATCGCGTCGCACAGTGAGGATGCAAACCTGAAGTCCCTGGGGGAGCGCATCCGCCGCTCGCAGACGGATGAAATCAGGTTTATGAAGCATTGGCTGGGCACCCGCGGTGAGCCGACGGTGGACTCCTCGCGCAGCATGCCGGGCATGAACATGCCGCAGGCAACCACCATGCTGATGCCCGGGATGCTCTCGCCGGAGCAGATGGACCGGCTGCGCCAAGCCCTGGGGGGCGAATTCGACCGGCTCTTCCTGGCGGGAATGATCCAGCATCATCAGGGCGCCTTGACCATGGTGCAAGAACTGTTTGACACGCCCGGCGCAGGACAAGATGCGGAGCTGTTCAACTTCGCCAGCGACGCGGACAACACGCAACGGGCGGAGATCCGAATCATGCAGGATATGCTGGCAAAGAAAAAATCAGAGGAGCAACGATGATCCGAGCGCGCAGTGCTGTCCTGTTTACGATGTTGGCCCTGGTTATGTTTTGCCTCAGTGCACCCCGCACGCAAGCCCAGCAGGGGCAGCCTTCCAATACGCCGCCGCCCGCCGCTGCGCAGAAAGCAAAGCCTGCGCCCGAGGCGGAGGACAACGAGGAAGAGGACCTGTTTACGCCCGAGCCCGCGCCCGCCCTGCCGCCGGGAATGACCGGGTCGAATCCGAACGACCCGCGCGCCAAGCTCTCCCCCGGCCTGTACAACGCTGGGGAAGCGGCGATGGGCATCCGCCACCTCCGCCTGATCAAGAAGCCGGACGCGTTTCAACTGGGAGCCAGCGATCCCGACGATCCCAAGGTGCAGAAGATGGTGGCCCAGCTGGGCATGGGAAACAATCCCAAGATTCCCAAGTCGGTGCACCCGGTGATCGCGCAACTTGCGTTCGCCAACTCCGACATGGCCTTCCAGGGCAACCACCTGTTTCAGGGAAATTTTTATGGCATGAGTATTTACGACATTGCGGACCCGGCCCACGCGCGCCTGCTGACGTCGATGGTGTGCCCGGGCGGGCAGGGCGACGTATCGGTGTACAAGAACCTGATGTTCATGTCGGTGGAAATGCCCAACGGGCGTCTGGATTGCGGCACGCAGGGATTTCCGCCCGAGCCTCCGCCGCCGGCGGGCGAGGCAGCCGATAAGACGAAAGAGAAGAAGCGCCGCATTCCGGTAGCGCAACCCGAGCGCTTCCGCGGCGTAAGGATTTTCGACATTTCCGACATCCAGAACCCCAAGCAGCTGGCAGCGGTGCAAACCTGCCGCGGGTCCCATACGCATACCCTGGTGGTTGACCCGAACGACAAGGACAACGTGTACATCTACGTCTCGGGGACCTCGTTTGTGCGCCAGCCCGAAGAGCTGCCCGGGTGCTCGGGAGAAAAGCCGGACAAAGACCAGAACACGGCGCTGTTTCGCATCGACGTAATCAAGGTGCCGTTGGCCGCGCCGCAGGAAGCCAAGATAGTATCCAGCCCGCGCGTTTTCATGGATGCGCGTACCGGCGCCATCAACGGGCTGAACAGTGGCGGCACGCACGGGAAAAAGGGCGCGGAAAAACCGGTGGACACCGACCAATGCCACGACATCACGGTGTACTCCGCGATGGGGTTGGCGGCGGGCGCGTGCTCGGGTAACGGAATCGTGCTCGACATCAAGGACCCGGCTCATCCCAAGCGCGTGGATGCGGTCAACGATCCCAATTACTCCTACTGGCATTCCGCGACCTTCTCCAATGACGGCAGCAAAGTGCTATTCACCGACGAGTGGGGCGGCGGCCTGGGCGCGCGCTGCCGTGCCAACGATCCGAACAAGTGGGGCGCGGACGCGATCTTTCATCTGCAGGACGGAAAGCTGAGCTTCGCGAACTACTACAAGTTGCCCGCGGCCCAGGG